>CAYQFT010000001.1:0-52174 GCA_964416825.1 uncultured Porphyromonadaceae bacterium
ATCTCGATATATGGCGGGCCATTTCAGGAGCAATGTTCGACTGCAGACTGTCAATTATCTGAACCAATCTATTTGGCTCAAAAGTAGTGTTGAGGTGACTCTGGAAAGTTTTCAGAAACAATTCCCTGAAATCGGGGTTGGTCATCATGATACGAAAGAAATCAGTTGATCCCGGATACTCCGGCGGAGTTTTCGTAGTAGCCCATTCGATAGTGTTGTGCCAGACATAATCCAGACCAAGATCGAGGTCAAAGATTATCCAACGCCATTTCCCGCCCTCAATTCTCGGTCGCCAATATTTGATATTACCACCTGGCCAGTCGACATTGGCAAAATAGATTTCGGCCACATTATAATTAATATATTCTTGGATATCAACCCGATCCTTCACCCACGCATAATTATCAGCATTCGAAATGTCGTTATTTTTTAGAAAAGCCAGGAGCTCCGTATAGTTTTTCGAATCCCCTTCTTTAACTACCATTGCAACCTGGGAGATGATGTCAAGGTTGGATTTATCAAAACCATGATTATCCTGTATATAGTCATCTCCGATAAATTCCCGCAGGTTATGTATACCCCAGTAATCCCCGTTGAGAAAAACAATGGTTGGCCGGTAAGCCTGATAGTCGATGTCCATTTGCCCGGCAATAATAGTCTGAGCCAGTCCGTCCTTCATCATAGAAAAGGCCCAATCGTTGCCTGATGTTCTTAGTTTAATGTCGTTAAAGGTCTTCACTTCCTTGTCCTTAAAAAACCGATAATCAAATCTGGGTTCTCCATATGAACGACGGGCAGTGAGTCTTAATGACTTCTGACTAGATGTTCGTGACAGTGCGCCGGCGATTTTCAATCCTGAAAGTTGTGCTATTTTAACCGAGCGATCCCGTTCGAAAAACTCTACAAAAGCCTCTTTTTCCCAATCCTGCCAGAAATTTCCATTTCCCCACCCCCAAACATAATTTCTACCAGGAACATAAATCCCGGTATCCTCATCCCACAGATTCTTTGGATTAGTTGTAATGGAAAACACGGGCAGAGTGGTAGGCTCACTTATAAAGTAGGTTTGTGTTACGATCGGTGATGCAGCAGCTTCATCCTTATAAACGCGAGCCCGGATCACAGTCGTTACCTTGATCTCTAGGGGGTTCGTATAGCGGTCAGAAGCAGCGGCCGGGTCTGATCCGTCGCGCGTATATCGAATTATACCTGAACCTCCAGGGATGGATAACACCAGGCTAATCGGGCCTCCGTAAAAACCTCGCTCAAGGGAGAATACGGGCGGCGGGCTTACCAGGTTACCTGTCTGCCCATTATTCGTGGCCCCGGGTGTTGGTTTCAGAAAGAAAACCCATTGTTGTGACCCATCCGTAAGCCTTCCATAGTACACACTGGACAATTGAGATCCAAATCGCACCGAATCCATAACGATTCCCATGGTAGAAGTAAGTGCAATGTACTCTCCGGCAACATTTAACCTGAAATTAGTGTGGGTACTTGAGTTCTTGTTATCAGCCCAAACCAGCAGGAAACCACCAGCAGGTATTTGGGCGTTACCTGAAAAAGGCCATTTAAGCAAATTCGTTGGATCATCCGTAAGGTACATTCCGGTAAGACTTATCGCCTGATCACTGGAATTATACAATTCGATCCAATCGCCATATTCATTAAAATCAGGGTCGCGGACTCCGGCATCATTATCTGCACAGAATTCATTGATTTTTACCTGAGCAGACAGAGAAGAAACCAGAAACAATATAAAAACGAAAATCAGCATCCATATTCTGGATAATGAATTCCAAAAAAGAAACAATTGTATGCGTTTCATTCAAATACACCGCTAATTATGGCCAATACACGCAGAAATGCAAATATCATGCAAATTAGTAAAACATAGAAAACAACGAAAAGTTAACCGGCTAAGACTGGAGACTGGAGATCGGTATATAGGTTACTTTCCGAATAATTATCTCGGCCTCTCTTTGGTTTGTCGGTGGCATGCCATCAACCAGCCACAGATTGATGCGAATTTCAGCATTTCGAATTCTGGGCCCCTGGGTGCTGTTGTATAGCCAACTGTTTATGGTTCCACCAGGATAGGACTTTTCCACATGCCCGTGATAGCTCTCAAAAAATACAAAGTCTCTGCCAGTGGTAAACTCATGCGTACTATAGTCACCTTTAAGTTCGATCTGGAAACGATGAATATTCTTGGCTCTTGAATAGGGCTGCACAACAAATTGGGCATTGCCATCATCGGGATTTCCCCACCTGCTGAATTCGACATCAACCTCCTGATGATAAGCACGCGGATGTGTATTCCAGGTAAACAGTCCAGCAACTACGCGGCTATCCAGGTTGTCAACCCGCGAGGCCAATTGAAAAGTAAACCTTCCATTCGAGAATTTCCTTTGCGAAAAAACCTCGGCACAATACCAAACACCGTTCTTTTCCCTGATTTTAAGGTGAAGAAATCCTTTCGAATCAACCCACACCTGATCAGAACCTGATCCAAAAAAATTCGGGCCGGGCCCCACCAATTCAGACGCCTCTTTGACAAACCAGGTTAAACCTGAAAACTGGATTGTTCTATGGTGCTGTAATGGAGGCTGATAGGTTAAGCAGGATGAAAGTATGAATAAGAAAACAATGAGGGCGACTTTTACTGATGTCAATAGGTTAAAGGATTTGTTGGCTACAAACATTTTTATCATTTCAAGGTGCGGTAATAATCGTTCATGATTCTACTCATCATGGGTCGGTAAAGCCGGTAGAAAAACTTTGAACGTGTCGACAGGTCTTCACTGGAAAAGGCAGATGATACTAATCCGGATCCCGCGAAATACGCAGGTCTTGTTTTGATTGGGTTATCGCTGAAATCCGCTCCGAAATAATAATAAGGAGATGGCCCGGTCGATTCCATGACGCCTGGAAACTCGGAAGGAATATTAAACAACCTCAAAATAGAATCCCCTTTTTCATTAGGCTCGATCCGAAAGGTAGAGACGATGGTATTACTATCATTGGAAGGAAGGGAAATATCAAACCAAAAAGGGTAATGAACCTTGTCAATCATTTTAAACTTTTTTTGGCCATATTCGCCAGTATAAATGTAGGGGATAATCACGTCGAGATGAGTTGAATCCTCAAGAATCTCTATCCAATCGTCCTCACGGGCAAAAACAATCCCGCCTTTGGTAAATGGCCAAACTCCTCCGTGCTGTTTAAGATAATTGGTGTAAACCCACAAAGGAAACTCTTCGTTACGCAACGGGTCCAGCGGATCGAAATACCGTCCCACCCAACCGGTCCATTTTGTGTTTATTACCTTCCCTGCTTCATAACGGATTGCTCTAGGAGTTGGATGGTGATAATAGTTAAACTCAGTAAGAATCAATTTACGCTGAGCCTTCATTCGTTGCAGGAGATAGAGTTCCTTTTTTGTCATGCCGCCATATATCTCTTGAGAACGTTCTTTCCAGAGGAGGGTATCCCTGAACCACTCATTCACATAAATACCATACATATCTGTATAAAAAACCATATCCAATTCTTTGGAAAGGGCATCGATTTCGGGATAAGAAAGGTTTGCCTTCGAAATTTTGTCAAATCTGGCCGAACCGGTACTTGTTATCGTTGATGAGTCAATAGTGGCTGAGACAACACTGTCGAGGTCATAAATATTATAGTCACCACCGCGCTCAACCGGGAAAAAGCCCCAGTAATCCTTGACGATTTTGTACATCTTGCGGTTGGGCTTGGCAAATTTATGGTGGGTTAGAATCCAGTTGAACGAGCGGTGCTCAGGGCCGTATACTTCCGGCACGGTTTTATCAAGTATGAAAATGTTGATCGGTCTGACCGGACGGATGGCCCATGCCAGAAAGCTCCACAGCGGGATGAGGAGTATTGCGACAATCAGTAACCTTATTAACCTTGGTGACATTTGGCTGAATATTAATGATAAATGGCCTCTTTATGAGGAAAAGTAAAAATAATTATTTAGCAGAAATCAAAAAAATAGCTGGGCGTTTGTTAAGGTCCGGAATATTCTGAGACCATTCCCAAACCTGGGCTGTTCTAATAAACTCTGAACCGGATGTCAGATCCGCTGATACAGACAACCATGATTCCGGAGAGAGTGTCTGAATCAGGTCTGATAGCAATTGTCTGTTCCTATACGGAGCCTCAATAAAAATCTGAGTTTCCTTATGCATTCTTGATCTTTGCTCAATCTCCCTGATTTTTCTAATTCTATCGGGGGCCTTAACAGGAAGATAGCCAAGAAAAGCAAAACTTTGGCCGTTCAATCCTGAGGCCATAAGTGCCAGTATCACCGAACTGGGGCCGGTAAGGGGTTTAACCTGGATGCCCGATTGATGCGCCAGCCTGACAATATCGGCACCCGGGTCTGCCACTCCCGGGCAACCTGATTCAGAAAGCACTCCACCATCAGCACCCTGAAGGATAGGACTTAATAGTGGAGCCAGTTCGTGCACACGAGTATGTTCGTTTAGCATCCCCCACTCGATCTCCTCTAAAACCTCTTTTAAACCAGCCCGAACAAGGAAACGGCGCGCACTCTTCTCGTTCTCAACAATAAAGTACCGGATAGTTCGCACCTGCTCGAGTACACTTTGAGATAACACATTACCCGGATTGCCATCATCCAGAACATTGGGTATGAGCCAGAGAGTCCCTTTCATCCTTCAAATGTATAAAAAACCCCATGATTGCTATCTTTGCAGATTACTATTCGACATGACTTCCCAGCCTTCAATTACATTACTTGGAACCGGAACATCACTCGGGGTTCCCATCATCGGCTGTCAATGCAAAGTATGCACATCAACTGACCCGAGGGATAACCGCCTGCGATCATCAGCCATGATTAAATGGAACGGTAAAACCCTTCTTGTGGATGCCGGGCCGGATTTCAGGCAGCAAATGCTGCGCGCCAACGTAACTAAGTTGGATTGCATTTTACTTTCTCATGAGCATAAGGATCATGTTTCGGGGTTAGATGATATTCGGGCGCTTAACTTCCTTCATAAGAAGCCCATTGACATCTATTCTGAAAAGCGTGTGCAGGAATCCATCCGAAAAGATTTTGCTTATGTTTTTGCAGTTATCCAATACCCCGGAACACCTCAGATGAATTTACATACTATTCATAATGAGAACTTTTGCTTTGACGGCAATACCATAATCCCAATCCGGGCATACCACTACAAACTTCCAATTCTTGGCTTTAGGTTTGGTGATATTTCATACATTACGGACGCCAACTCAATTCCTGATCAGGAAATAGATAAGATAAAAGGATCTAAAATACTCATTATTAACGCACTGAGGTGGGAACCCCACATGTCGCACTTCAGCATTCCGGAAGTCCTGAAACTTATTGAGAAATTATCACCGGAAAAAGTCTATCTGACTCATCTATCGCATCAGGCCGGCACGCATGCTGACTTACTGCAGCGTTTGCCTGCCGATGTTGAGCCGGCATATGATGGGTTGACTATAACATGTTAGTTAACTTCGATCAACTCAACTTCAAAAACCAGAGGAGAATAACCGGGAATCCCTGAATTTCCATAGGGTCCATATGCCAGTGCAGAGGGTATCAGCAGAATAGCCTTACCCCCCTCATTCATATAGCCAATGCCCTCGTCCCATCCTTTAATGACCCGACCGGCACCTAGTATGAAAGTATAGATTCCGGAATCAAAAACAGTTCCATCTGTAAAAGTCCCTTTATACTTTACCTTAACCTGATCTCCATTATCGGCATCTGCACCGCTGCCCTTCTTTGTCTCAACATAGTAGAGCCCACTTGCAGTCGGGCTGACGCTGTAGCCATGATCCTCAAGATATTTGGACATGGCAAGTTTCTCTTTTTCGATTGGGTCATCTTTGGTGCAGCCGACGACCAAAATGATCATACTCATGGCGAAAAGGAAAGGTAGATAAAGTCTGCTCATAGGTCAATCATCTTATTTCAAGTAATTCAACATCAAATACGAGTGTGGAATAAGGCAGGATCAGGTTGGAATAACCATTCTTGCCATAGGCTAAATCAGAGGGTACAATAAATCTCGCCTGGCCTCCTTCCTTCATATAAAGAAAACCCTCTTCCCAGCCCTTGATAACCTGGCCCTGCCCCAAAATAAAACTGAAGGGTTTTCCCCGCTGTACGGATGAGTCAAAGATTTTACCATCTATGGTTTTTCCGGTATAATGGACGACCAAAGTCCTGCCATTCTCAGCCTTCCGGCCGCTTCCCTGCTTTAACTCGATATAGTAAAGGCCAGATGAAGCAGGTTTTACGGTAGTATTAGTCAACTCGATAAAATCCTTAAGCAATCCCATTTCCTGCTCACGATCCGAATGATAAATGCTGGCTTTTTCCTCTTCTAGCTCACGGGAAGTCAAAATATTCTTCAATTTCAAATAGATATATACCGGATCGCCCTGCTGAAACTCATCAGGCAAATCCCTTTTTTTGTGTTTTTCAAAATAATTTGCAGCATCAAGCTTGAAGCATACACTGTCACCAACCTGAATAAGAGCAAGAGCCGTATAAAAGTCGCCCTTATACATGGGTTTGCCAAGCTGCATGCGATAGAAATCTGAGCGGTCTACCACTCTGCCGTCTTCCGTCGAAATTTTCATCGACAATACCAGAATATCGCCGGGGGAAGGTGTAACGCCCTCAGGATTCATGGTAAAAAATCTATAAGAAAGGCCGCTTGGATGATTTTGAAACCCTTTATCGGACTTGTTGCAGGATTGTAGAGACAGTATAACAAGGATAAACGCAATCCAAAAGTACAGCTTCATGGCTCAAATTTTCGACAAATATAGCATTGTCAGAGTTTTCCCATCCTTCGTACGGAGCGGATTTTAATCAGATAGAGCAGAATTGCCCGAGGCGGAATTTTGTTACCATCACCAACAATTCCAAATCCAAGGTGGGGAGGAAGAACCAATCTGGCACTGTCGCCCTCATTTAGAAGTTTAACCGCCTCATGGAGACCGGATTCAGCTTCTGACTTTTCGACCCGAAAAACTTTTGGGCCTGATTTATCGGAAGAATAGCAGAGGGTTCCATCGAGGAGGGATACCGAATACTCGAGGGTAACTTCATCTCCTGCAGTGATTTTATGACCATCATTTTTCTTGGTCTGAGAGTCCATGATTACCTCGTAAAACAGACCGGTACCGGTTTGCTTAAGATTCCAACCTCTTTTGGCACCTTCATCCCTTATTATGGAAGCAGCCTTATTTACCAGTAGCTGGTTCACTTTAATCAATTGTTCCTGGGAACTGATCTTCTCCGGATCTTCATTTGGTAGAGGCTGATGCCTGTTTTGGCATCCGGCACCAAGCAGAGCAAGCAGGATTATAAATACTATGCCAACTGATCGCATGGTGTGGTCGAGACTTCAAATTTTTAGGTAAGCCTTGTAATACTCCAAAGACTCTTCAAAATGACTCCGGGCTTGCTCCATATTGCCATAGAATCTGCCGCCGGCAGCATTCAGATGGCCGCCGCCATTAAAAAACCTTGAGGCAAATTCATTTGCTGGAAAAGTTCCTCTGGATCTTAAAGACAGTTTAATATGATCTTCCTGTTCAGTAAATAGTACCGAGAAAACAATCTTCCCAATTGATAGAGGATAGTTCACAAAGCCCTCGGTATCTCCCTTTTTATGGTTATAACGATTGAGGTCCTCCCGTGTCAAAGCAATATAGGCTGCACCAGTTCCCGGGATTATCTTCATCTTTTGCTCAAGGCTGTATCCAAGCAATCGCATTCTTTCAGCAGAGAACTGGTTATAGACCTCCTCATAGATCTTGTCTTTATCCCCACCGAGCCTCATAAGCGCCGCCACCGTTTCGAAGATTTCAGGATAGGAACAGCTAACCTTAAATCCGACTGTATCCGTCATGATTCCTGCCAAAAGACAGGTTGCAGCATCTGGTGAAATGAACGGTTCCATCCCCAGTGAAATCGCTGTTAGGTAGATTAACTCTGCTGTTGACCCTCTGGAGGGATCAATGAAACTCTGATCCGTAAACTGTTTTTGCGGAGGATGGTGGTCAATAAGGACGGTTGGAACAGATGCGGCACGGAAACGACTTTCCATATCGCCCAACCTGTCAGGAGAATTGAAATCGACACAGATGATCATATTTGCAGCGCAAAAGGCTTCTTCAGCAGCCTTCTTGCGATTTTTGCGCTCAAAAACTATGAGGTCCTTCTGGCCCGGTAACCACTTTAAGAAATCAGGTGCAGTATCTGGAACGGCCACCTGCACAGTGTGGCCCATTGCTGAAAGAATATGTTTAAACCCCAGAGCCGAACCTACAGCATCCCCATCAGGATTCTTATGACTAAGAATTAGAAGGTTACGAGGTTCTGACAGGAATATTCTTAATTCTTCCAATATGTTTTCCACAATCGGGCAAAGAATTGTTTGATTTTTATCTGCCAAAGATAGTAATGTCAAAACACCCAATCGGGTAATTCATTACTTTTATAACATAAGTTTAAAACCATGTCTGGAAACATAACATTTACAATCATTAAGCCGGGGGCAGTTGCTCATGAGCATATCGGAGATATTCTCAAGATGATTTCTAAAGCCGGATTTTGGATTGCGGCTTTAAAATATGTAAAACTGAGTCCTAGTCAGGCTTCCTATTTCTATGATGTCCACATCGGAAAACCATTTTTTGAGGGTCTTGTGGAATTTATGACATCTGGGCCAATAGTGGTGGCAATCCTTGAGCGTGAGAATGCAGTAGAGGTTTACCGGGAGCTGATCGGAAATACTGATCCGTCAAAGGCAGAGCCTGGTACGATCAGGAAAATGTTTGCCGAATCCATTCAACGCAATGCGGTTCATGGATCAGACTCTGACATAAATGCCAGAAAGGAAGCTGACTTTTTCTTTTCAAAAAGTGAACGTTTTGACCGGAATGGCAACTTTCTGGAACTGGTACCCTGATTAAGGCTGCCCAGATTATCGAATGATGATCTCATCAATCATCTGATAACCTGCCCGTCGATTGATTTCCTGGGTCAATCCATCACGGATCAGGCTTAATTCATTCTTCACCACTGAGGAACGAATTGTAACAAACATCTTTCTATCCCGGATGTAAACCGATTGCGTGGTACGCGCAACCAATTTCCCGACGATGTCGTCCCATTGAGCAACAATTTCGCGTTCCTTAAGCCGCCCATGCAATCCAGAGTCCTTGAGATACTCATCTATTATATCACCCAGACTTCGTGTGGATGTTCTTCGGATCACCATTATTCCTGTTGTTTAATTGCGCCAGGTGTAACTCTGAACAATTTGAAATCTACCGGTATAGACGAAAGAATGCTGTTCAGATGCTGTTGGTCTTTGTCAGTAATAAAGATCTGTCCAAAATGATCTGCGGCCACGAGCCGGATGATCTGCGTAACCCGCTCAGCATCCAGTTTATCAAAAACGTCATCCAACAAAATTATCGGCCTCACACCGGCAACCCTCTTAAGGAAATCAAATTGGGCCATCTTCAAGGATACCAGGTAGGTTTTTTGCTGCCCCTGTGAACCTTGTGTTTTGATCGGGTATCCTGCAAGCTGGAGGATCAGATCATCACGGTGGATTCCGCAGGTCGTGTATTGAAGAGTTCTGTCACGAATTCTGCTTTCACGCAAGAGGCTCAGTGTATCTCCGTCATCAAGCTGTGAAAGATACTTCAGGCCAACACTCTCATTACCACAGGAGATTGTGGAATAATAATTCTGGAAAATCGGCATCAGGTTTGTAACAAACTCTTTTCGGCGACCATAAATGCGGTTGCCGATATCGGCCATTTTTTCATCCCACATCACTAAAAGGTCATCGTCAAAATGCTGATTACGGCTAAACTCTTTCAGTATCCGATTTCGCTGCGCCAGGGCTTTATTATATTGTATAAGATCCTCGAGATATTGCCTGTCATATTGCGAGATTACGCTGTTCATGTATCGCCGGCGCTCCTCGCTGCCATCCATGATAAGGCTTCCGTCAGCTGGAGAAACCATTACCAGGGGAATCAGTCCGATATGATCAGCCAGCCTTGGATATTCTTTGTCATTTCTGCGAATCTTTTTCTTCTGATCGGGTTTAAAAGCACACTGAATTCTCTCTGTTCTATCCTCGAAAACAAATTCACCGTCGATTAGGAAAAAATCCTCGGAATGCTTGATAATATCACCATCAGAAGAATTGAAATAGGACTTGCAGAAAGACAGATAATATATTGAATCGAATAAATTGGTCTTTCCAACCCCATTGTTGCCGACAAAGCAGTTCAACTTAGGAGAAAACTCAACGGTAAGATCCCCGTAGGTTTTAAAGTGGGTCAGGCTAAGTTTTCGAAGATACATCAAGTTACTATTTGGTCCTAAAAATAGTAATACAGAAGGTGACTAAATGCCCTTTTCATATTTTTACCAGGACTATTTCAAATCAGGGATAATTGTTCTAAATTTGCATGTTTTTTATAAGAAAATCATATGGCGAGCAAAGCAAAAGGCAAACAGGAAGATAATCTGGAAGTAGTTGAGCATGCACTGAGCAGCACCGAACACTTTATTGAGAAGAATCAGAAGAATATTACCATCGTCTTGATTGTGATTGTAGCAGTGGTCGGTATATCTCTTGGATATAAAAGATTCATTGTCAGCCCGAAAGAGAAAGATGCCAAGAATGAGATTTTTGCTGCCGAGCAATACTTTGAAAAAGATTCTTTCAATCTGGCGTTGAACGGAGATGGAAATAACCTCGGGTTTCTCGATGTTATTGATAAATACAAGTCGACCAAACCGGGAAAACTTGCCAGGTATTATGCAGGCATCTCCTATTTGAAATTAGGAAAGTTCCAGGAAGCAATCGATGAACTCAAAAAGTTTACCTTGAAGGACAAGCTGGTGAAGCCCATGGCAATCGGAGCTATTGGTGATGCTTACGTTGAGCTTGGAAATGCTAAAGAAGGGATAAACTATTATACGAAGGCTGCAAGGGAAAATGCAAATTCCTTTACGAGTCCGATATTCCTTATGAAAGCTGCTGAGCTATTAGAAGAGGGTAAAGAATTCAAAAAAGCGGTCATTCTCTACGAAGAAATTCAAAAAGAATACCCTGAGTCAGCTGAAGGTCGAAAAATTGAGAAATACATTGCCAGAGCTCAGGCCGGTTTGACAAACTAATTTATTATCATACTAACAGCCGGGTTCGCCCGGCTTTTTTTTTCATTTATGGCTACCCATTTAAAAAACCTGTCGGTTTATGAACCTGATAGTATTCATAGTGGAATGAATGTCTCGATTGGCATCGTCGTTTCTGATTGGAACCAGGAGGTAACCTTTGCCCTGTCGGATGCAGCAGAGGCAGCGCTATTGCAACATGGAGTTCAACCCGCCAACATTTTTATTCATCATGTACCTGGTAGTTTTGAGCTGCCGATGGGGGCCCAGTTCCTGATCGATGCCCTGCATCCTGATGCAGTTATTCTTTTAGGCTGCGTCATCCAGGGAGAAACGCGCCATTTTGATTTCATATGCCAGGCAGTTGCGCAAGGATGCATGGAACTTGGACTGAAGTCAAATATCCCTGCAATATTCGGAGTCTTGACAACCAATACGCTTCAACAGGCGCTCGATCGTGCTGGAGGAATTCATGGAAACAAAGGCGTGGAAGCTGCGGTAACGGCTCTTCAAATGATCGCGCTCAAAACCAGCCTTTCTAAATAACTCTTCAAAGACTGGTTTATCTTCTGGTCTGAACTCCCCTCTCCTTTGCCATTTGCTCCAGTCGTTCCTGGAACTTAGATTTCTTAACCGGCTTTTTTTGATTCTCCTTAAGCTTGGCCAGAATCTTATCCTCATTTATGGTGCGGCGTATAATGATCTGCTGCAGGTAAGAGATTACGTTTGAGAAGAAATAGTAGAGACTTAAGCCCGAAGCATAACTATTAAACCAAACCAGCATCATGACCGGCATCAGGTACATCATCAGTTTCATTCCCGGGATCGGCTGCGTGGTGCTGGTCTGGTCCATGCTCATTTTTGTTGTAACCAGCATGGATAAAGCCATCAGGAGGGTAAACAGGCTGATATGGCTGCCATATGCAGGAATTGTAAACGGAAGGTTAAGTATTGAATCATAGGATGAGAGATCCGTTGCCCACAGGAATGATTCTTGCCTAAGTTCAATCGAGGATGGAAAAAACCGGAATAGAGCTAACCAGATCGGCATCTGCAAAAGGGCCGGAAGGCATCCTCCCAAAGGATTTACCCCTGCCTTCTTATACAGCGCCATGGTGGCCTGCTGTTTTTCCATCGCCTTATCCGGTGAACTGAACTTCTTGGTCAGTTCATCAATCTGTGGCTTCAAAACCTTCATCTTAGCCGCTGAAACCGATGATTTATAACTCAATGGGAAAACAAGCAACTTGAAAAACACGGTTAACAGGATAATGATGATCCCATAGTTCGCTATTCCGCCTTCTAAATAATGGAATATATTAATAACAAACCACTTGTTGATCCATGCTATAAAATTCCAACCCAGGTCGACCAGATTGCCCAGCTCATGCCCTTCAGCTTTTAAGGTTTTGTAATGGTTTGGTATAAAAAAGAACGTGAAAGGAATCTCCTGAACCGTCTTGCTGTCAAAGGGAATAGCAATTTCAGCTGTACAGGTTTTTAGCTTCCGGGAGGGTTCCGTTTTGTCCGTCGTGCTAATCCGGGCACTGCTCATCGGGGTTCCGGACATCAATACAGTCGAGAAGAATTGTTGCTTGAATGCTATCCATTCGATCTTAGTAGTCAGATCCTCGCTACCGGCTTTACGGGGTTGTATCTTGCCAACCTCATCTTCAAAGAACTTATAGTAGATGGATGAATAGTCTTTCTCAAATTTCCACCCTTTCTCTTGCTGGCGCAGGTCGGATGACCAGTCAAGATATATCATATTGGTGCTGGCCCCAATAAGTTGCTCCATTCCATGCATTTTGATGGAAAAGCTAACTTTGTAGGAATCAGGCTCTACGGAATAAACATAATCCATGTAGCTATCCGGTCCGGCATTCATTCGAAGAACGACGGTTTTAGCCTGTTCCTCAGCGGAAATAGTTCTCTCATCACCTTGCGGTATGAAATAAAGGTCCTGGGTAGCAATCTGGCGATTCTGGGAGAAGAAATTCAGATTAAAGCGGGATGAATCACCGTCAAAAAGCAAAACGGGCTCCCCGCGGCTTGTTTTATACTCCTTTAGTTCCACCGAATATGGACGGCCGCCCTTTGATGAAAGCTTAATCCTGAGTTTCTTATTTTCCAGGTAGATAAACTCCTCCTGACCCACTGCGGCTTCAGCAAAACTGCCCAATTCATTAACCCGCTGCTGCTGCAGAGCTTCGGGAGAAGGAACTCCGGCATCTTGCTTAACCGTATCGAAAGAGGCTTTGAGGCGCTGGGCTTCAATACTATTCTGTATTTCAACTTTTGCTAATGAATCTCGCTGACGGTTTGCACGCTCGATTTCCTCCTTCGACGGCCTTGTAAAAATGCTGTACACGATGAGCAGCAGACCCATTAACAATAAGCCAATCAGTGACTTTTTATCCATTTCCAGAATTTCTAATGATTACCCTAAAATTGAGCGGGCTAAAATACAGAATTATTCCAAGGCAGCCTTAACGAAGTTGACAAAAAGAGGATGAGGCTGTATGACAGTGCTTTTGTATTCGGGATGGAATTGCACTCCGACAAACCATTTATGGGAGGGGATTTCCATGATCTCGACAAGATTCGTATCGGGGTTAATTCCAGATGGTACCATCCCTGCTGTTTTGAAAATATCCAGGTAGGCATTGTTAAATTCAAAACGGTGCCGGTGTCTTTCACTGACCGATTCCTTCTTGTATATTCTGGAAGCCCGGGATCCTTTGGTGATTTTGCAGGTATATGCTCCGAGCCTCATGGTGCCGCCCTTGTCGATAATGTCTTTCTGATCCTCCATAAGGTCTATTACCGGATCCGGCGTTTTGCTGTCCATCTCCGTAGAATGCGCCTTAGAAAGATCAAGGACATTTCTTGCAAACTCAATTACAGCGCATTGCATTCCCAAACAAATTCCAAAGAAAGGGATGTTATTTTCCCTTGCAAATCGCACTGCATTGATCTTTCCTTCAATTCCACGATGTCCGAATCCGGGAGCGACAAGTATTCCTTTCAGGTCACCAAGCTTTTGACTGATGTCACCCTCTTCAAGTGATTCTGAATGAATCCATTGAAGATCAACCTTACAGTTGTTCAGTGCTCCCGCGTGAATGAACGATTCCGATATGGATTTGTAGGCATCATGAAGTTCAACATACTTGCCGATCAGTCCGATTTTCACGGTTTGAGCCGGATTCTTAACAGATTTTACAAAGTCCCGCCAGGGTTCGATGTCTATCTTGTCGAGAATAGGCAATTTAAATTTCTCCAGGATAATTTGATCGAGGCCCTCCTTTAACATAAGCAGGGGAACCTCGTAAATGGTGCTCACATCGCGGCTTTCAATAACCGCCTTTTCGTCAACATTACAGAAAAGAGCAACCTTTTTTTTGATATCCCGGTTCAGTGGCCTTTCAGTTCTCAGGACCAAAACGTCCGCCTGAACTCCTTCCTCCTGCAGCATCTTAACTGAGTGCTGGGTGGGTTTGGTTTTCAGCTCACCTGAGGCGCTAAGATAGGGAACGAGAGTCAGGTGAACCACTAAAACCCGATCTCCCATTTCCCATTTGAGCTGCCTGACCGCTTCAATGTAGGGTAAAGACTCGATATCACCCACGGTCCCCCCGATTTCAGTAATGACAATGTCAAATTTAGCCTTGGATCCGAGAATCTTGATACGCCTTTTAATCTCATCCGTAATATGAGGGATGATCTGAACGGTTTTACCCAGGTAATCCCCCTTGCGCTCCTTGTTGATCACCGACTGGTATACCCTGCCGGTTGTTACGTTGTTCGATTGGGAAGTTGGAACATTAAGAAACCTCTCGTAGTGCCCGAGGTCCAGGTCCGTTTCTGCCCCATCATCGGTTACATAGCACTCACCATGTTCATAAGGATTCAATGTACCCGGGTCAATATTTATATAAGGATCCAGTTTCTGAATAGTTACCGAGAGGCCGCGGGCTTGCAGTAGTTTTGCAAGAGAACTGGAAATGATTCCCTTACCCAGTGATGATGTTACACCCCCTGTTACAAAAATGTACTTAGTTTGCTTCGTAGCCATTATGATTAAAATGTCCAGTTCAAACCCAGGGAAGGCATAAAGGGCAGCTGATCCACCCGTTCATACCGGATCCTGTCAAAGTAGAAAATATTATTTCGGTCGTACACGTTGGTTATACTCAGTGTGATTTCCAGCTCTGTATCACCGCCTGTGGGAATCATCTTCTTCAGGTTCACATCCAACCGATGATAGTAAGGTAGTCTGCCTTGATTAAGAGGGCCGTAAACGATTCCCAATTCACCGTTGACGCGGGTGTAATCGGTATTGATTCCATCGTGGAACGGTATCTTCTCATAGAATCCCTGAGTCTGAGTAAATGGAAACCCGGAACCCAGGTTCCAGCGGGTACTGAATTCCCACGTAAGGTCCTTTCCAAAGGTATAGGACCCGACAAGGTTCACATTGTGCCGTCGATCGAAGTGAGGCGGATACTTTATGACGCCGTCATATCGGGTAACCCAGCCCAGTGAATAAGTAGCCCAGAGATAAACCCGCTTGTAATCATACTTTAGCAAAAAGTCAATGCCGTATGCTTTCCCGGTTTCAATGATGAAGTCTTTCCTTAGGTATTCGGGCTTGTCCTGATTTTCACCTGTATCGTCATACAATTTATTCCTGTTGATATTGGTTAGTTGAGTATTGTCTTTAATATAGGTCTCAACATTAAGGTTCAGACGGTTGGTAAGATCAAACTCGAAGCCCAGGATTGCATGGTTGGACTTTTGCAGTTTGGTGTTGATCAATTTACCGTCAAACTCCTTTTGCAGGTTCTCCGGACCTGAGAGAAATCCGTAAAACAGGTTGACAACATCACGGTCAGAGTTGGCTGCAATCAGGTTTTGAGAATACATACCAGCTGCTATTTTAATCCTGAAGTTGTCGCTCAGATTGTACTTGAAACCGAGACGGGGCTCGGGCGAAGCCTCGCTAAGGGATGCATAGTAATGCAAACGAAAGCTCGGCTCAATCAGAAACTTGCCCAGAGACATTTTATATTTTACAAAACCAGCGAGTTCTGTTGTGAACTGCTGTTGGGTGATCTTCCTTCCAACCGAATTAAAATAGTTGAAGTTGGTATTGAAACCCAGGGTTTCTATACCATATTCGAGCTGGTCCTTACCAAAAAAATACACAAATTCTAACCCTACGTTGAAACCGTCAATCGAACTCTCCCTTGGCTGTTGTTCAGCTTCATTCATCTGAATCAGGTACCTTGAATAGGCGACATTAGCCTTAATCAAGGCAGGATAATCACCCGGTATTAAAACCACATTTGAACCAACGCCAAAGGTATTCCACCCGATATCGGTAATGTTACGATAGGTAACGTGGTCCATAAAATTGAAGCCGAAAAAGTTAATCTTGCTTCCGTTCTTTGCGTTGATGGATACCTTACCGTAAAGGTCGGTAAAATTGAAAGGCAACCCAGCCGTATCGATATATGAATAGAAGACTTTTGAAGACTGTTCAAGGAATGAGTGTTTTGCTGTCAGAACAAATGAAACGGAACCATCGTCTTCGGATTTAGCCTTTTTAATCGGGCCTTCAAGAAGGGCCTTTGCCATAAATGTACTGGCTGAAAACTTACCAGAAAGCCGGTTCTTGTTTCCATCCCTCGTTGTAATGTCCATAATGGAGGAAATTCTCCCGCCATAGTTTGCGCCAAAACCGCCGGTGTACACATCGGCCATCTTGATAATGTCGGTATCAAATACTGAAAACAATCCAATGGAATGAAAGGGATTATAAACAATCATTCCGTCAAGAAGAACCTTATTCTGAATCGGTGCACCGCCCCTGATGTAGAGCTGTCCGCCCTGGTCACCGGTAAAGACAACCCCGGGCAATACCTGCAGGTATTGGGCGAGATCCGGCTCACTTCCAATGGTAGGAATTCTTTCCATTTGCTTTGGGGTCACTTTAACCACGGAAGTCTGAACCTGGGTCTTACTTTGCTGCCGTTCACCGGATACCACAACTTCTCCGATCTCTTCAACCTGTTCTTCGATGTAGAGTTTGTCATTGATGATCCTATCAGCCTCAATCACGACATCGGTAATGAGTTTTTTATAACTGACCGCGCGTGCAATGAGTTGGTATTTGCCTGGGGGAATCTTGTTTATACTATAAAAACCGTTTATGTCCGATGCAGACCCTAACGTAGTGCCTTCGAGGTAAACGTTGCAGCCGATGACGGGTTCACCGGTTTTCTTATCATAAACAAATCCGCGAATAGTTCCGGTTTGAGCAAATCCGGAAAGGCCTGAGAACAATCCCCATACTGCGAAAAAAAGGAGAAATCTTAAAGCTTTCATAGTTAAATAGAGGTTAGGATTCAAAACGGTCCAACATATCAATTTTGTCCTTTAAAAGCTGCACTTTCTCCTTGGCCTGGAGAATTTTGCTTTCAACTTCCCGGATCAGAGATTCTGATTTCTGCGACTTGGCAAAAAAGCCTATATTATTCTCCCAGAGAACGATATCGCTTTCCATTTGCTTCAGCTTATTCACCAGTTTTTCTCTTTCGGACGAAATCCGGTTTCTATTTTTGGGGGATTGAACAAAGTTATCAACTTTTTGCTTATACCGCAGTATTTCTTTTTGAGGCTCATCGACTTCAAGTTGATTGAAAAGCTTGTGTAGAGCTTCCCTGAAATCACGCTGAACCTCATCCTTCTTATCCAATGGAACATGCCCGATGGAGGTGAAATCTTTCTGAATTTCCTTTAAAATTCCAAGATCATGTGAATGATCGTCAGTTAGGCTGAAGCCACGGACCCTTTCAATGAGGTCTTGCTTCTTCCTCAGGTTTTCAACCTGCTCGGTGTCCTGTGAACTAAAGAACTCTGATTTTCTCTTGAAGAAGGCGTCACAAGCGGCTCTAAAACGGTTCCAGAGTGCATCGGAATATTTGCGAGGTATTGGACCAACCTCTTTCCATTTTTTCTGAATAATAACCAATTCGTCGGCGGTTTTCCTCCATTCTGTGCTATTCATCAGGGATTCAGCCTGAACACAAAGATCTGTCTTTAATTGGAGGTTCTCATGCTGGTCATCCCTATGTCGGGTAAAGTACTCGCGCTTTCGGTTGAAAAACTCATCACAGCCGGCTCTGAACCGGTCGTAAATCTTATTGTTATCCTTGCGAGGAGCAAAACCGATGCTGCGCCACATACGCTGCAGGTTCACAACTTCCTGAGAAAGGTCGTTCCAGTCTTTTGGATTGGTTACCTCTTTCTTCAGAATCTCTTCAATTTGATCGCAGAGATGGTTCTTTGCATCAAGATTACTCTTTTGCTCATCTTTAAGCACCAGATAGTAGTCCTGATGCTTTTTGTTTATTTGATTGGTAGCCTCCCGGAATCTCTCCCATATTTCATCTTTCTTTTCGATCGGCACAGGACCAACCTCCCGCCATTGGGTGTGCATCTTCTGGAGCTCTCCGAAAGCCTTGATCACAGAAGGCTCCAACAACAGCTCCTCAGCATTTTCGCAAATCTTAATCTTTTGCTCAAGGTTCTTCTTTAGGTCAAGATCCCTAAGCTCTTTATTGATCTTGATGTAGTCGTAGAAAAGTTCGACATGGTGATGATAGTTCTCCCAAAGACTGTGAAGTTCCGTTTGGGGAACCGGGCCAATCTCCCGCCACTGGTGCTGAAGATCCCTGAATTCATTAAAGGTGCGATTGAGCGATTCCTGTGTATTAAGAAGATGCTTGATCTGATCAATGATATGAAGTTTCTTCCTCAGGTTAATATCCTTCTCCTCCTCCAGTACCTTTGAAAACTCACTTCGTCTAACCCTGAATTGTTCGT
This sequence comes from uncultured Porphyromonadaceae bacterium, assembly GCA_964416825.1. Lineage (GTDB taxonomy): Bacteria > Bacteroidota > Bacteroidia > Bacteroidales > UBA12481 > UBA12481. The sequence continues at coordinate 19,148 of CAYQFT010000001.1, forward strand.
AAAGAATTTTAAACTCATCCTCGAGTGGGTCTGGAGCAGGTTTAAACTCCTCCTCAGCGCCGCCGTCACTCAAAAATTTCTTAAGCTTCTCGTCTGCTTCCAGATTAAGCTTGCGATAGAAAGTTGAGCGGATATTCTCTACATCACGGGAAATTTCTTGTATGGTCCGCTGACTGAGCAGCAATCCCAGGGCGTCCACCAGTGCCTGTCGGGTATACCCTGAATAGTCCACATGGATCGGAGGCATTGCATGCAGAGGCTCCTCAAGGGATTTTTCAATCTCAGATTCTGGCACCTCCGGCACCACCCCTATTTCACCATGCTCAGGCTGGATAGCTTCCGGCTCAATTTCAAAATTTTGCACTGATACCATTTCTGCTGATTCCGATTCTGCAGGTGCCTCCTCGTCTGTGACGATATCTGCTGGATCTGACTCAGCCACTTCAGGTTCCGCTAATTCGGGAGCGGAAAATTCCGGCAATGTTTCCTCAAGAGGAACAATCTCAACCTGTGCTGAAATTTCAACGGATTCAGAAACTTGGCTTTCAATAGTTGCTTCGATTGGCAACTGATCATCGGTGGGCTCGTTTTTCTCACTCATTTTAGGCGTATTAAATCTAACAAAACCTCAGGAATCCTGAGTTGTTCATTCGAACAGACACCGGGCGTTAGCCCGGATGCACATAAGCTGACAAAAATACCGAAATTTTAATAAAAAAAGCCATCTCTGCCCAGAGATGGCTCCCACTTTTAAACCAATATTTATCAAGCGATGTCGATAAGCCGTGCTGGCTGAGATTTTGCTTCTTCCCTTTTTGGAATTTCAATGATCAGGATGCCATTGTCGTACCGGGCAACCACCTGCTCTGGGTTAACCCACCGTGATAAACGGAAGCTCCTCTGAAAAGGCCTGATGGAAAATTCACGCCTTGCATACCGTTCGTTTTTCTCTTCGCTTAATTCAGATGGAGCATAGGAAACGGTAAGCAGGTTTTCTTCAACGCTGATACTGAAATCCTTTTTCCCGAGACCCGGTACCGAAAATTCAATACGGAATGATTCTGAAGATTCGATAATGTTGGCGGGTGGAACCTGGTGGTTCAAGGCAGACCGATCGGTCATGTTCCAGAACGCATTAAAAAGGTCGTTAACTTCCCGGTAAGCAATCTGTGGCTGCGTGCAGTTCTTGCTGTTAAATCTAACTAGTGTCATGGTTTATATCTCCTTTTTTTATTAATTCAATTGTATCCAAGTCCTTTCAAACCTGATGCCACTCCGACTACATGTCATTATGGCATGCAAATACATTAGAAATGAGTCTTTTTGTCACCTTGCTGATCTGTATCGTTACAAGAACAGCGCTATATTTGCAGTTAAATATCCCTGATCATGAGAATAGACATCTTAACCGCGGTCCCGGAATTGCTCGCAGGTCCATTCGACCATTCCATAATTAAAAGGGCTCGTCAAAAAGGGATTGTTGATATCCGGATCCACAACTTACGGGATTATGCAACGGATAAACACAAAAGCATTGATGATTATCCGTTTAGTGGCGGCGGGGGTATGGTGATGACCATTGAACCAATTGACCGGGCCCTGTCAGCCTTAAAGTCTGAAATACAGTATGATGAGATTGTGTACACTTCTCCTGACGGGGAACTCTTTTCCCAGAAACTAGCTAATCGCTTGTCTTGCCTGGATAATATAATCATACTATGCGGTCATTATAAAGGTATCGACCAGAGGGTTCGTGACCACCTTATTACCCGGGAGATATCCATCGGTGATTATGTTCTTACCGGAGGCGAATTAGCGGCGGCTGTTATGGTAGATGCTATCGTTCGTCTGATTCCGGGAGCCATGTCAGACGAGGAATCCGCCCTTACAGATTCCTTTCAGGACAACCTGCTTGCTCCGCCACTTTACACAAGGCCAGCAGAATATAAAGGATGGTGCGTTCCTGACATCCTGCTGTCGGGGAATGACAGGGAAATTGAAAACTGGAAATTGGAAGAGTCTATAGAACGAACGAAAAAGTTACGACCCGACCTACTAAAGGATTAGTTTCGGCCGCATAGTGAGGAAAAAGAGCAGTTTCTGCAGACCACCACATTACTGGTTTGACTAAATGGTATATCAGGGTTAAAGACTTCGCTTAGCAGCTGGTCAAGGCACGAGTTGAACTCTTCGCGAATCATACTGTATTCCAACGGAGTTTTACCCAATCTGATCTGGGTATCGGGATCACCGGCACGTAACCTGATAAACCGGTACAATGATGGAAGAATTTCCCCTGAATCATCCTGAGAGATGAGGAAGAGTTCCGAATAGAGAAGCAGCTGAAAAATCTCCTTGCGCCTCTGGGTTTTTGCCCCATCGAACAAATCATCTACCGCCGAAAAGCTTAATTCACAACTGCCGGTCTTATAGTCAATGATCCTGACAATGCCTTCAACCAAATCAATTCGGTCGATTATGGCTTTAATATTAACCCGGCACAATTCACCGTTCAGTTGTCGAGGTAAGGTCAATTCAATCAGTTTTTCAATTCCAATGATTTTTTCGGGAGTTCTCAAGCTATCGGTTCGTAAGGTTTCTACCAGAAACTCCCGGGCCACCATCAGGGCCAGCTGATCCTTACCCGGATCAGCAGTAAATCCTGATTTTTGCAATAAATCGGCATAAACCTCTGTAAGCAGAGCCTCAATTTGTTGATTATCATTCAAAAGTGCCTTGTACCATTGTGCATCCGGTGCCGTCGAAGCGTCCATAAACGGCTTGTAGAGTTTCTCGAGAGCCCGGTGAAGAAGCTGCCCGAATCCTTTCGGCTCCGATGGAGTGCCGGAATCGTCAGGCTCACGCCAGTTGTAGATATACTTAAAGGCAAATCTGAGACTGCAGTCGAGATAATCATTAAGAGCGCTGGCTGACAATTTCTTACCGGAAGCAGCCGTAATATATTTCATCAGTTCAATTTGAGCAGCACCTGATTTAGGAATGCTGAAAGATCCTTTGCGGGTTGCAATTACCGCCGCCTTTTCCTGCAGGATATGAATCGGGATAGAGGAATCAAACTCTAACTGGCTAATGTACCGGCTCTTCTCTCCAGCCCGAATGATTTCATCCATTTGTCCGGTTGTATAGAACAAAGTTACCGAGTCAGCTCGCTGGATAAGCCTGTAAAAATAATAAGCATACATGGCGTCGCGGTTTTCTGCTGTAGGCAACCCGAAGTATTTCCTCAAGGAGTAAGGGATCAAAGAACCCGGCAAACTCCTTGATGGCCAGATTCCTTCGTTAAAAGAGAGAATATAGATTCTTCCGAAATCCAAAAGACGGGTTTCAAGAATACCGGAAACCTGGTTGAGGGACTCATGGTTTGATTGAAGTGTAATTCTCGCACTGCTGACAAACCTGTCGAACAATTTCCTGATCGCCTTTGTATTGATTTCCAAGTCCGCAGCTTGTTTCAGGGCAACAATCCGAGCGATCTGACCAGATACCAATTTCACCGCGGCTCTTTCAAGTGGCTCAAGGACAGATGATTTTGCATTCAACTCTTCGAGCATCGCTGTTACCTGGACAATTGGTGACTCATTGGTTTTTAAAAACCCAGAACAGTCTGGCTCACCGAGGCTAATAAGCTTAAACCACGGATGATTGGTAAACTCGGAAGTCACCTTACTATCGACGGCACTTATTCCCACTTCATTGGCACTGTCTGCCATTGCTAAATAGTTCCTGAAAAATGAGGCAGCCTGAGTTGCTGCGAGCGGATAGCCCGAAGTAAAATTAACCTCCCCCGACTCAGGGTTCCAGGCACTGATCAGGTCCGGTAACAGTGACTCGTCCGAAAGAACGATCAAAGTCGGAGGTCCTTCAGATTTTCCCAGGTCTGATACCAGTGTCTGTACCTGACCCGTGCCTGAAGTTAGCGGCATAATTCGAAGCCGGCTGGAATCCTTACCATGATCCGAATAAAAATCAGCCAATCCTTCAGAATAGGGCTTAAATGAAGTGGGCGGACTGAAATCATCGATATACTTCCTGATAAAGCGACCTGCTTCATGATTTTTCCCCAGATAAAAAGGATGATAATCCCAATAAAAGAGGGCATTCCCGCTGTCCTTAAGACGGGAAAAAACCATTTCTTCTGCTTTGGTTAGGATATTAAAGCCAACAAAGGCTACAGTGGCATTGAATACCTGAGCATTTTTTTCATCTGAAAACCACTTGGTAACTTGCCGGTAGCACATTCCAGACGTGCCCATTCCGGAAGCATTTAAATCAGAGTGAAAATCGGTATAAATCTGAAAGAGGTTATCCCAAATATTCAGCCATTGCTTCTGATGCTCTGAAGGGTCCCTTCCAAATGAACTCCAAAATATTCTGATCCTTTCGCGAAGGTCATCATCGTCAACAAGATTGTAAAATTCATCAATAGATTTCAGTTCTCTGAGAGCCGTGAAAACCAGTTCAGGTCTCACCAGATATTTGTCCACATCATCAAAATCAGTTAAAAGGATATCACCGAAATCGATAAATGAAGAAAAACTCTCTGCCTTAGGAAGCTGCTTGCTTACGACATTGTAAAGAACTGCGAGTTGAGTTAAAGGATCTGCCTCCTTGATTCCCGAAAAGCTTACCATCCAATCGTCGATACTAAAAATTGAAGGCGCCCAGATCGGTTCTTTTGTAAGTCTTAAGAGTTCCTTTCGAAAAAGGCCCCCGGCCCTTCGGTTCGGAAAAATGATGATGTAATCCTTGAAATTACCCTGGGTAATCCGGAAAATGTCCTCAGCAACCCGTGAGAGAAAAGATTTCAATTTTTTTATCCGATGGAAACAAATTTAGTCTTTTTGGCCAATCCCGAAACTTATGGGCAGGTTGAGTTGTTCAATTTTCTATCTTTATCCAAACCTAGCATATTCGTATGGACAAGCATGAATACCTAAGCCAGGCGGAACCGGGGATGATCGAACAGCTTTACAACGATTTCCTTCTAGACCCTGATACTGTTGAACCGGGCTGGCGGAAGTTTTTTGAAGGATTTGAATTTGCCAGACTCGGTGGTCCGTTGACGGGCTTCAGATCTGACAACGTGGATGAGGAATTCAAGGTCGTTGATTTAATCGATTGGTACCGAATGAGGGGACACCTTTTTACAAGGACTAATCCGGTACGCGAGCGAAGGAAGTACTACCCCACCCTTGATATAGAAAACTTCGGGCTGTCAAAGGACGATTTACCCACTATCTTCCAGGCCGGCAAGCAGATCGGATTAGGCCAGACTTCCCTGCAAACCATTGTTGATCACCTCCAAGAGACCTATTGTCAGAGTGTTGGGGCAGAATTCATGTTTATCCGGAATCCGGTCATCCTTGAATGGCTTTACAAAAAAATGGAATCTTCTAAAAACCGAGCAACTTTCAGCCCGGAAGAGAAGATCCATATTTTTGAGCATTTGACAATGGCAGTTGGATTTGAAAAATATATCCATAAAAAATTTGTCGGGCAAAAGCGTTTTTCTCTGGAAGGCATCGAGGCTTTGATTCCGGCGCTAGACTGGGTGATCGAAACCGGTTCGGGTATGGGAATCAAGGAATTCGTGATCGGCATGGCTCATCGCGGACGGCTGAATGTACTGGCAAACATACTAAAGAAACCCTATTCCGATATTTTCAGGGAGTATAAGGCTACAGATTATGAAGAGGGGGTTGAGTTAGGTGACGTTAAGTATCACCTTGGGTACGACAGGCAAATCTGCACCGATAACGGCCAGGAAATACGTGTGGAGCTGCTGCCCAATCCCAGCCATCTTGAGACGGTTGGACCCGTGGCTGAAGGCCTTTCAAGGGCAAGGATTGATAAGATTTTCAGCGGTGACGGAACCCGTCTCGCACCGATCCTTATTCACGGGGATGCAGCGGTAGCGGCGCAAGGTGTTGTATATGAAGTCATCCAGATGTCTCAGCTTCCTGGTTATAAAACCGGGGGAACCATCCACATCATTCTTAATAATCAGGTTGGATTTACAACCAACTATCTGGATGGAAGGTCCAGTACATACTGCACCGACGTGGCAAAAGTGGTAAAAGCCCCAATTTTTCATGTTAACGGTGACGATGTGGAAGCCCTGATCTATACCATCAGGCTTGCCATAGAATTCAGGCAGGAGTTTGGTCAGGATGTTTTTATTGATATTCTTGGATACCGGAAATACGGACATAACGAGGGAGACGAACCCCGCTTTACCCAACCCCTTCTTTATAAAGCTATTGAAAAGCATCCCGACGTGCGCCAGATTTACGGCGAAAAGCTCGCTTCCGATGGAGTTCTCTCTGCAAGTCAACGGGATTTAATCATACAACAGTTTGAAAACCTGTTAGATGAAGCATACAATGTGGCAGCCGCCACTGAAAAAATCAGGATTCGACCATTCTTATCGGATGACTGGAAAGGTTTTCATCATCCCGGAGGAGAGGAATTCTTCAAACCGGTTAAGACCCAGTTACCTGTAAAGAAACTGAAAGAGCTAGCTGGAAAGATTAATCAACTGCCCGAAGGATTACATTTCTTCCAGAAAGTGCACAAGATCATTGAAGCCAGAATCAAAGCCGTTGCAGACAACCAACTTGATTGGGCCATGGGAGAATTGCTGGCGTACGCATCACTTCTCGAGGAGGGGCGACCGGTTCGGCTTTCGGGTCAGGACAGTGAAAGAGGAACCTTCGCGCACCGCCATGCTGCACTGGTTCAGGAAGATACCGGAGAAAAATACTATCCTCTCAAAAACATCTCTGATAAGCAGGGATCCTTTGAAGTATACAATTCACTTTTATCTGAATATGGAGTGCTCGGGTTTGAGTATGGATTTGCACTGGCGTATCCGGAATGCCTGACCATCTGGGAGGCTCAATTTGGGGACTTTGCGAACACCGCCCAGGTTATCATTGATCAGTATATCAGCTCAGCCGAAGAAAAATGGGGGCTTCAGAACGGACTCGTCCTGCTTCTTCCCCATGGATTCGAAGGACAGGGACCCGAGCACTCTTCGGCAAGAATCGAGAGATACCTTAGCCTTGCTGCCCATCATAATATGAGTATTGTTAATCCTACGACTCCGGCAAACCTTTTCCATCTCCTGAGAAGACAGGTTCTTCGTGATTACCGGGTACCATTGATTGTTTTCACTCCAAAAAGCCTGCTCCGGCATCCTGAATGCACCTCACCACTTGAGGATTTCTCATCTGGCGGATTCAAGGAAATCATCGATGATCCCGACACAGATCCGGCTGCCGTTAAAAGGATCGTATTCTGCTGGGGCAAGATGTATTACGACCTGATTAAGCCCAAGCGGGAGTGGAAGGCCCGTGATATAGCACTGGTCAGGATTGAGCAAATGTTTCCTTTCCCGCATCAGAGAATGCACGAGATTATCAAGAAATACCCGAACGCGGTTCTGCACATCTGGGTCCAGGAAGAACCTGAAAACATGGGAGCCTGGAGATTTCTTCAGAATGAGGTCAAATACATTAAGTGGGTGCCGGTTTGCCGCAAGCCAAGTGCATCGCCGGCGACCGGATTGAACCGCATTCATCAGATCACACAGCAGGAACTGGTGGATAAAGTATTCCGCAAATGCACCTGTGAATTAAAGAATACCTACTGCGGACTGCAATGTGTTGAAGGTAAATCCAGATTAGACATCTTAAAAGAATTTGAATATCTATGATCGAAATAAAAGTCCCTTCACCCGGAGAATCGATTTCTGAAGTGGAGATCGGCTCATGGATGGTCGAAAACGGCGCCTGGGTTGAAAAAGACCAGGAGATCGTTTCACTGGAAAGTGAAAAAGCAAGCCTGATGGTTAATTCCCCTGAGGCTGGAGTCATTCAGATTTCTGTTCCAAATGGTTCCAGGGTCAACGTTGGTAGTACAATTGCCAGTCTGGATACTACCGGTAAACCTTTAATTAAAGACGCCCCGGCTGCACAAGCGCCCGGGCCGGTTGCTGAAAGAGTGATTGAACAACAAATAGATCCTATTGCTTCTTCTATTGCTGAACCGGTAAGGATCACACCTGTTGCAAGGGAAATCATGCAGGAGAATAACCTGACAACCGAGGATGTTCTTAATGGGCTGCGGCGAATCTCCAAGAATGACGTTCTAAGGGTTCTTGCTTCTGCCCCTTCGCCCCCAGCAGCTGCCCCCGTGGTTTCAGAAAGGATCATTGACCGTAAACCGATGAGCCTGCTGAGAAAAAAGCTAAGCGAGCGGTTGGTCGCTGTCAAAAACCAGACAGCCATGCTCACAACTTTCAATGAAGTTGACATGGGTGCTGTTATGGATCTACGTAATCGGTATAAAAAGGAATTTGAAGAGAAGTATCAGGTAAAGCTTGGTTTTATGTCCTTTTTTACCCTCGCAGCAACCCGAGCGCTTAAAGCATTCCCTCAGGTCAATTCCCAGATTGACGGTGACGAAATTGTCGGATTTAATTATACAGACATCGGCATTGCGGTACAAACCCCTAAAGGGTTGATGGTTCCCGTACTCAGGCAAACGGATTCACTCACATTGTCAGGGATTGAAAGCGGCATTGCCTTGCTTGCCAAAAAGGCAAGGGACAACCGGATCTCCATGGAAGATCTTCAGGGCGGAACATTCAGCATCACTAATGGCGGGGTCTTTGGATCCTTACTGTCCACTCCGATTTTGAATCCGCCTCAATCGGCCATCCTGGGCATGCATAATATCGTTGACCGGCCGGTTGCGCTTCACGGACAGGTAGTTATAAGGCCCATGATGTATCTGGCCTTGTCCTATGACCACAGAATTATAGATGGCAAAGATTCCGTTGGATTCCTGAAGGCTGTGAAAGAGATGATTGAGAATCCTGTTATGCTCCTGGATCCGTCGGGAATGGCAGAAAAAAGTCTTCTTGGACTTTGATCTCAACGAGTTCAGGAGGATCAAGATAGAGCAAGAATCCCTTGACGCTGTTGTAACCCATTCTTTGCAGGGTTTTTATGTACCCCTGCAGCTGATGCCGGTGGGAAGGCTCATGGATGCCGGTTTTGTAATCAAGAACAACGGCCCCATCACCTTGTATCATAACCCGGTCGGGCCTGCGCTCTCCCGAACCCGGCACCAGGATGACAGGCTCGTTCCTTACTTCCCAGTTTCCTCCAAACCAGTCAGCAATCTCGGGCATTTCAAGAATCGGGCTGAGGCTTTTCCTCACTCTTGCAAGGTCCTTGCCCTGAATCTCTCCCAGGGTCTGCAGTCCGCTGATCGCGGCTTCTATATCCTCCAGGCGGTTGACTGACTCAAGAATCCTATGGATGATCCTGCCGTATCTCACGGTTGTGAAATCTTCCTCTTGAGTCGGGATGATGTTGATTTTATGTCGAAATACAGACAATCCAGTTACTTCGATCCCTGCTGGTTCAGTAGCTGCAAAAGTCTCCGGATTTCTGAAATCCGGATCGCCGAACCGGTATATATCCTGTCGGGGCTCAGTCTCGAGGTTTGAATAAACTGCATCAGCAACGGTATTCTGAGATGCACCAAACGGGCAAAAACCGATCAGGATATCGGTGGCGCGTGTAAAAGCCACATACAGCAAATTCAGATTATCCAGCGCAGCCTCACTTTTCTCTGCCAGGTATTGCTCAGCAAAACAGGTTTTTTCAAGTGAAGATGAGTACCTTACAGGTATCATGCTCACAGCGTTGAATGGCGTACCGGCTGTTGGCACCCAAATCCAGGGCCCACGCTGGGCACTATGATCGAAAGACCAGTTACAAAAAGGTACTATGACCACCGGGCTTGATAAGCCCTTTGCTTTGTGAATGGTCATGATTCTCATGGCAGCTGCCTGGTTTTCAGTTACCAACATCTTTTTGGAGCCAGAGACTTCCCACCATTCAAGAAATCCCGCAACATGACCTGAGGAGCCTGCGCAAAAGGCCTTTACCTGATCTCTGAATTGAAACAAATACTGCAATTCATCCTGATCATTATCTAACTGGTAGAACCTCACCACTTGATCAAGTATAGAAAGGGGATCATGGTCCGCCAGGGTATCTAATCTTCCGGCCAATTCTCCTTTGGCAATCCCATCGTGGTCCGGTGGCGGTATGGCTCCAGGGTGCAGTCGGAGTTGAAGCTCCCAATTAAGCAAGTCAAGATAATACCCTGACCTGCTACTTATATATCTAAATATCAACAATATAACCTGCACCACTCCGGATGAGTCAATCCGGAACACATCAGCGGAAACAAAAGACCAAGGTTGCAATCCATTACCGGGATTTGCGCTCCGGTATTTGGTAAGGATTTCGCTGATCTCGTCTGCGTCCCGGTTCATCCGGACGAGGAACAGGATATCCTCCTGGCGGTACCCCTTGTTCTGAAGCAGATCCTCAACGATCATCGGCAGGCGTTCCTGCATCTGATCCCGCCAGGGTTTCTCCTCGTTCTTTGCATGTATCAGGTGCATTTCAACCAGGCCAGTGAGTTCCGCCTTTACTCCCTCTTCCTGCTCTGCATCCTGATATACACCAGATATGCTGTTTTGGGTAGAAAAAAGATGGTTATTAAACCCAATAATGGATTTGCGGCTTCTCTGGTTTTTGATCAGCGGGGTAACGGTCGCACCGAAGCGCTTCATATCCTCTGCAGCCTTATGTTGAATCAGCTTCCAATTACTGTTCCGCCACCGGTAAAGTGATTGCTTGGCATCCCCTACCACCATGCTCAGGCCGCCCTCAGCCAGGCTGTTTTCGATTAAAGGGCTGAAGTTTTTCCATTGAAGGTCTGAGGTATCCTGGAACTCATCAATCATATAATTCTTGAAATAAATCCCGGTTTTTTCAAAGATGAACGGAGAAGGGTTATCCCGAATTATTGTTTGAATCATTGGCTGGGTCAGGGTAAGGAGTATCTGATTCCGGTTTTTTGAATCTTCCCTCAGGAAACGAAAGAGGTAGGAAGAGAACCAGAGTGCAAAGAGGTTCCTGTTGACAGCTTTTGCTGAGTGGTACTCAACATGATTGCTCGCAAAATGGTCAAGAGCCTCATGCATGAGCCGGTTTAACTCCGGGTAGACATTGGTTTCGAGTTCCGCTTTGCGGGGGTTATTCTTAGCAATCCATTTTGACGGATCATCCAGGCTGTTGGTTGCCCGGCTGGTTGGGTCCTTGTCAATTTCAAGTTTATAAAGAAATCCTGCCGGCCCGCTCAGGCCATGCTGGAAATCAACCGGTGTGCACCCTGTGCGCACCAGGAGCTCCCGGGTCCTTTGCCTGATTGAGTCCGAGGTTTCACGATAACGCCGCATGATCAGGCGAGCCTGGTTTTTTACCAGCCTGATTTTTTCCTCGGTAAGGGCATCAGACTTATCGGTGATAACCAGGGTAAGTATTTCTTCCTTCAGAAGTTCAAAACCTGTATTGATGATTTCCTTTTCCAGCTTCTGCCATTTCTCACCCTCCTCCATTCGTTCAGTTATCCAATCTGTGAGCCATTCTTTAAGGGGAGGATCTGTCAGAACACGTTTAAATACATCCCGGGCAAAATCAGCCAGCACTTTCTGGTTATCCAGTTCCAGCTGAAAAGTAGGTGCCAGGCCTGATTCCCTGGCAAAAGTTCTAAGGATTCCCTGGAAAAAACGATCGATGGTTTGAACAGAAATGCGGGAATAGTCATGCAGCATCATGGTTTTTATCTTTGCGGCATTGCTGCTGATCCATTCCTGATCCTTGTTTAGTCTTTCACATAAAAGCGGCAGGTAATAACTCTTTAAAGGCTCCCTGTGAAGTTGGTTCAGGACACTGAGAACGCGATCTTTCATTTCCCCGGCAGCTTTATTGGTAAAGGTCACTGCAAGGATTGACCTGTAATTTATTGGATTCTCAAAAACCTTGAGCAGGTATTGGAGAACCAGCTCAAATGTTTTGCCTGATCCTGCGGATGCCCGATAAATCAAGAAGTTTGACAAGGGGGTCAGTATTGATCGGGGAATTTACAAAATCCCTGACTATTTTCTGATTAGAAATTCCGGCTTATCGGGATCGAAACTCAGTTCATCTGAAGCCTTTAAAACTGATTCAGGCCTGCCCGCCTCGTACCACAGGCTTCCGGAATGATCCCAGGTTTTAATTTTACCAGTTGAGGCCAGCTCAAGTATCCAGGGCATAAAACCAAAGACATCCTCCTCAGGAAATTCTTTAAATATTGTTGATGAGAGGACATAAACTCCGCTGAAAGCAGTATATGCCAATCCTTTCACAGAATCACGGGTTATTATTCTCACATGGCGATCTGCATATTCCCAGCCGCAGAGTATGCCGTTTTTGTCAACAAGGAGGTTTCGGGTTGTAGGCCGGTCCATTACCGCAAGCGTGGCCAGAGATTCCGATTTCTGATGCTGGCTGATTAAATCACGATAAGTAAGGTTGGTCAGGATATCGACATTGTGAACAAGAAAGCACTCCTCATCAGCAAAATAACCTGAAGCCTTTTTAATGGCTCCTCCTGTGTCCAACAGCATGTCTGATTCATCAGAAAAACTGATGTCCAGTCCAAATGAGTTTTTTGACCGAATGAAATCCCTGATCATTTGGGGAAAGTGGTGTGTGTTAATCACCATGCTCCGAATACCGGCATTGGACAATTGACGAATAACGATTTCCAACATGCTGTATCCGCCAATTTCAACCAGTGCTTTGGGAATTGTGTCTGTTGCCGGCTTCAGGCGTGTCCCGGTCCCGGCAGCAAGGATCAGTGCTTTCATATCAGGCATGATTCTTTTGAATATCTGTGATAACTCGCTTCATTCCTGGACAATTAGGAAGCTCGCACAAAACTTTCCAGAGTTCCGGAACACGGCATTCCAGGCGAAAAGCACCGGTGACATGCTCAAGGTTAGTCATGGCCGGTGGGATGCTGAGCAGGAAAGATTTCTTTTTCTCAATCAACCCCCTGAATCCAAAAGCACCAAGAGCCTGCATTTTGCGAATGAGAATAAACCCGGGGTAAAACCGGTCGAGCATTCCGGACCACTCATCCTGATATGAAGCCAGTTTCTCCTGATACTGCGCATACAAGCGGGTTCTTTCATCAGAGGTGAGGCCTGCTTTTGCATCATACAGCAGGGAGGCCAGGTCATAGGCGGGAAATCCCATCCTGCCGCCTTGAAAATCGATGAAACCCGGATGCCCGTCTTGGATCATAATGTTCCTGGACTGGAAATCCCGGTATAGGAAAAAGTTCTGTGGTGCAAGGCACAGGAAGTCAGAGAATGCGTGAAAATCGTCTTCAAGCGCTTGTTCATCAAACGGGATTTTGACCAGCTTAAGGAAATTATATTTGAAATAATTGAGATCCCATAGCATGGACTGCTTGTCGAAAGACTTCCTTGGGTAGGCCAGGGAATAATCCAACCCCTCGTGTCCCTCAACCTGAATTCTGGGAAGCCAGTCCATGATTTTGGTTAAAACTTCTGCCCTTCTGGTCTCGTCCGCCTTATCGGTTGACTGAAGCAAAGCGAAAAGGTCGATGTCGCCAAAATCTTCCTGGAGGTACATTTCCCTGTTGTCGGAAATGGCGAAAATTTCCGGCATCGGCAATCCTTTTTGCCTGAAATGTCTGGCAAATCCTATAAAAGCCTCATTTTCCCTAAGATCGGAATAGAAAACGGCAACGGCCTTTTTGGAATCCCCAGCTATCCTTGCGTACAATCGATAAGATCCTGATTCGGGTATTGTAGAAATGGCCCGGACTGATTCGCCGGACCATTTCTCGAATAAACGGACAAACTCTTCTTGTACGTAACCGTCAATCTCCATGGCTATTTTGCGACACTGACGGCTCTGGTTTCGCGTATTACAGTAATTTTAACCTGCCCAGGATAGGTCATTTCATCCTGAATTTTCTTGGCTATATCGTAGGATAGCGTTTCCGCTTCCTTGTCACTGACTTTATCGCTCCCGACAATAACGCGAAGTTCCCGCCCGGCCTGGATTGCGTAAGTTTTCACAACGCCCGGATAACTGAGGGCCATATCTTCCAGTTCTTTCAATCGCTTAATATAGGATTCAACCGCTTCTCTCCGGGCTCCCGGACGGGCGCCTGAGATTGCATCGCAAACCTGAACGATCGGGGCCAGCAGGGTTGTCATTTCGACTTCCTCGTGGTGTGATCCGATAGCATTACAAACTTCGGGTTTCTCTTTAAGTCGTTCTGCGATCTTCATCCCAAGAACTGCATGTGGCAATTCAGGTTCCTCCTCGGCTACCTTGCCGATATCATGGAGCAGCCCGGCCCTTTTTGCAGCTTTTGCATTGAGTCCCAGTTCAGCGGCCATAATAGAACAAAGGTTAGCGACTTCTCTTGAATGCTGAAGGAGGTTCTGGCCATACGATGAGCGATATTTCATTTTTCCAACCAAACGGATCAATTCCGGATGAAGGTTATGAATTCCCAAGTCAATGCAGGTCCGTTTTCCAGCCTCCATCACCTCTTCCTCCACCTGTTTCTCTACTTTCTTAACTACCTCCTCAATCCTTGCCGGATGAATCCTTCCGTCGGTCACCAGCTGGTGAAGCGACAGTCTGGCGATTTCCCTGCGGACAGGGTCGAAGGCTGAAAGGATGATCGCTTCCGGGGTATCGTCAACGATGATTTCAACACCTGTGGCTGCTTCAAGGGCTCGTATATTACGTCCTTCGCGGCCGATGATGCGGCCTTTAATATCATCATTGTCAATATTGAAAATAGTGACTGAATTTTCGATAGCCTCCTCGGTTGCCACTCGCTGGATAGTGTTGATTACTATCTTCTTAGCTTCTTTAGTGGCGGACATTTTGGCCTCGTCGATGATTTCAGAGATATAACTCATCGCCTCGGATTTTGCATCCGCTTTCAGAGACTCAACGATTTGGGATTTTGCCTCTTCAGCAGACAGCCCTGAAATCGCCTCTAGTTTTTCAACCGCCTGCTTATGGAATTTGTCAAGCTCCTCATGCCGTTTGTTGACCAATTCGAGTTGCTGATTAAGATTAGCTTTTACCACATCAAGCTCTTTACTTTTTCGCTGCGCTTCTTCAATTTTCTGCGATATGGTTGCTTCACGCTGATTGATTCTGTTTTCAGCCATCAGAACCTTACTGTTCTTTTCATTGATTACCCGCTCATGTTCTGCTTTCAGTTGAATGAACTTTTCCTTTGCCTGAAGTATCTTATCCTTTTTGATCATTTCTGCTTCTGCTTCAGCGTCAGAAATGATATTCTTAGATTTGCTTAGGAGCATCTTGCGGCCAACGAAAAACGCGGCCGTACCTCCTATCAGGAAGGCCAGGACTCCAATAATAACATTAGTCATAAATTGCTCATTATTTGGTGATTATATATAAATTGAGATGATCTGTATTGCAAAAAAACCCGTATTAATACCTTGAAGCAAGGAAAAACCCCAGTTATACAGGGATGGAGCGGCCAGTTTCTTCGGACTTCCAACGGCTTCATGAGAAGCTCTCCCGATAAATCGGGATAACCAAGGCCTGTCCTAGGATACTATGAGCTTTGCTCCAATGTTAATCTTGTTGAGTTTTTACAGTGCTTAAGGATTAATACGGGCAATATTTTATTCAAAGAACGCCTAGTTTTTTTGTATAAACTCTTCCAGCTCCAGCGAGATCTCCTCAACTGCGTTAGTCAGGGGTGCTTCACTGGTTTGTTCCTCCAATTCAACCAACTTTAAAACGAACTGAAAAGCTGCCATGGCCAAAAAATCCTGGCCATCCTTGTCCTTGTAACGCTGCTGGTACTGACTCACCTTTTCATTAATAATCATGGCAACTTTTCGCAGTTTCTCCTCCTCGTTCCGGTCGATGATCAGGGGATAGAAGCGACCTGCAATCTGTAATTTTATATGGAAGCTGCTATCCACCTTATGTTCTATTTATTTAAAAGAGCTATACATTCATCTATTTCCCGCACAATCCTCTTAATCTGGGCTTTAGCTGTTTCACGATCCTCCGTCGGAACGAGGACCGATTTTGCCAGCCTGGCCGTTGTATATTGCTGTTCGAGACCGCTAATTTCTTTTTTTTGTTTATCTACTAAGGTTAATAATTCATTTTTTTCAAGGATCAGACCTTCGTTTTCTTTCTTGAGTGCCAGGAATTTTGCCATCAGCAGACGAACCTTATATTTTAATTGGCTGATGATCTCTTCCTGCTCAATCGTCATGATCCATTTTTAATACAAATATAACAAACGAATAGCTGAATTCAAAATATCTCCGGAATTTGAACCTGATGACTATCTTTGGTGCCAATGAAATCAAGAGTATTGTTTTTACTGGCTTTCTATGTATTTGGAGTCTTTCTAAAGGGCCATTACGCCTATTGCCAGAAACCGCTCGGGCCTGAGGCCGGAACTCTTGTCATGCCCGTTTCCATTCCTGTTTTTCTGGCTGGGAACTTCGCCGAACCGAGGGCCAATCATTTCCATTCGGGTATTGATATCAAGACCAACGGGACAACCGGCATTCCTGTGCTTTCCATTGCAGACGGCACCGTTTCCCGGATCAAGGTTGAGGCCGGTGGTTATGGCAATGCCCTGTATGTTGTACATAGCAATGGGTTCACCTCAGTGTATGGTCATCTGCAGGAATTCAGCCGGGAAATTCTTGAATATGTCAGGGCAGAACAATACAGGCGAGAGTCTTTTGCTGTCGATCTGTTCCCTGAGGCATCCAGGTTTCCTGTGAAAAAGGGTCAGGTTATTGCTCTTTCTGGAAATTCGGGAAGTTCAGAGGGACCTCACCTGCATTTCGAATTGCGTGAGACTTCCTCGGAAAACACGGTCAATCCTTTGGTCAATGCTTTCAAGCTCCCCGACAAAACCAAACCGATCATTGACAAACTATACATATTCTCACTTTCTGGCAGGCAGGAATGGATCAAGCCGGTGGTGATTCCCCTGGCCCAAAGTGGTGGAATCTATAAGCCGACCGCAGCTTCTCCGGCTCCCCTTGACCAGGTTTGCGGGTTTGGCATTGAAACCTGGGACCATCTTGATGGTTCAACCAACAGGTGCGGTGTTTACAGGATTCAGGCGTTTCTGGACGGCCAGCTGTTCTATGATTTTATAGCGGATGAATTTGCCTTTGCCGAAACCCGGTTTATGAATAGCTTCATGGATTTCAAGCTCTTTTCATCTCTCCGTCGGCCGGTCTTAAGGCTCTACATTCAGCCTAACAATCATTTAAGTATGCTGAGTTTTTCCCGAAACCGCGGCCGTATCGAAGTGAAGGACCTGAATATTCATACTCTTAAAATCCTTATAGATGATGCTGCCGGTAACAGGTCGGAGGCCACGGTCCCCGTAAAACTTGACCCGGCAAAATTTGTCCGTGATCCTGACTTTCTTCCTGTTTACAATGCGTATTTCAGTTACAATGAGTCAAACAAATTCTCGTCGGAAGGGATCGAGATCATGGTGCCGCCTGGCAGTCTGTACGACGACATCTACTTCCAGTACGAGGCCAGACCAGCAAGGCAGGATTGTTACTCATTGACCCACTATGTTCATTCCTCTGACGTTCCCCTGCAACAATATTACCGGCTGGCTATCGAAGCCACCGGTTTGCCTGACAGGTTGAAAAACAAAGCCACAATAGCCCAGTTTGCTGGAAACGGGCGTTATGTTTCTATCGGAGGAACCTGGGAAGGAACCCGGCTTGTGGCAAGGACCCGTAATTTCGGGGTCTTCTGTATCCGGACAGATACCGTAGGTCCTGTTATCAAGCCATTGAATTTTTCAAAGCCTGATGATCTCAGGGCCGCAGCCAGCATCAGGTTTTCCATCCGTGATGATTTTCCTGGCATTCAATCCTTTCGCGCAGAGATTGACGAAAAGTGGGCCCTTCTGGAGTATGATTCGAAAAACAACCTGTTTGAATACAAAATTGACACCAGGAGAATAGGCTCAGGAAAAGAGCATACCCTGGTAGTCAGGGTCTCAGACCAGTTAAATAACAAGACCGTGTACACCACTCGATTTTATCGCTAACAATAACCAAATAGTATATCCATGAAAAAACTATTCATTATTTTACTCAGCCTTTCTCTGGGAGCTACAGTGCCGGCATGGTCCTGCACGAACTTTCTCGTGACCCGCGGAGCATCTGTTGATGGATCAACTATGATCACTTACGCCGCTGACTCGCACGTTTTGTACGGTGAATTATACCACCGCCCTGCGGCTGACTGGCCTGCCGGGACTCTGGCAGAGGTCAGGGAATGGGATACCGGAAAATATCTGGGAAAAATTCCCCAGGTTGCTCATACTTACGCGGTTATCGGAAACATGAATGAGCACCAGGTTGCCATCGGTGAAACCACCTACGGAGGGCGGGCTGAATTGTCCAATCCTGATGGTATTATGGATTATGGAAGTCTGATATACATGACATTGCAGAGGGTGAAGAGCGCCCGGGAAGCCATACAAACCATGGTGGACTTATGCGAGAAATATGGTTACTATTCCTCCGGCGAATCCTTCTCCATCTCAGATCCCAATGAAGTCTGGATTTTTGAGATCATCGGAAAAGGCCCGGGCAAAAAAGGGATCCTTTACGTCGGTCGGAAAGTCCCTGATGGGTATATCTGCGCTCATGCCAACCAGGCAAGGATCACCACGTTCCCGCTTAAGGATGCTGAAAACTGCGTGTACAGCAAGGACGTTATAACCTTTGCCCGCGATAAAGGCTGGTTCAATGGAAAAGATGAGGAGTTTTCGTTCCGTGACACCTACGCTCCGCTGGAGTTCGGCAGCCTCAGGGGTTGCGAGGCCAGGGTATGGTCGTTCTTCAACCATGTGGCCAAAGGAATGGAACAATATATCGATTATGCCATGGGTTATGATGCCAGGAATCCGATGCCCCTGTGGATCAAGCCTGACCATAAGCTTACTGCCCAGGAACTGATGGCCTATATGGGGGACCATTACGAAGGAACACCCATGGACATGACCAAAGATTTAGGTGCTGGAGCATTTGAATGTCCTTATCGCTGGAGACCCATGCATTTTACTGTGGATGGCCAGGATTACTTAAACGAAAGGGCCATTGCAACCCAGCAAACCGGGTTTTCTTTCGTTTCCCAGTCCCGTTCATGGCTGCCGGATGCCATCGGGGGAATCCTCTGGTTTGGAGTGGACGATGCAGCCACAACTCAATATGTTCCCATGTATTGCGGAATTTTGAACGTGCCTGAGACTTTTGCCGAAGGAAACGGTGACCTGTTAAAATACTCGCCAACATCAGCCTTCTGGATCTTTAACCGCGTCTCCAACATGTGTTACCTGCGCTATAATTACATGGTCAAGGATGTTCAGATCGTACAGAAGGAACTCACCGATAAATTTGCCGCCTATATCCCCGCAATAGATGAAGCAGCGAAAATCCTGCTGGCAAAGGATGAAAAGACGGGCCGGGAATTCCTCACCGACTTTTCATGCCGGATGGGTGATTACACGTTCAATCGCTGGAAAGAGTTATCGGAATATCTTCTGGTCAAGTATATTGATGGGAATATTAAAAAAGAGAAAGACGGGAAGTTTCTGGACAATGGGACCGGAGTCGCTGTTGGCCCGGACCAGCCCGGGTATTCCGAGGCATGGAAAAAAATGGTCAGGGATGATGCCGGTGCCAAGCTTAAGGTGGTGGAAATGAAGAAATGACAATGACGGACGACCGCAGACTGACGACCGCAGAAACAGGTGAAACTATTTTAAAATAGTGCTTGTTAAATCGTGAAATAAATGCTAATATTGCAGCCAATTTTGTAATAACCCATAAGAATTAGCGAAATGAACTTAGTAAAAGTTGCAGAGCAGGCATTTGCGGTTCAGCAGGAATATCCGGAATTCAAAGCTGGCGATACCATTACCGTACATTATAAAATCAAAGAAGGAGACAAGGAAAGAATTCAGATGTTCCGCGGTGTGGTAATTCAGCGTCGTGGTGAAGGTACTACCACAACTTTTACCGTTCGGAAGATTTCCGGTGGTGTTGGAGTAGAGAGGATTTTTCCGGTTTTCTCACCTTTCATCGACAAAATCGAACTTAACAAACGCGGAAGCGTTCGCAGGGCCCGCATCTACTATCTTCGCGGTCTCACCGGCAAGAAAGCCAGGATCAAGGAAAAAAGGTTTTAGCCTTTTACAATATAAAAAGAACCCGCCCGAAAGGCGGGTTTTTTTATTCCGATATCTTAACGTAAACCTGGGATGATTCCTGACGAACCACGACAATCTTAGAGCCTTTGGGTATCCATGACACATCTGCCACGGCATCATAAATCCGTCCATCAATGATTACCTTTCCGGCAGGCCGGAGAATGGAATAGGCTTCACCGGTGCGGCCTTCCAGGTTTAGCATTTCTTGAGATACGGCCACAAAACCCTCAGATTTTTGCTGGGTCCGTTGAAGAGCAAGAAAACGGAACGGGCTGTCAGAAAACATTTTACTGCTTAACCACACCGAACCCACAAATGATACAATCACCGACAGGATAACCAGGGTGAAGGCCTGGAAAATATCGGAAGCCTGCACACCTGAAAAATCGAGTTTCACATTTCGGATCAGGCTGAGTGACAAACCAAGAACCATGAGGACGATGCCGCTGATCCCCGCTACACCGAAACCGGGAATGACAAATAACTCGACCAGCAACAAGCCCAGTCCCGCGATAAACAGAAGGATCTCCCAGTGTTCAGCCAAACCGTCAAGGTATAAAGGTGCAAAATAGAAAAGGGCACCGATGACCGCAACTATCAGAGGAAATCCAATTCCCGGAGACTGAAGTTCAAAATAGATGCCTCCGATAATCAGGAGTATCAGTATTCCCTGAATGGCGGGGCTTAACAAAAAGCTGATAAACCTTTCCAGCGCCGTCAACTTATGCTGCTTGAGTTCATATTGTGTAATCCCCTGCTTCTCCAGGAGTTCTTCAACCGAGTTTGCCTCCCCCTCACAAAAATTCCAGCGAATTGCTTCCTGCGTGGTCATAGTCAAGACCTTACCCGTATCTATCAGTCCTGCAATGTACACGGATGGATCAACCATGGCTTCTGCGATTTTCGGGTCCCTTCTCCAGCTGAAGGTGGTATCCCTTCCAGTAATCACAGTATCTTTTCCATGCGCCTCAGCTGTTGACCGCATCGTTGACCTCATGTAGGACTGATATTTATCCGGGACTACCTCCCCCGTCTGATTCACTACGGTTGCAGCCCCAATATTAGCGCCCGGTCGCATGAAAATACTGTCACAAGCTATTGAAATCAGGGAACCGGCCGAGGCGGCATTGTTATCTATAAAAACCCAAACAGGTTTGGGATAATACAGAATCTTCGTCCGGATTGAATCAGCCATATCGACCAATCCGCCGTAGGTATTCATGCGAATAATCACCAGGTCGGCCTTCCACTCTTCGGATGCCTCAAAAGCATCCTTTGTGATCCTCCAAAGACCTTTGTCCACCTGCCTGTCCATTTCAAAGAGATAAATCCGGGGATTTTTCGGAAGAGATCCCTTCTGATTCTGGCCAATAAGAATATTACCAGGAAGAATGCATAGAAGGAAAATGGAAATCCAGGAAGCAATACCTTTTCTGATCATTTTGGAAACGCTTTTATTTCTCCAAAGTTAAAAAAGCCCTTGTGGTTTTTTTTATATTTTTGGTCGCGAATTAGAAACCAGAAAAATGAAAAAGAAAGGTACAATTGCAATTTTAACCGGCGGCGGTGATGTTCCGGGCCTTAATCCGGCAATCCGCGCGGTAACCATCAGGGCTTTACGGGAAGGATACGAAGTTATTGGCCTCAGACGCGGATGGG
Source organism: uncultured Porphyromonadaceae bacterium (assembly GCA_964416825.1). Taxonomy (GTDB): domain Bacteria; phylum Bacteroidota; class Bacteroidia; order Bacteroidales; family UBA12481; genus UBA12481. The sequence goes on from CAYQFT010000001.1 coordinate 41,066, forward strand.
CGGGAATTACCGAGATGGTGAGGGACAAAAAATATGATAACAGCAACAATTTTGTTCATCTCACCGAGGAAGAGGTAAACCGTGCCGGCAGAACCGGAGGTACATTCCTGCATAGTTCAAGGACACGGCCTAGTCATATGCCTAAAAGCGCCGTTCCTGAACAGTACAAGGATATTTATACCGCTGAGATCAATGACCTTACTCCTGAAATCATCAAAAACCTTGAGTGGCTTGGGGTTGAGTACCTGATCCCGATTGGTGGTGACGACACTCTCAGCTACGGAGTTAGACTGTACAGTGAAGGCATGAAAGTGGTGGCCATACCGAAAACCATGGATAATGATGTCCCCGGCACCGATTATTGCATTGGGTTTTCAACCTGCGTAAGCCGTACGATTCATCTGGTTAATACGTTGAGAACCAGTGCCGGATCGCATGAGAGAATATTGGTCATCGAGGTTTTCGGAAGGTATGCCGGTTTTACCGCGATGCTTCCGACCATGGCCGGGGCTGCACACCGGTGCGTGATTCCTGAACATAAGTTTAACATCGACCGGCTCACTGAACTCCTCGTCCAGGACAGGAATCATAACCCTTCAAAATACTCGATTTGTTTGATTTCCGAGGGTGCAACCTTTGACGGTGTTGAAAACATGAGTCTGCTGGATTCCGAAAAAGACATGTTTGGTCACGCAAAGCTTGGCGGCATCGGATTAACAGTTGGTAACCTGATAAAAGAGCGGACTGCAAAGTTTAACAATGGCCAGAAAATTAATGTCATCAATCAAAACCTGGGTTACCTGGTGCGTGGCGGAGACCCGGATGCGCTCGACTCAATCGTTCCGATGGCATTTGGGAACCTGGCACTGGATCTCATCCTTAAAGGGATTCACGGACGCCTGGTAATTCTTAAAAACGGCCGGTATGACAACGCCCCGCTGGATGTTGTAACTGCAACCAAAAAATTCGTTGATATAGAAAAGCATTACAACACCGATCGTCTGCGTCCGAAATATAATGCTTTCGACTTCAAGCCGCTGCTGATTATGACGGGAGACTGAGGAAGTTAAGAAAGTTAAGAAAGTTAAGGAAGTTAAGGGAGTTAAGAAAGTTTAGAGAGTATTGGGAGGGCTGGGTTCAGTCCTCCTTTTTGTTTAGGTAGTCAAGAAATCGGTTCATTCCGATGCGTTTGCCGGGGGTAAACGGATAGGAGATATTCCGGCTCAGGTAATCAATCAGATCAGATTCGGCGAGACCTGTTTTTTGGCTATAATCTCTGGCAATTTCAGGTATAGCTTCGATTCCGAACTTTTGTGCCAAATCAAGCCTTTGGATTACCTCCTCCTTAATCGGCTTTGTGGAAGCCCATGCCGCAAAAACGAAAGGAAGGCTTGTCATTCGGATCCATTCTTCAGCAAGATCATAGGTGTACTTATACTTTCCTTCAATTTCAAATACTTTATCTCCGATGCAAACTCCGGCTTCAACTCCACGTATCGATCGGCGCTCGAAACCATCCTTAGCTGAGTGGAATTGCCATATAACTTTCCAATGGTGTCTGGCTAAAATTTGAATAAGCTGAACGCTTGTCCGGGAATGGGGATCGAGCCATACCTTTTTAATCTGGTTGATCGGAACCTCCGAAAACAGGCATACTGTCCTGACTGGCCCTTCAACCCCAATGCAATAGTTTCCAATCCATTCCACCATGCCAGGCGCCGGGAAAGCCCCTATGGGAACCAGGGCCAGATCTACTTCACCAAGAGCAAGTTTTTTGGCCCCGGCCGCTGGAATATCAAGGCTGACCAGGCAATCATCCATAAGACCCGAATGTAGAATTCCATGAACAAGTGGAGCAGAGTTTAAATAACTGACAACGGATATAAGCATACCAGGACTATATCTGAAAGTGAAGCTAAGTTAGTGATTCAGGGCATATATAAGGCCAATTTGCTAACTTTGCCCATTAAACTAATTCACAATGAATCTCACCGAGCTTACTGCTATTTCCCCAGTCGATGGACGTTATCGGAATAAAACTCAGGAACTGGCCAACTACTTTTCCGAATGGGCATTGATCAAATACCGGCTCCAGGTTGAAGTAGAGTATTTTATTCTTCTCTGTGAGCTTCCCCTGCCTCAGCTTTTGGATTTTCCCAGTCACCAGTTTTCATCCATACGTGCTGTTTACGACAGTTTTGGCCCGGAGGAAGGAATTCGGGTTAAAGAGATCGAAAGCATTACCAATCACGATGTTAAGGCCGTCGAGTATTATTTAAAAGAGCAATTCGAGAGATTGGGGCTGGAGCGTTACAAGGAATTCATTCATTTCGGGTTAACCTCGCAGGACATTAATAATACTGCTGTTCCGCTGTCGATTAAGGAGTCGCTCCAACAGGTATATATTCCTGTGCTGCTCAAACTCACCAACCGGCTCCAGGAATTATCAACAGAATGGTACGAAATTCCGATGCTGGCCAGAACGCATGGTCAGCCCGCGTCCCCTACCCGCCTGGGTAAAGAGATTCTGGTTTTTGTTGAGCGGCTGGAAAAGCAGATTGAAATCCTGAACCATCTACCCTACCCGGCAAAATTTGGAGGTGCCACGGGGAATTTCAACGCTCATGCAATCGCTTATCCTGATATTAACTGGGTTGAATTCAGTAATCATCTAGTTAACGATATTCTTGGCCTCGATCGCTCTCAGGTGACTACCCAGATTGAGCACTATGACAATCTGGCTGCCATTTTCGACTGCCTCCGCAGGATCAATATCATACTGACCGATTTATGCAAAGATGTCTGGACTTATATTTCGATGAACTACTTCGGGCAGAAAATCCGTAAAGGGGAGGTCGGCTCATCAACCATGCCCCATAAGGTCAATCCAATCGACTTCGAGAATGCAGAGGGAAATTTCGGTGTTGCCAATGCCCTCCTTGGATTTTTCAGCGAAAAGCTCCCGGTTTCGCGGCTGCAGCGTGACCTGACCGATTCAACCGTGCTCAGGAACGTGGGTGTACCATTAGCTCACGGATTGCTGGCTTTCAGATCCCTTCAAAAAGGGCTCGATAAGCTCATCCTCAATGAAACAGCTATAAATGCAGATCTGAGTGATAACTGGGCCATTGTCTCAGAGGCTATTCAAACGATTCTGCGTCGGGAACAATACCCGAATCCCTATGAAGCCTTGAAGGACCTGACCCGAACCAATCAAAAAATCCAGCAGGAAGATATCCTGATGTTTATCGACAAACTTACTATTAGTGAAGAGGTTAAAGATGAACTCCGGAAAATTACTCCCTGGAATTATCTGGGCATTAAACTTCTCAGACAATAAACATCGCACTATACTGCGTTTATAGGTGTTTAGGGAATCCCATTGATGAAAGCATTTTTCACTATCCTGAGAGAGTATGTCTTCCCTTATCGGGTGTATGCTTCACTCAATATTCTGTTTAATATCTTCGGGGTGCTGTTTTCCCTCCTTAGCCTGATCATGATTGGGCCATTCCTTAGAGTTCTGTTTGACCTCCATGGGACCGCACCAACACAGGTACCCTTTGAACTCTCAAGGCATTCTTTAGAGCAAAACTTCAATTATTTTCTTGGCCACCTGATTGAACAGCAGGGAAAACCGGCTGCGCTTTTATTTGTCAGCGGCCTGGCAGTTGCTCTGTTCTTTTTAAAAACATCCAATATATACCTCGCCAACTATTTCATGGCACCGATCCGGAACGGAGTTACCCGCGATATCCGGAACAAAATATACCGGCGAATTCTGGATCTCCCCCTGTCCTACCATACCCGTGAGAGGAAAGGAGATATCATGGCCCGCCTGACTCAGGATGTACAGGAGATTGAATGGTCTGTGATGGCATCGCTGGAGAAGTTTTTCCGAGATCCCTTAAACATTCTGATCTTTCTGGCCGGGATGGTATTCATGAGCCCAAGCCTGACACTAATTGTGCTGATTCTCTTACCAGTCAGCGGGGTACTTATAGGCACGATGGGCAAAAATCTTCGGAAAACATCCGCTAAAAGCCAGAGCCAGATGGGGGTTCTGATGTCAACACTTGAGGAGACCCTTTCGGGACTAAGGATTATAAAAGCCTTCAATGCGGGAAACTGGTCTGAGAAACGCTTTCAAAATGAAAATCAGGCCTTTACCCGGATCATGAATTCGATTACCCGAAGGCGCGATCTTGCCTCTCCTCTATCAGAATTTCTCGGCTCCCTGGTAGTTGTGGGGCTAATGGTCATCGGCGGAAACCTGGTTCTGAAAGGCCAGGGCGGACTAAGTGCCCCCTCCTTTATCGCTTATATTGCGATCTTCTCGCAGATACTCACCCCAGCAAAATCCTTTTCAACGGCATATTATCATCTCAACAAGGGACTTGCGTCGATAGATCGAATAAATCAGGTTCTTGAAGCGCCTGTAACGATCCAGGATGATCCTGATGCACATACTCCCACCGGGTTTTCTGATTCTATCGAATTTGAGAACATAAGTTTTGCATATTCCGATCAGCCGGTTATCCGAAACATCAGCCTGTCGATCCGGAAAGGGGAAACTGTTGCCCTGGTAGGGCCTTCAGGCTCAGGAAAATCGACACTGGCCGACCTGCTGGCAAGGTTTTATGAGACCGACAGCGGACAGATTCTGATCGACGGAGTAGATGTTCGAAAGATTAGGACCACCGCGCTGCGAAACTTAATTGGAATGGTTCCGCAGGACCCACTACTGTTTAATGACACCATTGCCGCCAATATTGCATTTGGTGATGAAAATCCTGATCGTCAGGCAATAACCGAAGCGGCTCAGGTAGCCAACTCCTGGGAATTCATCTGTCAGACTCCGGAGGGCCTGGAAACCCGTTTGGGGGACCGCGGCAGCACGATTTCTGGCGGGCAAAGGCAGAGACTCTGCCTGGCCCGCGCGGTTTACCGTAATCCACCGATTCTGATTCTCGATGAGGCCACCTCCTCCCTGGATTCTGAATCGGAAAAGATGGTTCAGGAGTCACTCCTGGAACTGATGCGGAATCGTACCACCATCATTATCGCCCATAGGCTGTCAACCATCCAGAATGCTGACCGTATCTATGTAATCCGGGATGGCCAGATCACAGAATCGGGTTCTCATGCTGATTTAATGGATCAGCAAGGCGAATACCGCTATATGTTTGAACTGCAGAACCTCTCACCAAAAAAGGCATGATGATGCACCTGGTGATACAACCTGAAATCAGGAATTATTTTCCCAATCTGGTGGTAGGTTTCTTATCGGGGACCATCCGCAACGGAGAGAACAATGAATCTCTCTGGGAGCTGATAAATTCAAGGTGCAGCGAGATATCCACAAAAATGGATGCGGAATCAATCAGACAGGTGGCTGGCATTAAAGCCGGAAAACAAGCCTATCGAGAACTTGGTAAGGATCCCAACCGCTACCGGCTTTCCGCGGAAGCACTAATGAGAAGAATCGTCAAAGGCCAGCAGTTATATCGGATAAATACCGCGGTTGATGTTCTAAACCTCGTCTCCTTAAGATCCGGGATTACGATCGGGGGATTTGACTATGATCTGGTCAAGGGAAGCATCGGACTGGGGATCGGAAATCCTGGCGAGGAGTTTGAAGCAATCGGCCGGGGAGACTTGAACGTGGAATCGCTTCCAGTTTACCGTGACAGTGTGGGAGTTATTGGCAATCCCACATCCGATTGCACGAGAACTCGCATCCGAGTGGATACATCAAGGGTTTTAATGCTGATAACCGGATTTTACGGCCCGGAGCCTGTTGTCCCTGTTCTGGAACAGCTTAAAGAATTATTAACTGAATATTGTTTTCTTGGCCGGGCTGAAACTGGCCTCATTGAATAATATGGTAACAATGAAAAGATTTGTCCTTTTATTGATTTGTTTATTAGGTGCAAAAATACCAATGAGTTTGTCTGGTCAGGAGCAGCCCGGATTTCCCTGGGATCCCTACAGGATTCTCAAATCGTGGAATTATGATGATCTGGTCCGATTGAAGGGTGAAGGTGAGCAGATTATTGACACATTGAGTGGTCAGGCTTTCATTGCCGGACTCTCCTATAAGGATTTTTGTTTAAACCAGGCCGGTACCCTGGCCTTCTATTTCACCAACGAGGATATTTCGCGCATGCAATTTCGGTTCTCTCATCCGGCAAAACCTGTGGATCAGGCCTTTGCCGACCGGATCATGCGGGATACAGCTGTAAGAAATGCCTATGAGCGGGAAGTCATGCGAAATGACTCACTCAGAAGGGATTCACTCGTGCAGGATGTATCCAGAATACTTGGCCCCCCGATCACTGCCGGCACCACCTCACCGTCTGATAAGCGGGTAAGGTACTCTGCCACCTGGATCAATAACGGTTATTCATGTGTATTTAAGGATGATACCGAATATGGCGACCTGGTATTCTCTCTCTCAATGGCATCGGCCTGGGTCAGCGGTGAATATGACATCGATGCGGCTACTGAAATCGTTCAAAGAACGGTAACCCAGACCCGCAAGGTAACCTGGACCACCAGCTTATTGGCTCAGCCTGCAGATACTGGAAAAACAACATACCAGCGATTAATATTGGTACTGGATTATAAGAGCGGCGAACGATATGTCGAAAACCTTCCCGATTTGGAATATTCCTATTTGCCATCCATGCAGTTTGATGACACTGACGGGTCTGCTACTCTGGATGCCTGGATTACAGTTCCTTTAAGCCCTGATGGTAAGGTTACCCGGCAGTTTATTTACTCTTTGCAGTTTAAGGAGCCTATTCTGGTATTTAATTCCTTTGACTTCCTGCCTGATGCAGTCCGTTTTGTCACCGGGAAGCAACTTGAAATCCACATGCTTGACGGAACCTTGCACCGGGTCGATGTCCCGGGTGAGTCGAAGGTCGCAAAAGCTTTCGGATCCGGTGGTTTACCCGTCAGGAATATAGAAATTCTACCGTCAGGATATTCCCAATTCAAGGCAACACCCAGAAACAGGGACGGCAGCATGAATTTTATCGGAACTATTTTATTGATTGATGAATACACAAAAGAAAACTTTGGTGGAATAGAAATCTTATACCAATATGTTACCGGTGGATGGGATGTTAAAGAGATCCGTTTGTCTCCGATGAAAATGTAACTTGTCAGCCAGATTGTTCGTCTTATCTTTACTTTCAAAAACAACAAACCCATGAAAACCAATATTGTAAATTTCCTTATCTTGATTTTTATAGTACTGACGCCATCTTGTTATGTGGGTATGCCCTGGAACGGCCTTGAGGGCGAGGGACCAGTGATTGAGAGAAAGGTTGAAATAAAGAAGTTCTCGGGAATTACTGTACCTGGAAACGCGAAGATATATCTGACTCAGGGTTCTGAGCAGACAGTCAGGATTGAAGGGCAAGAGAATATCATTGACAATTTGATTCTTGATGTTTCTGATGAGGTATGGAGAATTGAAGGCAAGAAGCCGGTCTGGAAAGCTGAAACGCTGAAAATATATATCACGCTCGAGAACTTGAAGTTGATCAAGATTTCTGGCTCCGGGGATGTTTACACCCAGAATCACTTTACCGGAAAAAAGGACCTCGAGCTCAGAATATCAGGTTCCGGCACCCTCAATCTTGATATAGAAGCAGATGATATTGACGGAAGTGTAAGCGGCTCAGGCGACATTTTCCTCACTGGATCTGCGGATAAGTTGAATCTGGGCATTTCGGGATCCGGAAAGATCAAGGCAGAAAAACTGGAAGCCCAAAGTGCCGATGTTCGCATCACGGGCTCAGGGAATATGGATGTTTGGGTAGTGGAAAAACTTGAGGCCAGTGTATCCGGCAGCGGGAATGTTTATTACTCTGGGAATCCCAGGGTAAATACCAGGGTCTCAGGATCAGGAAACGTTAGAGCCAGATAAATGAGCCTGGCCCCCATCCAGATCCTCCATAAGTACTTTGCCCCGCATTCGCTGGCTGGCCAGGTTTTATTGGAGCATAGCACCGCCGTAATGGAAAAAGCCCTTCTGATTGCTGGAAAGCTGGACTTGCCTGACCAGGAAAAGGCATTTATCAGGGATGCCTGTATGCTCCATGATATCGGAATTCTATATACGCATGCTCCTGAAATAGGCTGTTATGGTGATTTGCCATATATCAGCCATGGTTATATGGGTCATGACCTGCTTGTCAGCGAAGGGTTGCCCTTGCACGCATTGGTTTGCGAAAGGCATACCGGCGCAGGTATTACGATTAAGGACATTGAGGAACAAAACCTCCCAATCCCGCGCAGAGACATGGTTCCGGTCAGTCTGGCTGAAAAGATCATTGCATACAGCGATAAATTTTTCTCCAAGGATCCGACCAGGTTATCCGATGAAAAAATCTATGAAGATGTTTTATTCAGGATTGGCGTTCATGGCTCTGATAAGGCAGCTATCTTTGCTGAATGGCACCGAATGTTCAACCTGTAAGACCGGATATAGAATTTCTTCCCGCCCACCTATCTGATCAAACAGCCTATACATTTGCGATCATTGTTGCCCGGTACCGGAATTCCTGGATCTGGGTAAGGCATCGTGACCGAACGACCTGGGAGTTGCCTGCGGGGCATCTGGAACCCGGTGAAACTGCTGATCAGGCTGCGCAAAGGGAACTATTCGAGGAAACCGGAGCCATTTCCTTTGACCTGGAGTCGGTTGTATCCTACCAGGGAACTTATGAAGGAGCAGCTGTTTTTGGTAAGATATTCCTTGCTGAAATCCAGGAGCTTGGCGAGCTTCCCGACTTTGAAATAGTTGAAGTCCATACATTTATGGATATTCCTTTGAATCTAACCTACCCAAACCTTCAACCTCAATTTTATCAATACGTTATGAATCAAATAGATGAATCAGGATTCAATGCCTTGACCCAGATGCAGAATATCGGGATAACACTTGCTGAGCACTTACATCAGGCTGGAATAAAAAATCCGGAGGAATTCCGATCACTTGGCAGTGAAAAGGCTTTCCTCCGGATTCAGGCCATCATGCCGGATGCATGCCTGAGCCAGCTATACGCAATGGAAGGCGCAATTCAGGGGGTCAGATGGCATAGCCTGGATCATGGCCGAAAAGAAGAATTACGTTTTTTTTACAATCAGTTGAATCCATCAAGTTTCTGACGTGCCAAGGAGGATTCATTCTCAATTAATCCGATCGGCCTCAGCCTAAAGCGGTACTGATATATTTTGCCTTCCAGCCGATATTCCGGATGTGTCCTTGCTCCCCATGAATCATCACCGCCTACGCCCATCTGGGCCAGGTCAATATTCACGCTAACCAGCTTTTTAGGAGTAACATCGATGGTGTGGCGGTTATACTGTGCCGGATTCTCCAATCGCCTGCTGTAATTCCGGTGTAAACTGGTAAAATCTTCCGTCGTATTATGAAGGGCACTGAAGCAGATCAAAGGCTCGCCGGCAATTAGGATGCCTTGTCCCTGTCCATTGGTGAGGGTAAACCAGCGAACATCCGTTCGGTATCCGTTTTCCTGCGGTCTTATATAGGGAGTGTACATTTCGGCAGCGCTGGTTTTATAGAGGCCGACAAATGATCCGGTCTTGCGGTCCCAATAGTTTTCCCACGGTCCCCGACCATAGTATTTAATATTTTTGAATTCCTCGGGCAGGATCATGTTCATGCCGATGCGGGGAATCTCTGGCAATCCTTCCCGAAGTGCAGTGAAACTATAATCTACGCTAATCTCGCCGCATCCGTATACCTTATATCTCAAGGCCAATCCGGCAAAGACACCGGTTGAATCCTGCAGGTTAAAGCTGAAATCAAAAATGGCGAATTTCGGGTTTGACATCTCCGATCTGGTCTGGGCTAGAACGGCATTTCGCCCGGCTTTCTTCCAGATTAGAGAACGTTCCGGAAGGCCGTTCCCAAAATCATTATCAGTTGGAGCCCTCCAGAAATCAGGGATCAGGGGTTGCTGAAGCAGATCCGTTCTTTTGTATTTAAGGGATACCATTTTACCGGCTGACATATCGAATGCAACGCTGAAGTCCTTTCCCTCAAGGGTTACCAGGCTGCCCTCCTGTTTATTGGTCATATCGGAATAATCCTGAAAAGGAACCAGTTGGCGCTCTTTCTGAGCAGGGAGTTTGAATTGTTCTGCTGCATACGTATGATTGGCAGGAACAATTGTCCAGGAATCGGATCGTAAAGCGTTAACAGTCAAATAATACTCCACGCCAGGCTCAGGAACCGGCGATCGGAAAGGAATGGTTACAGTTGCTGCTTCACCGGGTGTTATATCAGGGCAGGGAATGGTTCCCTTTGCCAGTACCTTTCCGTCACCTTCCAGTGTCCAGGCGATCTCAAACGCACCGAGGCTCGTAAAGCCATAGCCATTGATAACTTTTATCTTTCCGGATGTGACGTCCTCGTTGCTGAATTTTATGTATTGATAAACCTTTTTTACTTCTTTCAGGGAAGGATGAGGTGTACGGTCAGGAAAGACGAGACCGTTGATACAGAAGTTCCCGTCAGTTGGCGTGCCGGGGGGTCCCCAATCGCCACCGTAGGCCCAAAACTTGATTCCCTTCTCGCTTGTTTTGGTTATTCCCTGGTCGACCCAATCCCAGATGAACCCGCCCTGAAGGTTTGGATAGGATTCAATCACGTCCCAGTAGTCCTTAAGATTACCAACTGAATTCCCCATGGCATGGGCATATTCACATTGAATTAGAGGACGGTCATTATCGGGATTCTGTGCATACTTTTCAATTTCATCAATAGTAGCGTACATCGGGCACCATATATCCGTATGGCGTTCCAATGTAAGGATCGATTCATTAACACCTTCGTACTGTACAGGCCTGGAAGGATCCCGTTGCTTGATCCACTGATAATCAGCAAGCATATTCCGGCCATCACCAGCCTCATTACCCAGTGACCAGATGATTACGGAAGGATGGTTCTTATCGCGCTCAACCATATTGATTGTCCGTTCCATGTGGGATGCGGCCCATTCCGGTTTGTCGGCCAGAGTCACATCCTTGTCATACCCAATTCCATGTGACTCAATATTGGCTTCA
>CAYQFT010000001.1:52184-65772 GCA_964416825.1 uncultured Porphyromonadaceae bacterium
AGGTAAAGGCCATACTGGTCGCAAAGTTCATACCACCTCTCCGGCTGCGGATAATGCGAAGTTCTCACCGCATTGATATTGTGGCTTTTCATGGTCAGTATATCGAGCTTCATCGTAGCCTCGTCCAAAACATGACCGTTTTCCGGATGATGCTCATGAATATTAACGCCTTTAAGGTATACCGGAACTCCATTGACCAGAAACTGCTTGTTTTTCATTTCCATCCGCCGAAAACCTACTGAAAGGCTGGTGGATTCCAGGATGCGGCCCCGGGGGTTTTTCAGGCTGATCAGGAGCGTATAGAGATTTGGCTGCTCGGCTGACCATTTTCTCACATTTGGCAAGGTTTCGCCAAATACGGCATGCATGGATCTTTCTTTGAGTTCAATCTTTTTACCCGACCTGAACACCTCTTTATCCCCGTCAGTCAGAACTACCATCAGTTCATAGGTTGAATCTATGATGGCGGTATTCTCAAGTTCGATATCGAGCCCAAAAATTCCATCTGAATAATTGTCGCTAAGATCTGACGTTACGAAGAAATCCCTGATATGGACCGGCCGTCTTGCATAGAAGTACACATCCCGGGTTATTCCGCTCAAACGGAAAAAGTCCTGATCCTCAAGATAGCTGCCGTCACACCAACGGTAAACTTCCACGGAGAGTGTGTTCTTGCCTGGTTTTACAAATTTTGAGATATTGAATTCAGCCGGTGTTTTGCTGTCCTCACTGTAACCAACCATTTCACCGTTAATCCAGATATAAAAAGCAGATGATACCGCTCCGAAGTGAATATAGACTTCACGGTCTTTCCAGCTTGGAGGAATCCTGAAGTCGCGCTTATAGGACCCGACAGGATTGTTATCAGCAGGAATGTATGGCGGATTGTTCGGATAGGGATATACAATATTGGTATAGATCGGAATCCCATAACCTTTTAATTCCCAATTTGATGGCACATCGATCAGGTCCCAGTCACTACAATCGAAATCATCCTTATAAAAATAGTATGGACGGTCTGCCGGCTTAGGGGAAAAATGGAATGACCATTTGCCGTTCAGGTTGTGAAAAAACTCAGATCCTTCCCTGTTTCCTGCCAAAGCGGCCATTTCGGTCTCATAGGAGAAAAAGGACGCCCTGGGTTTTTCCTTGTTAATATTATTTACGGCAGGATTCTCCCAGTCATGGGGCACTTTTTCTTTAAAAGGTACTCCAGCATATTTTTGGGTCTGCTGCGCACAGGAGGAAAACAAAACACCACCCATGAGGGTTACATAAAACAAAACAGTTCGGCTCATTGGTTTTATCAGTTTTTGAGAGTCTTAAAATTACGAAACTATTCCTACTTTCGGCCAGTCTTTACCACCATGAACAATCCCCTTTTATCTGCTTTTTCGACACCTTTCGGGGTTCCCCCGTTTGATCTGATATTGGAATCCCATTATCTTCCCGCTTTCCGGGAGGCCATAAGAATCCATACATCAGAAATTGACAGTATTTGCAAAAACAGCGAGCCGGCAAATTTTCTCAATACCATTGAAGCGCTTGATTATTCAGGGCGTGCCCTTGATCAGGTTGCAGCCGTATTCTTTAATCAGCTTGGAACCAGCACTAACGAGGAAATGCAGCGAATCTCAAATGAGATGGCACCGGAGTTATCCCGGCATCAGGACTCGATTTTCCTGAATCCGGAACTTTTCGAACGAATCCGGGATGTTTGGGAGAGTGAAGAGTGTGAATCGCTCCAACCTGAGCAAAACCGGCTGGTAAACGAAACCTATAAAGACTTTGTTCAGGGTGGGGCAAATCTTTCCTCTGAGGATAAAAAATCACTGAGCCAGATCAATGAAGAGCTAAGCATACTGAACTTGACCTTTGGCGAGAACGTGCTGGCGGAAACCAATGATTTTAAACTAATCCTTGATACTGATGCCGACCTCGAAGGCTTGCCTGATTCGGTTCGGTCAGGAGCGTCCTCTGCTGCACGGGAAGAGGGACTCGAAGGGAGATGGTTATTCACCCTTCACAAGCCCAGTTTCATACCCTTTATGCAGTACTCCCGCCGCAGGGATTTACGTGAAAAACTGTTCAATGCCTACATTAACAGGTCCAACCGCAATAACACTCACGACAATAAAGAGCTGATAAACAAAATTATAAACCTTCGGATCAGGCGATCTCATCTTTTAGGCTATAGCACATTTGCAGATTATTCTCTTGAGGATAACATGGCAAAAAATCCTGCGAATGTTGAAGAATTGCTAAAACAAGTATGGGAAGCTGCAGTTCCGGCCGCACAAAAAGAGGCTGCCGACCTGAAGGATTTGGCATCCAGGGTTGATGGACTTTCAGAGCTTAAGCCCTGGGATTGGTGGTTCTATTCTGAAAAACTACGGAAGGAACGATTCGATCTCGATGATGAAATGCTCCGCCCCTATTTCAAGCTTGAAACGGTAATTGACGGAGCCTTTAAGGTTGCATCCGAGCTATATGATCTGAATATCAAGGAAATAAAAAACACTCCCCTGCCTTATCCTGAGGCCAGATGTTATGAGATCTGTGATCCCGATCATTCGCATCTTGGGATCCTGTATATGGATTTCTATCCGCGTGCCTCAAAGGAATCAGGTGCCTGGATGAGTAATTTCCGCGAGCAATGGCGTGTCAGCAACACAAAGGTTACTCCGGTCGTAACGAATGTTTTCAATTTTACGAAACCGACACCTGAAAGGCCGTCATTGTTGAATTTTGATGAGGTTACTACCCTGTTCCATGAATTTGGTCACGGTTTGCACAGTCTGCTATCAGATTGCACCTACAAGAGTCTGAGCGGAACCAATGTACCGCGCGATTTTGTCGAACTGCCGTCGCAGTTCATGGAGAATTGGGCCTCCGAGCCGCAGATACTCCGGATGTTTGCAAAGCATTACGAAACAGGAGCAGTAATCCCTGATGAGTTGATTGAAAAAATCAGGGTTTCCAGGCACTTCAACCAGGGATTCGCAACTGTGGAATACCTTTCAGCGGCACTTCTCGACCTGGCATATCATACACTGTCTGAAGAAACTGTCATAAACCCGGCAGAATTCGAATCAGAGACCATGCAAAAAATCGGGATGTTACCAGAAATTGTAACCCGATATCGCTCAACCTTCTTCAATCATATTTTCAGTGGAGGCTATTCGGCTGGCTATTATGCCTATATCTGGTCCGAAGTACTGGATGCAGATGCTTTTGAAGCATTCCGCGAAGCGGGGTTATTTGACAAAAAAACAGCAAAATCGTTCCGCGACAATATTCTCTCGAAAGGCAACATTGAAGATCCGCGGAACCTGTTTAAAAGATTCCGGGGAAGAGAACCCGAAATAGCACCCTTGCTGCGAAAACGCGGACTGATCCCGGAAGTGACTATTTAACCGGGGTTAAACCCATTTTTTCCTTTAGAAACCCAGAGGTGGAATTATAAACCTTCTCCCAGTTTGGATTAGTAAGGTCACATCCGATTACGTGAGCACCAGCATCCGGAAATGCAACGGAAACTTTCTTTTCCGGAGTCGTTCCGAGATTCTCAGTCATCCAAAGGATCGCCTTGACACTAACTGTACCATCCTGATTTTCTTCATCTTTGTAGTAGTATCCCGTAAATACCGGCTGAGTCACCGCCTTGAATGTCTTGGCTTTCATGGTTTTTTCAACAAGCATCTGAAGGTAAACGATCCCTTCAACACGATATTTATTATACCAATAGGGATCTGTTTTAGGGTCTTCCTCAAGAACTCTGTATTTTCCTTTCATAACCATCCGGCCAATCTGAAGACCAAAAGGCCTTGCCAGGAGCCAACTGGCTTTGTCGGCAATCCGAACATTGGGCGAATAGAGTATCAAAGCCGCAATATCCTGGGGATAATCAGCGGCCATTTGCAAGGCAAGCGTCCCGCCTGTGGAGGTTCCCATCAGAATTACTTTCCTGCCCAAGGCCTTAGCCAGTACCAGCGCCTCCTTGGCAGATTCCCAGAGGTTATCCGGCGTCATATTCAGCAAGGCTTCAGGATCGTTTAAGCCATGCTCGGCCAATCGGGGTATGTACACATTCATTCCGTAAGCTTTGCCCAGGTTAACGTGCGAAGGATACCCTTCCTTTGGTGAGGCAGAAAATCCATGAAGGTACAGCAGGCAATACTCAGTCTGATTCTTCAGGCTGTCATTTGCGTAATGCACCTCAGAGGCGTTGCCCGGCTTAATATTAGGGACCCGAGCTTCCTTGACATCTACATACAATTTTACCTGTTCCGAGGTAAGTGCGATTTTTGGCAACTCCTTGCCAAGAACTGGTTTGGAACTTCTTGGCCCGGCCACAACGGTTATGGCGAGCAGTGCAAGAATTCCGATGCTGATGAGTAGGCCTTTTCGTTTCATAGGGTTACTGGTTACTGGTTACTGGTTACTGGTTACTGGTTACTGGTTACTGGTTGCTGGTTACTGGTTCGTCAATGAAACAGCACCCCCTGGTCGCTGGTTGCTAGGATATCAGCAATATGCATGCAGCGGATCCCGAGATGGTGCTTTCTTATATAGGATTCAAGGTGCATCAGACAGGAGACCTCAGTGCTTGTTATGTATTCAGCTCCTGTTGCGAGGGCATTCGCCACTTTTTGTTCAGCCATGGCAGTAGAAATCGGCTCATGCTTAATGGAGAAGGTTCCTCCAAATCCACAGCAGGTTTCGGTGCCAGTCATTTCGAGTAGCTCCAGCCCCCTGACTTTCTCCAGCAGGGCTCTTGGTTGACTCTTAATTCCATACTCGCGCAGCGCAGCGCAGGAATCATGGTAGGTTACCTTACCTTTGAACCTGGCTCCAACGTCACGCACCTGCATCACGTTAATCAGAAAATCGGTAAACTCGTATACTTGTGGTTTAAGCCGGTTAAACTGGTTGGCATAAATGGTTCCCTTCAGCAGCCCTGCGTAATAATTCTTGACATACCCTGCACAGGAGGCTGACGGGCAAACGATAGGGCGGGATCCGCTGAAATCATTCAAAAACTTAACGGACAATTCCCTGGCGATATCCCAATGACCTGCATTATAGGCTGCCTGGCCGCAGCAGGTTTGTTCCGGATTGTAAAGAACCGAGCACCCCACGTTTTCGAGAACACGGTGAACGTTCCACCCGGTATCGGGAAATAGTTGATCAATAAAACAAGGAATAAAAAGATCGACTTCCATCATGCACTAAAAATACTGAAAACAATGGCACTAATGTTACAATATTGCCCGGGCAATTTTCAAGATATTATCAGCACGGCCCATTGTAAAGAAGTGTATGATTGGCACATTATTCTGCATCAGCTCCTTAGCCTGCTGAATCGTCCATTCCACGCCTACCTGCCTGACTGCTTCATTGGTGGTGCATTTGTCCATTTCACGGGCCAGGGCAGGAGGTATGTCTACCTTGAATGTTTGTGGAAGCAAGTTCAGGTGCTTCTTAATGGAAACCGGTTTCAAGCCGGGAATAATTGGAACAGTTATACCGGCAGCACGGCACGAGTCGACAAAAGCAAAGAACTTACGGTTATCAAAAAACATTTGAGTCACAATATATTCAGCCCCTGCATCGACCTTGGCTTTCAGAAAGCAGAGATCGCTTTCAGCATTAGGCGCTTCGAGATGTTTCTCCGGATACCCTGCAACGCCAACGCAAAAGTCGGTTGCCTCCGGATTATCCAGATCCTCTTCCAGGTATTTTCCCTTATTCAAATCAATGGTCTGCCGGAGCAGGTCGATCGCATACTGGTGGCCGCCTTTTTCGGCAATAAATCGTCCCGATAGCGGATTGGCATCGCCCCTGACGACCAGTACATTATTGATGCCCAGATAATGAAGGTCAATCAATGCATCTTCGGTTTCCTCTCTTGAAAATCCACCGCAGATTAGGTGTGGAACCACATCAACCTGATACCTGCTCAGGATTGCTGCTGAAATGGCTACGGTCCCAGGTCTTTTCCGTACCACCTTAGGCTCCAGAAGCCCATCGGGCCTTAGTTTCAGGTCGATCTCGGCCTGATGGTAGGTTATATTGATGTAGGGCGGTTTAAACTCCATCAACGGATCCAGTGTATCGTATATCGTTTTTATACTCGACCCTTTGGTTGGAGGAAGGATCTCGAAGGAGACTCTTGTCCGGTCCCTCTTACTGATGTGCTCAGTTACTTTCATCTGTAATTAAGGTATGTAGCCAGATTCTTTTCGGCCGTTTGTACTGAGATTCCGCGACGGCGGGCATAGTCCTTGATTTGATCCTCATTCATTTTACCCACCTGGAAATATCTCGATTCGGGATGTGCAAAATAGAGTCCTGCCACTGATGCTCCGGGATTCATGGCCAGGGTTTCAGTAAGTTCTATGCCTGTTTTACCTTCCGGATCCAGCAATCTGAATAGGGAGATTTTATCCTGATGATCAGGACAGCTGGGATATCCGATTGCCGGCCTTATCCCGCGATAGGCTTCCTTCAGCATATCGTCAGGGTTGAGTTTTTCTTCGGGTGCATAACCCCAGATTTCTTTCCTGACTTTTTCATGCAGCCATTCGGCAAATGCTTCGGCCAGACGATCTGCCAGAACCTTGATCATCAAGGACCTGTAATCATCATTCTGTTCGGCAAATTCTTTAGCCTTTTCATCGGCGCCTATGCCTGCTGTACAGGCAAAAAGCCCGATGTAATCCTGAACTCCGGAGCCGTTTGGATAAATAAAGTCGGAAAGGCACAGATTGGGTATGCCAGCCTCTTTCTGTTCCTGATTCCGGAGAAAAAAGAATCTTTCGATTTCAGTGTCCGGATTCTCAGGATCAAAAACCACAATATCATCCTGAATGCCATTGGCTGGAAATATTCCGACAAGGCCATTTGCGATGAGCCATTTATTCCCGATTATTTCCTGCAGCATCTCTTTGCCATCGGAAATCAGGCTTCGTGCTTCCTCGCCTTTGAGCGGATCATTCAGCAATGCCGGATAGCGTCCCCTGATATCCCAGGTATAAAGGAAAAATGACCAGTCGATATAAGGAATCAATTCCTCAACCGGAAAATCGTAATAGGTCGTAATGCCTGGTTTGTTGGGTTTAGCTGGCATTAAACCGGCATCCGCTTTGATTTTTACTTTTAGGCCATTCTCTCTGGCCTGCGACAAGGTTATAAACCCTGCCGATTGATCCCGGTTGGAATAATCAATCCGCAGTTTCTCGTATGATGACTTGATCTCAGATTTACGCAAGGCAGTTCGTTCTTCCGAGATCAGGGCCGCGGTGACCCCAACCACCCTTGAGGCATCCCTGACGTGAACAACCGGGCCAGAATAATTGGGGTCGATTTTCAGGGCCGTATGAAGCTCGGAGGTTGTTGCCCCCCCAATCAGAAGAGGAATTCTGAAACCTTGCCGTTCCATTTCGGCGGCAACATAAGACATTTCTTCCAGCGATGGAGTTATAAGGCCGCTCAGGCCTATTGCAGAGGCATTCTCCCGCTTGGCCGTCTCCAGGATTTTTTCTGAGGGGACCATAACTCCGAGGTCAATCACTTCATAATTGTTACACTGCAGTATAACCCCGACGATATTTTTACCAATGTCGTGAACATCTCCCTTTACTGTGGCCAACACAATCTTTCCCGCATTGGACGCTGCACCGGCTTTCTTCTCCGACTCAATAAACGGCGTGAGGTAAGCCACGGCCTTTTTCATTACCCGTGCGCTTTTGATTACCTGCGGCAGGAACATTTTACCGGAGCCAAACCGATCCCCAACCACATTCATTCCATCCATCAGCGGCCCCTCAATGACGTCGAGGGCAAATTCAAAACCCTTGCGGGCCTCTTCTGTATCTTCATCAATATAATCCGTTATTCCCGCTACCAGAGCATGAACCAGACGTTCCCGCACGCCATCCTGCCTCCAGGCATTCAGGTCTCCGCGTCTTACCGTCTCAGAGTCTCCCCTATTTACCGTCTTCTCCGCAAACGCCAGCATCCTGTCTGTCGAATCCTTGCGGCGATTCAGAACCACATCCTCAGCCAGCTTGAGCAGATCGGGGTCAATTTCATCGTAAACCTGGAGGAGGGAAGGATTCACGATTCCCATGTCCATTCCTGCCCGGATGGCATGATAAAGGAAAACGGCATGAAGTGCCTGCCGGACCTGCTCCTGGCCACGGAATGCAAAGGAGAGATTGCTCACACCGCCTGACACTTTCACACCAGGCAGATTTTGCTTGATCCATCGGGTTGCCTCAATATAGTTTACTCCATACCGGTTGTGCTCTTCCAGTCCCGTTGCCAAAGCCAGCACATTCGGGTCTATAATGATATCTTCCGGCGGGAATCCTGCCTTTTCAGTGAGAAGGTCATAGCATCGCCGGGCAATTTCAACCTTTCTTTCAAAAGTGTCAGCCTGGCCCGCTTCATCAAAAAGCATGACTACAAGCGCTGCGCCGAATCGTTTAACAAACCGCGCCTGTTCGAGGAATGAAGCCTCTCCAGCTTTCAGGCTGATAGAGTTTACAACCGGTTTTCCCTGAATATTCTTGAGTCCTTCCTGAATGGCCGAGAATCTTGATGAATCGATCATAAATGGTACACGGGCAATATCTGGATCTGTGCCTGCCATCCTGAGAAACTTCCCCATGGCCACATCAGCATCAATCAGGGGATCGTCCATGCACACATCAATAACGATAGCTCCGCCTTCGATTTGTTCCCGGGCAACGGCCAGTGCATCCTCGAATTTCTCTTCTCGGATCAGCCGTGCAAACATTTTAGAACCAGCCACATTGGTTCGTTCCCCGATGTTGATAAAATTGGAATCAGGCCTGATGATGAGGGGTTCGAGGCCTGCCAGAATGGTCGGTCGAGAAATTTGTTCTTGTAGGGGCGTCGCGGCGCGCGCCCGTCCTGGTTGATTGAGTTGATTGAGTTGATTGAGTTGATTAAGTTTGGGAGGTTGTGATTTACGGGTCAGAGCTGCGATTTCTGCGATATGCTCCGGTGTTGTTCCACAGCAGCCGCCGATAAGGTTGACTAGGCCTTCCTCAATAAAAATCCGGACCCATTCTGCCATCTCCTTTGCGCTTTGGCTGTACCCTCCTAATTCATCGGGCAGGCCGGCATTTGGGTGGGCGCTGACAAATGAGGTATGTCTGGTTGACCCCAGATTGTCATGATCCACTAACCGTCTCAATTCCCTCAGATAAGGCAGCAATTCCTTCGCTCCCAGGGCACAGTTAAGTCCGATTACGAGAGGGTGCGCATATCGCACGGTGTAATAAAATGCTTCAAGGGTCTGACCAGAAAGTGTGCGGCCGCTTGCATCTGTAATGGTAACCGAAATCATGATGGGCCATTCCTCGCCCCGGGCTTCAAATTCCTCATGGATACCATAAATAGCTGCCTTGGCATTGAGTGTATCAAATATGGTTTCAATCAGCAAGCCGTCTACTCCGCCATCAAGCAGTGCACCGGCCTGCTCGCGGTAAGCCTGCACCAATTGGTCAAAAGTGATATTCCGATATCCCGGATCTTCAACTTTGGGCGACATGGAAGCCGTCCGGTTTGTAGGGCCTATTGCACCAAGCACAAAAACCCGGTCGCCCGCTGCTTTCCTTGCTAAGCAGGCGGCTTCATAATTAATGCGGTACACAAAGTTTTCAAGTCCATAATCCGATTGGGAGACTGCATTTGCATTAAAGGTGTTCGTTTCAATAACTCCGGCACCAGCCGCTATGTAAGCTTCATGTATCTTTGTAATGGCATCGGGCCTGCTGAGATTCAGTAAATCATGATTTCCTTTCAGCGGCACCGAATGGTTCTGCAGCTCCGGAATCCGATAGTCCTGCTCTGTCAGCCCCAATTTCTGGACCATTGTTCCCATGGCGCCGTCAAGAACCTGAATTCCATGTGATAAAGCCTCCGAGAAACGCTGAAAAGAATTGCTTTTTTTCATTTTATTCGATTTTGCCGGTCCAGGCCAGGAATACGTTTAACTTACGCACCAGGTTTTTCAATTTGAAAAGGTTCTCAAGGCGGATCCGACCGATTACAAAGTTATAATCCTGTCCGGTATATTTCTCAGTAATCGTCTCAAAATCAAAATGACTGAGATCAACCAGATCATGGTACCGCAGGTATACCTCCACGGTCAGGTCCCTTGTATACACCGGCGGTGTGAAAAAGTTCAGTTTTTTGTATTCATAACGGTATTTATGCTTTCTGGCAGTTATATCCGAAAGGACTGCTGATCCGGTTGGGAAAGCGCCTGCACCCTTGCCAAACATGAATTGCTTGTCGTAGAACTGCCCTTCGATGATCACTCCATTATACTCATCCTCAACATTATAAATATACTCATCAGGGTTTACGAGCTTTGGAAGGACAAACATGCTGAACTTGCGGCCGTTCACCTTGGTCACCTGGGCCACCAGCTTAATCTTCTTCCCCTTTTCACGGGCATAACGAATATCAAACTCAGATATGGTGCTGATTCCGTAATGAAATACCTCAGCAGGGTCGACCAGGGAACCAAATCCATGAAGACCCAGAATGACCAGTTTGTACATGCTGTCATAGCCGTCAACATCAAATACCGGGTTGCTTTCCGCAAAACCAAGTTCCTGCGCATGCTTCAACGCCTTTTCATAATCCCAGTTCTGCTGAAAAATACGGGTCAGGATGAAATTCGACGATCCGTTCAGAATGCCCGTAATAGATTGAAGCAGATCATTATCATAGTACTCTTCAAGGTTTCGGATCACGGGGATACTGCCGCAAGCCGAGGCATCATAGAGAAGTGCAACTTCCTTTTCCCTCTGTATTCCGATCAGTTCCGAAAGGTGGTGCGCAAGCATATTCTTGTTGCCACTTACCACTGATTTTCCATTCAGAAGCGCAGTCCTAACAATCTCATAGGCTGCGTCTGGGTCATCAATCAATTCAACAATCAGGTTTATTTCCGGATCATTTAACAAGTCATCCGGGTTGTAAGTAAACTGATCAGGTTCGAGAAACCTCTGTTTATCCTGATGCTTGACGCATATCGATTTTATCGAGGCATCGGCTGTTTGAACTTCCTGCAGTACCTTATACAGGCCTTGCCCAACAACGCCAAATCCGAATAGCCCGATCACAAGTTTTCCACTTTCCTTAGTTTTCATATTGCTCCTGATTTATTATCGGTTTTATAATTGCGGTCAGTGCTTCTACTTCAATAAGAAAGCCATCATGACCATAAAATGAATCTATTTCATGATACTCAGCATCATGAACATTCTCAGCTATAAGTTTCTGTTCTTCCGGCGGGAAAAGCAGATCGCTTGAAATACCTACGGCAACGGTTTGAGCCTTGATGGCCGACAAGGCCTTGCTTACTCCTCCCCTTCCGCGGCCGACATTGTGTGAATCCAATGATTTTGTCACGGTGTGGTAGGAATAGGCATTAAACCGCCGGTCTAATTTCTCTCCCTGATACTGCTGGTAGGAACAGGCCTTAAACTCATCGAGCCTGTTTTCATCTGGATCGGTCTGTGTTTTTTCATAGGTGTTCCGATTGCGGTAGCTCAGCAGCGCCATTGCCCTTGCAGCGCGGATTCCGGCAGAGCCGCCATCAAGGTCTCCACGAGCGAAGGATTCATCTGCATAGAGGGCCATCCGCTGTGCCTCATCAAAGGCGATTCCCCAGGCAGATGCCTTTGCATTGGTTGCCACCGGGGCAATGTACCGGAAAAGGTCTGGCTCCTGAATGGCCCATTCCAGAATCTGCTGACCTCCAAGAGAACCGCCGATTCCGAGGTGTATCTTTTTTATTCCCAGAAACTTCCTCAGGGCCTGGTGAGCCTTGACCATATCCCTTACCGTTATCAGCGGAAAATCCTTTAAGTAGGGCTTTCCCGTCAGCGGATCTTTGGACAGCGGGCCGGTGGTACCATAGCAGGATCCCAGAATATTTGCGCAGATAATGAAATATTTATCGGTATCCATAAGCAAACCCGGGCCTACCATTCCCGGCCACCAATCGTAAACATCAGAATTGGCCGTAAGGGCATGGCCCACCCATATCACATTATCCAGGGTTTCATTCAGCCTTCCGAAAGTATGAAAAGCCACCTGGTACCGGCTGATTTCACGTCCGCATTCTAATTTCAGCGGGGTGGTGAATTCAAATATATGAGGTTCAAGCTGTGTCATATCTTGCTTATTGCTTGTTGAAAATCTGCAATAATATCGTCAATATGCTCTAGCCCGACCGAAACCCTGAACATATTCGGATGCACTCCTGCTGCCAGCTGGTCGGCTTCTGATAACTGCTGGTGCGTAGTAGCGGCTGGCTGAATAATCAGGGTTCGGGTATCCCCGACATTAGCAAGATGGCTGGCAAGAGAAAATTTTTCCACGAGGTGGCGGTTGCGCTGTTTATCACCTTTCAGGATAAATGACAGAACTCCTCCGAACCCATTGTGCAGGTATTTCCTGGCCAGGTCATGATTGGGATCGCCCGGAAGGCCCGGATAGCTGACTCTTTCAACCTGGGGATGCGACTGAAGCCAGCTGGCAAGTGCCAGGGTATTCCCGCAATGTCGGTCGACTCTCAGGGAGAGAGTTTCAACTCCCTGTAGAAGCAGAAATGCATCCAGCGCACTGATTGACGGACCGAAATCCCGCAGGCCGATAGTTCTTGCCCTTACAATGAAAGCCTGATTTCCGAACTGCTTAAACCAGGGGATTCCATGATATTCCGGAGAAGGTTCTGTAAAGTGTGGGAATTTGCCATTGTCCCATGAGAAATTTCCTCCATCGATAATAACCCCCGCAATAGTGCTACCATGACCGCCGATCCATTTTGTCGCAGACTCCACCACAATATTGGCTCCATAATCAATCGGCCTGCAGAGGTATCCGCCAGCTGCAAAGGTATTGTCCACAATGAGAGGGATCCCATGCTTTGAGCCAAGGGCTGCAAAACTTTCAAAATCAGGGACCGAGAACCCCGGGTTACTGATTGTTTCCACATAGATTCCGCGAGTCTTTTCATCAATCAGATGTTCAAAATCAGAGGGCTTATCAGATTTTGCAAATCGGACTTCCACCCCAAGGTTTTTAAAACTGTGCCTGAACTGTGAAACGGTGCCGCCATATAGAAATGGAGAGGAAACAAGGTTATCACCCAGCCTGAGTATGTTATTCAGGGCAAGAAACTGCGCAGCATGGCCCGATGAGACAGCAATAGCACCCACACCGTTTTCCAGCGCGGCTATGCGTTTCTCGAAAATATCAACGGTTGGATTACCGATTCTCGAGTATATAAATCCCGGCTCCGTGAGGTCAAAGAGGCCGGCAGCATGGTCCGCATCACGGAATATGTAAGAGCTGGTCTGGTAAATAGGTACTGCACGACTGAGAGTATCTGAGTCCGGTGTATGCCCGGCATGGATCTGAAGGGTTTCGAATTTCATGGTGGAAGAGGTTGAAAGGGTTGAAAGGGTTGAAATGGTTGAAATGGTTGAAATGGTTGAAATGGTTTGGGGTACGGGGTTTAAGGTATCGGGGT
>CAYQFT010000002.1:0-47938 GCA_964416825.1 uncultured Porphyromonadaceae bacterium
CAGGTATATGGACCCCCGGAACAACCAGGCGCTGGTATCCCGTGAAGCCAATGAATACTGGCAGGATGTCGACCTTTACATCGGCGGTACCGAACACGCGGTGGGCCACCTGATCTATTCACGCTTCTGGAATAAGTTCCTTTTTGATACCGGATATGTCTGCAAGGATGAGCCTTTCAAAAAACTGATCAACCAGGGAATGATCCAGGGGCGGTCCAATTTTGCTTACCGGATCAAGGGAACCAATACTTTCGTATCCCTCGGGCTCAAGGATCAGTATGAGACAACGCCTATTCACGTTGACGTTAATATCGTTTCGCATGATGTGCTTGATCTGGATGCTTTCCGGAATTGGAATCCGGAATACACCCAGGCGGAATTTATCCTGGAAAACGGAAAATACATTTGCGGATGGGCCGTCGAGAAAATGTCAAAATCGATGTTCAATGTGGTCAATCCCGATGTGATCATTGAAAAATACGGCGCCGATACGCTCCGTCTCTACGAGATGTTCCTGGGCCCCATCGAGCAGTCCAAGCCCTGGGACACCAACGGTATTGACGGAGTCTATAAGTTCATTAAAAAGCTCTGGAGACTGTTCTACGCCGATGGCGAACATCTGTCGGTTACCTCGGAGGAAGCCACGGCAGCAGAACTAAAGGTATTACACAGAACCATTAAAAAAATTCAGGACGATATTGAACGGTTCTCTTTCAACACCTCTGTCAGCTCCTTCATGATTTGCGTGAATGAATTGACCGATCTCAAATGCAGGAAATCTGAAATACTCGAGCCGCTGTTAATCCTGATTGCACCGTTTGCGCCTCACCTGGCTGAGGAATTATGGAACCAGACCGGCCATTCCCACACGATTTCAATTGCCACCTGGCCGGTCCTTAACCCAACTTTCCTGGTTGAAGATACTATTGAGTACCCGGTTTCGTTTAATGGAAAGATGCGTTTCAAACTGGAACTGCCGGCCGACCTGAGTGTCTCTGAAATTGAACAGAGAGTAAGGGGACACGAGCAGACCGGCCATTACCTCCAGGGAGCCGCACTAAAAAAGATAGTTGTTGTGCCAAAACGCATCATTAATATTGTCTATTAAACGAAACTGCTGATGATCCCCACAGACAAAATCCGGGTAATCCTGCAAAAAGCACTGACGATCCTGAAGAGAATCTTTCCCACACGAAAGAAGGCCATTATCCGAGGAGGTCTGGGTATATTGATAATCATCCTGTTATGGCTTGCCACGCATATCAACTGGGTTATCCTTCTCAAAGGCTATCCCGATACAGGACCGATACCCGTGCAGGAGGTCCGGTATGATGAATTCAATTTCCCTGAAGACTCCTTTCATAAAGAAAACATCTACGTACGTTCTGATCAGTTCCTTTCTGATATTCTGGTCGGCCGGGGCGTTTCGCTGCAGACCATTGATAAAATCGCCCGTAACTACAAGTATGTTTTTGATGTGAGAAACATCAGGTCGGGCAACCAGATGCACTTCTATTACGCCCCGGATTCTTCCCATATTTTGAATTACATGATTTATGAGAAGAATGCGATAGAATATGTGGTTTATGATTTCCGCGACTCCCTGGCTGTTTCGATGAAGCAGAAAGAGGTGACTACAGAAGTTAAGTATATGGAAGGCGAGATCCGGTCCAGCCTATGGAATGCAGTGGAGGATCAGGGAGCATCTCTTGAGATGGTCTCTGAAATTTCCACAGTATTTCAATGGATGATCGATCCCTATTCGCTAAACCGGGGAGATAAGTTCGAAGTGATTTACGAAAGTCAGGTGGTTGGGGAGGTCACCATAGGCTGCAAGGTGCTTGCAGCCCGTTTCCGCTATTCCGGCAGGTGGTTCGAGGCCTTTCAGTATGTTCAGAACGGGCGGTTGGGTTATTTCAACACTATAGGTGAAAGTCTTAAGCGTGCTTTCCTTAAAGCCCCATTGGATCCTAAAACAACCTTCAGGATTAGTTCCAGATATTCCAACAGCCGGATGCATCCCGTACTAAGAATTCGCCGTGCCCACCATGGTGTCGATTATGCCGCGCCCACAGGAACGCCAGTCATCGCGATCGGAGACGGCAAGGTGATTCAGAAAAGCTATGACAATGGATCAGGTAATATGGTAAAGATCAAGCATAACGGAACCTATACTTCCGGGTACATGCATCTTTCAAAATATGGAAGCGGTATTGCCGTTGGCGCCGCAGTGAAGCAGGGACAGGTCATCGGTTATGTAGGAACCACAGGACTATCTACCGGTCCACACCTCGATTTTCGTATCTGGCAAAACGGGCGTCCGGTGGACCCCCTTAAGATTGAAGCACCGCCTGTTGAACCGATCGAACCGAAAAACAAGCCGGTTTTTGATTCAATCGTTAAGAATTACAAGGCGGAATTCGAAAAATACAAGGCGGGTATTAAAACGACTGCAGGAACTTTTTGATCTGCTGAGGAAAATGCAGATGCTCCAGCTGATGAATGCGCCCGGCGAGTGAATCGGGAGTATCCTCGGGCAGTACCGGACATTCGGCCTGGAAAAGGATCTTCCCCCGGTCATATTCCTCATCAACCAGATGAATGGTGATGCCGGATTTTTCCCTGCCATTCCTGATCACAGCCTCATGCACATAATGCCCGTACATTCCCTTGCCCCCGAAATCCGGGAGCAGAGCCGGATGTATGTTGAGAATCCTGCCGGAATAAGCTTCAAGAATATTGGCAGGCATGAGCCACATGAACCCTGCGAGAATCAGGGTATCGGCATTAACTTCCCGGAGTTTTTCCAGCACTCTGGGAGAACCATAAAAATCCGTGCGGGTAAATACAAATGAGGGTACCGAAAGATTTTTCGCGCGTTCAAGTACATATGCATCCGCCTTATTGCTAAGTATCAGAACAATATGCACTTCCGGATCCGACTGGAAGTACCGGACAATTTGTTCAGCATTGGATCCGGAACCTGAAGCGAATATGGCTATATTATTCATTTTCTGTCACTTATGAACATTGTTGGGAAAAAGGGGATAAATATACCCGATCGCCCTGCTAAATTCAAAAAATATCAGTGATTTTTGACTGCCTGAATAAAAAAAGCCCAAAAGTTTTGAAAATCAGGTCCAGATGTGCTTTATTTGCATGGCAAAATTTGTCAGGTTGAGTGCATAATTAATTATTAATTAAAACATTAAAGCTATGTCAGACATTGAATCCAGAGTTAAAGCGATTATCGTAGACAAGCTGGGCGTTGACGAATCAGAGGTTACCCGTGAATCAAGTTTCACCAATGACCTTGGGGCTGACTCCCTGGACACCGTTGAACTGATCATGGAATTTGAAAAGGAATTTAACCTTGCAATTCCGGATGATCAGGCTGAGACGATCTCCACCGTAGGAGACGCCATCAATTACGTTGAAAACAATATCAAAGGGTAACTTAACCATAAATTTGGGTAAGGATTATGGCATTAAAACGGGTAGTTGTTACTGGTCTCGGTGCGCTGACGCCGATAGGTAATACCACACAGGAATTCCGTGAAGCATTATTCAACGGGGTTAGCGGGGCAGCAGCAATTACCCGTTTTGACACCACCCTTCACAAGACAAAGTTTGCCTGCGAAATCAAGAATTACGATGCAGGCAATTACTTTGACCGAAAAGAGGCAAGAAAGCTGGATCCTTATTGCCAGTATGCTTTGATTACGGCAGACGAGGCTATTAAAGATGCCGGGTTTGATTTTGAGAAACTTGACGGCGACCGGGTTGGCGTAATCATGTCATCCGGCATCGGTGGAATTCTCACTTTTGAGGAAGAGTTGATGTCCTATGCCAAAGGTGACGGTACTCCACGATTTAATCCCTTCTTCATTCCGAAAATGATTTCGGATATCGCCTCAGGACAGATCTCTATGAAATATGGATTCCGGGGACCAAACTATGGTTCGGTTGCTGCCTGTGCTACTTCTACTGTGGCCCTGATCAATGCGTTCGACCATATCAGGATAGGCCGGGCTCTGGTTATGATCGCTGGTGGTTCCGAGGCTTCCATTACCAAAGCAGGTGTTGGAGGATTTAATTCCATGCATGCATTGTCTGTAAGGAATGATGATCCCCAAACCGCTTCAAGACCCTTTGACCTCGACCGTGATGGTTTTGTCATGGGCGAAGGATCCGGGACTTTGGTTCTGGAAGAGTATGAGCATGCAATTAACAGGGGCGCCAGGATTTATTGCGAATTGGTCGGAGGTGGATTATCTGCCGACGCCCATCACCTCACTGCTCCCCACCCCGAAGGCCTCGGTGCTGCTCTCGTCATGCGCAATGCCTTGGATGATGCAGGATTAAGCCATGAAGTTATTGATTATATCAACGTCCACGGAACATCAACTCCCCTGGGTGATATTTCTGAGCCTCTGGCTATCCAGACTGTGTTCCAGGAGCATGCCTACAAACTCAGCATAAGTGCCACCAAATCGATGCATGGTCACCTGCTTGGTGCTGCAGGCGCTGTTGAGGCCATGGCTTGTATCATGGCAATACTGGAGAATAAGGTTCCGCCAACCATCAACCATTTTACCGATGATCCGCAGATTAACAGCCGGCTTGACTTTACCTATCACAAGGCAAAAGACCGTGAAGTGAAGTATGCGCTCAGCAATACCTTCGGATTTGGCGGGCACAATGCATCTGTAATCTTTAAAAAATGGATGCCTGACGTGTGAAGGCCTCTCCAAAAAGATCTTTCCGATTCCAATTAATTCGGGTTCTCGGTTTTATCCCCGGGAATATCCGGTTGTATGAACTCGCCTTCATACATAAGTCTGCCTCGATCTCCGACGAAAAGGGAAATCCCCTGAATTACGAACGGCTTGAATACCTCGGCGACGCGATCCTGGGTGCTGTAACCGCTGAATTCCTTTATAAGAAATATCCGGATCAGAAAGAGGGTTTCCTGACCAAAATGAGATCCAAAATGGTTAATGGCGACCACCTCTCTCTGATGGCCAGCCAGCTCGGCCTTGATCAGCTCATGGAAAGCCGGCTGAACAATGAACAGGCTAACCGTCATGTTATGGGCGATACCTTCGAAGCCCTTATCGGTTCGATCTATCTGGATAAAGGCTATTCCCGGACCAGGCGATTTATCCTGAAACGGGTCATCAGCAAATACATTGATCTCCAGGATATGGTCAGTGTGGAAACCAACTACAAGAGTCAGCTGATCGAATGGGCGCAAAAAAACAGGAAAGAGGTTACCTTTTACACTGATCTTGAGCCTTACGATCCAACCCGGTTCATTTCATTCGTAAGTATCGGCGACGCGCTGTTCGGCAGTGGCACCGGTGGTTCAAAAAAAGAGGCCGAGCAAAGCGCTGCCCTGGAAACCCTTCAGGAAATCAACGCCTAGTATGGGCAAGCCGCATAAATACAGCCTCGCAGATCATTCACCTCACGACGTTCTGGGCTTTGGTATTCTGACAGACGAGGCGGATTACAGGCTTTGCTGGCTTATTAATCAATCGCTCGGACTTGCCCTTACACGCGTAGCAGATTTGTCAGTCAGCACCAAACATTCCCCTCTGCCTCAGTCCTTCACATGTTTTGAATTAAAAGAATCTGCTGGAAAAACTTTGTGCAGGTTGGTATCCAATCGTTCTAAGGAGGGTTTTCACCTAACAGAACACCGAACATTGGATTACATCATTCTCTTTCATGTGACAGATGACCCAGCCGTTCTATCCGGTGACCTTAAAAGGGCTCTGGCTGGAATAATCCCGCAGATCCGGGGACTTTTCGAGCTGGAGCCAAAAGCTTTAACCGGTCTCTTCTGAAAAGAATACCGGGCATTTGTATCTTTGAAAGATGAGAAAAGCCTTTATCCCGATTTTTTCGGTCGTCACTATCGTAGCTGTTATCGCCCTGATCCTTATACAGCTTGGCTGGCTCAAGGATGCGATCGAGGTAAAGGAGGAACAATTTAAACTGCTGGTAAACAAGAGTCTGGGCCAAGTCTGTGAGAAGCTGGAAAAACAAGAAACCTTTAACCAGATCCAGCGGGAGATGATCAGCTCAGGGGACTCTCTTGGCCTCTCTCTGCTCAGCCAGCCACGTCAGCTAAACAATGCCCCCAGCATACCATTCGACTCCCCCGAGGCTAATCAGAGCTACTTCTATAATGAAGACCGGAATCCGATTGAATCGGAGGGCCAGTTTGACCTGATTGCGGGGGACACCGCTATCAGGGTAAGGGAACAATCTCTGTACCAGGCGGAGCAAGGAGATATGGCCACCACCGGAAATACTGCTCCAAATGAGGCAAGAGTTGCTTACAACCGACTGGTTACCAGCAAGAAAGTTTACCTCGAAAAGATCCTCAACCAGGTAATCCTGAGTGAAGGCAGGATCGAGGACCGGCTCAACTACCCTGGGCTCGACAGCCTGATCAGGCAGGAATTCAAAGAAATCGAGATCTCGTATGAATTTGCTGTCAGGAGCGGAACTTCCCGCTATACCCTGAGAAGTGCAGGTTTTAACCCATTGGTCTCCTACCCGAAATATGCTTCGTTGCTTTTCCCTCATGATGTTCTGGTTGCCCCGAATTTCCTTGTGGTCTACTTTCCAACGCGCGATAGTTACTTCAGGAATTCTGTAGGCGTGATGGCCGGGGCCTCCCTGCTCCTGGCAATCATTATTCTTGTTATTTCGACTATCGACATTTACGTTATTAACCGGCAGAAAAAACTTTCCGAAATAAAGAACGACTTCATCAGCAACATGACCCATGAGCTGAAAACGCCGATCGCAACCATTTCGCTGGCCTCGCAGATGCTGGCTGACAAAGGGATACGGAATGAAACCCGCGACTTATCTCACATCTTTTCCGTAATCAATGAAGAGAGTAAACGGTTGGGAAACCAGGTAGAACGAGTCCTCCAGATGTCAATTTTTGACGAAAAGAAAGTCAGTCTCAAGATTCATCCCATAGATTTTGACAATCTGGTTACCCAGGCCGCAGACAAAATCGCCCTTCAGGTTGAAAGGCGGAAGGGTAACCTGACACTCGATTTACAGATAGGAGAACAGCCTGTTGACGGCGATGAAACGCACTTACAGAATGTTGTTTTCAACCTGATTGACAACGCTCTAAAGTATTGCACCACAGAACCTGAGATTCATATCCTAACCCGTACGTCGGGGATGGAGATGCGGATGGAAATATCAGACAATGGTGTCGGCATCAGCAAGGAGAGCTTGAAACGGATTTTTGAAAAATTCTACAGGGTCCCTACCGGAAACGTCCACGATGTGAAAGGATTCGGGTTGGGACTCAGCTATGTCAGGAAAGTCATTGAACAACATGGCGGCTCCATCGGAGTTAAGAGCGAGCCGGGAAAAGGTACTACCTTTACGATAGCATTACCATTAAAACAAAAGGATCGAAAATGAGAACAAGTAGGATTCTGCTGGTTGAGGATGATATTAATCTTGGAAGCCTCCTTCGGGAATACCTGAATGCAAAAGGGTACGATTGTTCTCTGGAAGGTGATGGTGAGAAAGGGTACCGCACTTTTAAAAAGGACCATTTTGATCTTTGTATCCTCGACATCATGCTGCCGGTAAAAGATGGATATACCCTCGCCCGTGAAATCCGGGTTCTGAATCCTGATATTCCGATCATCTTTCTGACAGCCAAATCGATGAAAAAAGACATTATCGATGGGTTTGAGGCTGGTGCCGACGATTATCTCACAAAGCCCTTCAGCATGGATGAATTGCTGATGCGTATCGAGGCAGTCTTGCGCCGCACCCGTCGTGAAAATCAGGAGGAAATC
Organism: uncultured Porphyromonadaceae bacterium; assembly: GCA_964416825.1. Classification (GTDB taxonomy): domain Bacteria; phylum Bacteroidota; class Bacteroidia; order Bacteroidales; family UBA12481; genus UBA12481. The sequence goes on from CAYQFT010000002.1 coordinate 7,854, forward strand.
TTTGTTTTGGGAAAATATGCTTTCGATTCTAACAAACAGACGCTAACGACTCAGGAAACCGTCGTCAATCTAACTACCAAGGAATCGGAATTATTAAAGATCCTGTGCCAGCATCCGAACCAGATTCTTGAGCGGAATTTTGCGCTGAAAGCCATCTGGAAGGATGACAACTATTTCAACGCCCGGAGTATGGACGTTTACATCACAAAGATCAGGAAACATCTTGCCGATGAACCGGCAATTGAGATCATAAACATACACGGGAAGGGGTACAAGCTGATCTGCGAGTCTGCTAATCCAGTTTAAGCACCGCAAGAAAAGCAGATTGCGGCACCTCGACATTACCTATCTGCTTCATCTTCTTCTTGCCCTTTTTCTGTTTCTCCAGAAGTTTTCTTTTTCGGGTTATATCTCCACCATAGCATTTTGCCGTAACGTCCTTACGAAATGCCTTGATGGTTTCCCTTGCGATAATTTTAGCCCCAATGGAAGCCTGAATAGCGATATCGTACTGCTGGCGCGGAATCAGTTCGCGTAACTTTTCGCACATGCGACGCCCGAAACGGTAAGCATTGTCGACATGTATGAGGGTTGAAAGGGCATCAACCGTTTCACCATTCAGCATAATATCAAGCTTGATAAGTTTCCCGGGCTTGAACTCCGTCTGGTGATAATCGAAGGAAGCATACCCTCTTGAGATGGACTTAAGTTTATCGTAGAAATCAAAAACGATCTCTGCAAGCGGCATCTCAAATGAGAGTTCGACCCTGTCCTGAGTCAGATAAACCTGTGACTTAAGCTCTCCCCTCTTATCGAGGCACAACTTCATGATTGCCCCGATATAATCCGGCATGGTAATGATCTGGGCTCTGATATATGGCTCCTCGATACGGTCTATCTCAGTGGGATCCGGAAGTCCCGACGGATTATACACGTCCAGCCGGTCGCCCTTCCTGCCATAAACATGGTAGAATACGTTGGGAACCGTTGAGATCACATTCATGTCAAATTCCCTGTCAAGGCGCTCCTGAACAATCTCCATATGGAGCAGTCCCAAAAAACCGCACCGGAACCCGAATCCCAGCGCAACGGAGGATTCCGGTTCATATGTTAAAGATGCATCGTTCAGCACCAGCTTCTCCAAGGCATCCCGAAGATCTTCATAATCCTCCGTATCGATGGGATAAAGTCCGGCAAACACCATTGGCTTCACGTTTTCAAAACCTGATATTGCCTCTTTGCATGGCCGTTCGACATGGGTTATAGTATCTCCCACCTTTACCTCTTTGGATGCTTTTATTCCAGAAATGATATATCCGACATCACCTGTGCTCAGCACCTCCCTGGGATTGAGCCCTAGCCTGAGGACGCCGACCTCGTCAGCCTCGTATTCCTTGCCTGTGTTGAAGAATTTGACATGATCGCCCTTGCGGATTTCTCCATTGACAATCTTGAAATAGGCCATTACGCCACGGTAAGAATTAAAAAGGGAATCGAATATCAAGGCTTGCAGGGGAGCCTTTGGATCACCTTTCGGACAAGGAATCCGGTCAACAATTCGCTCGAGGATGAGTTCAATACCTATTCCTGTTTTTCCGCTGGCCTGCACGATGTCGTCCTTTGTGCAGCCAACCAGGTCGATAATCTGTTCAGTTACCTCATCGGGCATAGCGGCCGGAAGGTCCATCTTGTTCAATATCGGGATAATTTCCAGGTTATGATCCATTGCCTGGTACAAGACGGAAATCGACTGAGCCTGTATACCCTGGGTTGCGTCGACCACCAGGAGGGCTCCTTCACAGGCAGCAATCGCGCGTGATACCTCATAGGAGAAATCAACATGTCCGGGGGTATCTATCAGGTTCAGGATAAAATCCTCGCCGTTCCTGCTATAATTCATTTGAATGGCATGGCTCTTGATCGTAATGCCCCGCTCCCTTTCCAGATCCATATTGTCAAGAACCTGCTCCTGCATCGCTTTGCCTGTCACCGTATTGGTCACCTCAAGAAGTCGGTCGGCCAGTGTGCTTTTGCCATGGTCGATGTGGGCGATAATGCAGAAATTACGAATTTGGTTCATGGAGTACCCTTGCTTGAAAATTTCCGCAAAGATACAAAAACCCTTGTAATAGGCTCGGCTAAAGCCTCGCTAATTGGTTCGCCTTCGGCTCACTAATTGGCGCTTCGCGCTAATTAGCCCGCAGGGCCAATTTGTTCGCGTGAGCGAACCAATTAGTGAGGCGTAAGCCGAACCAATTTGCGAGCGTCAGCGAGCTACTGCTATCCCGGAAATCTCCACCTCCGCATCCATCGGCAGACGAACAACCTGGATCGCTGCCCGGGCTGGAAACTTCTTGTTCTTGAAGAATGGGGCATAGGCTTCGTTAATAGCCTTGTAATTGTCCATATTAGTCATGTAAATATTTACCATGACCAGATCTTCATAATCCAGATTATTCTGCTTGAGCAGCGCACCAAGGTTTTTCATGCATTGCTCGGTAGCCTTTTTAATATCTCCCCTGATCAGTTCCTCCGTTTCAGGAACCCGGGGAATCTGGCCCGACAGGTAGAGCGTCCCGTTAACCATCACGGCAGGGGTATAGGGAGCAATGGGCTTGGGAACAGCCTGCTGTTGGGCGTAAGAAAATGTGATTCCCAGAAGTAGGAAAATCAGAAATCCGAATACTTTTTTCATGACTTAGTTTATTGCTTGAGAATTTTCTTTGAAATAACAGAACCGTTTGAACTGACTAACCTGACAGCGTAAACCCCGGCCTGTAAACTGGCAATATCCAGGTTCAGCTGGTTGTCAGAATGGAGTAACCCGGCACTTCGGACGACCTTGCCGGTTATACTGATCACCTCAATTCTTGCACCAGACGGATTCTCGCCGGTAACCTTGATGGTCAGGCTTTCGGTGGCCGGATTGGGATAGACATCAAAACTCAGAATGTCAGCAATAATATCGCCGACCCCAAGGTTCAGGTAGTTAGTAAAGACTTCTTTGGTGCTGTTCACAAACTGTGTTCCATCCCATGTCTGGGTAATCTGCTGGGTTGGGTTATTACCTTGATAGGTAATATCAAACTTCGAACCAGAGAGGGTAAACCAGGTTCCAACCATGCTCATTTCAGTCGTTTGTAAAATCAGGTTACTGTGACTGTCATATTGGGTTACTTCTCTCATGGAAAGAACATAGGCAGACGAATCTTCGTCCCACATAAAAATATTAATCGTAAAACTCTCATTTTCATTCCACTCGTACATATACTTCATCATGGGAGCCCATGCCCCTTCCTTCCACTCCTCCATGATCATGACATCGATAAAATCTGAGGTCTTGTAGGTAATGGTTACTTTGGCTGAATTCATCCAGACCCCTTCCAGGATAACCTCATTAATATAGGAGCTCATTTGCCCACCTGCTGTGTAGGTGTAGGTAGTGCGGCTTACGGTTACATACTGGCTGGTAGCCTTGTCGTAATTCGCAACCGCCATTTGCATCAGACGGCCGTTTACGACTGTATTGGTAAATTGCATTCCGCCCTCCATAACCCAGGTGCCACCGGAATACACTTCCGATACTTCAAGTGTAGGATTATTATGGGCATCATATTCTATCCGGGACCTTTCCTTATTTACCCAGGCACCGCCGGTGAATTCCTGATACAGCATCATGGTTGGCATCCTCAGGTTATTGTATGCGTAAGTGAATTTCTGGTCGGTTCCTGTTGCCAGATCCCACTCAATGGTTAGTGGATCACCGGAAGGAGTGTAGGATAATTTTTGAATTCTGTCAGGCGCCCAGGCAGAAGAAACCCAATTGAACCAATCCACCTGCTGGGGATAAGCCCCAACGATAGTGGATGGCAGGTCATTCAGGATTGATCGGGGACCATCTTTAAAACCAGGGATACTCTGACCATTGGCCATGTTGGCCACAAAAGCAAAAGCAATAAATAGCAGGACTACTGAGCGCTTCATATAAAATAGATTTAGTTTTTAATTCTTATCTGTAGCACAAAGATATCAGAATTAAAAATCCCAGAAAAAGTCGAGGGTTGGTTTATTGAACAATTATTGTCCCCAGCCCGATCCTGCCCGCATGGTCTGAAATACTCACCGAATATAGCCCGGTGGATTGGCCTTGAAGGTCTATCCTGATATTCTCCGATGACTGAAACACCTTCTGGCTGAAAACGATTTGTCCTAACGAATTAATTACCATGACTTCACAGGGACCAGGGTGATGAAATCCCGAAATTGTAATCTGGCCATCAGTCGTTGGACAGGGGAACACCTGTAAGCGTTCAGGATTAAGTTTCGGATTCTCAATCCCCAGAATATAGAATTGGCTGAAAACCTCTTTAAGAGAATTAGCCCAGTCACCTCCGCTCGTTTTAAACTCAGGCCCGCTCTTTTTCCACTCCTTTGTTATTCTTTCCGTCAGGTTCTTCCCATCATAGTTAAGAAAGTACTGATTCCCTCTGACCATGGACCAATTGTTGTTTAGCCAGTTTTCATAAGAATAGAGGGTTTGATTTCCTTGTTGGTCATAGGCAAAGCTTTGTCGTGCCGTTGGGGTGTAGGTATGATTTTGTTGGTTGTAATAATTCATGATCGAGCTATAGCTACGGTTGTCTGTCCAGGTATATTGAAATTTATAACTTTCCTGCCATTGGTTATTTCTCCAGTCGTATACCTGCATGTTATCGATCTGATTTTCTGATTTCCAGGTATAAAACGTCTGGCTTTGGTTGACGAAAGCGTTATTCTTGTAATCCTCAAGAGTGGTATAATCCAACTGTGAAGCCTGGTTGTATGCGTAACTAATCCGATAGTCGTTTTCCATCTGCTTCGTTACAGTATTCAACTTGGAAGCTGTTTTTTGTGTCAGCAGGTTTCCCCGATAGATGTTAACATATTCCGCCCCGTCTATGTCGACCCATTCTGTACCATTCCAGCTGAAAAATGCTGACCTGACGAGCCCTCCCTCATCATCAATTCCCTGGACGGATTTACTAAAAGGGATCCACTGCCCGTTGATGTTTTTTTCGACGATAGTGGTACCTAAATTCGGCGAGGAGCTATAGGTCCTGCGTTCCTGGGAGCCATCCGCGAATGTTATAAGTTCCGTGGTCAGCTCACCGCGATCATTGTAAGTTGCTACCTTTTCAGAATTTGGAGCCCAGATGTCATTAATGGGCACAAAAGTGTTTACTTTCTGAGGGAGACCGTTAACGGGGTCCGTCTGGCCTGGGAGAATGCTTACCATGGCTAGCAAGCATAAGCCGATAAGAAGGATTTGCTTTTTCATGGCGACAAAAAAATTTATTGTTTAACTACGATGTATTTAAAAGGTATTTGAAAACCGTTTGAAATTGTCAGCCAGTAGATTCCGGAAGGGAGCCTTGAAACGTCAACTGCGACTGCGCTTTCCCCAGGAACGATTTTTTGCCGGATAAGGATTTTCCCTTGAATATCTCTGATAAGCAGGTCACCAGCAAGATTATTGTAATTCCTGCATTCAATAAAGAGGGTCTGTTTAACGGGATTAGGATAGCAATGAACCTGCATCTCCGGGTCTACTATATCAGGGTTACCCAGACTTAAGAAATCGGAAAAAACCTCACGACTGGCAGGCAGCCATCTCCCACCCGTTGTGCTGGCCTCAGAAGCACCCGGATCCCATTTTTCAGTAATCCGCTCAGTTGCATGCCCATTGTTGTAAGTAATTTGGTAACCTTCACCGGATAACACCTGCCAACCGGTGCCCTTCCACTCTTCAATGGTACTGAGGATCAGGTTTGACTTTTCATCATACTCGCTGACCAGTCTTTGCCAGGCAGTATAAACCTGGAGGTCTTCCCTCCAGATATACAGTGATTCTGCATGGTTTTCGATTCCGTAATACGCATGCATCTCTTTGCTGTAGGGGATCCACTGATTCAAGTTCCAGATGTCGCTCAGTACATAGTCAGGCCGATTGTCATGATCCCAGTATAAGGATTTTCTGAGTAACCAAACCCAGACTCCTGCTTCAGAGAATGATTCACAGGTTTGGATTTTTGGCAATCCGGCCTGATCCCATGTATAGGTCCATTTCAAGGACGGATGGTAATACCCATCGGCAGGATTGAAAGATAATGTTGTTTCCTTGTAGAGGCGGCCATCAAGGTATTCCGGTTGGTATTGGAATCCAGATTCGATCATCCACACTCCGGTCGTATATTTCTCCGAAACCGTCAGCGTTTTTCTGCCGTTTGAGTCATATTCTGCTCTTTGGCGGCTGATAGGTGCCCATAATCCTCCGGTTTTTTCCTGTCTCAGCTTAAGTGTCTGGTTCAGGTTGTCTGATGTGTATGAATAGGTAATCCTCACATCCGTGCCGGCTGTAAAATCCCAAACTTCCACCAGGGGGAGTCCGATCGGGTTGTATGTATAGGTAACTGTTTTCTCGCCCTTCCAGCCATCATCCCAATATGACCAATTAACTGTTTGGGGGAAATCATTTTTTAAGGCTGATCCGGCTTCAGGGCTTTGGGCCGAAAGGGACAAATATCCCACCGTCATTGCGAAAAACAGGAATTGCATTTTCATGGTGGGCCTTCATTAATTTATCTACTAAATATAATCAATCCGGAGCAAATAAAAAAGCCCCCTGGTTTATCCCAGGGGGCTTTAATATATTATTAGTCAGTGTCTTATTACATCATTCCACCCATTCCGCCCATTCCGCCCATTCCTGGTGCTCCACCGCCCATGGCATCTTTCTCCTCGGGCAGGTCGGCAATCAGGGTTTCCGTGGTCAGGATCATGCCAGCAACAGATGCAGCATTTTCCAGCGCAATGCGGGCCACTTTAGTAGGATCGATTACGCCTGTTTCAAACAGGTCTTCATAGACTTCGGTGCGGGCATTGAAGCCGTAAGCTCCCTTACCTTTTTTAACTTCCTGAACGATTACAGAACCCTCAACACCGGCATTAGCCACAATCTGGCGCAGCGGCTCTTCAAGAGCGCGGCGAATAATTGCGATTCCGGTTGTCTGATCATCGTTATCACCCTTCAGACCGTCAAGAGCTTTAATGGCACGGATATATGCCACCCCACCTCCTGGGATAATGCCTTCCTCAACAGCAGCGCGGGTTGCACTCAGTGCATCATCCACGCGGTCTTTCTTCTCCTTCATTTCAATTTCGGAAGAAGCGCCCACATAGAGGACAGCAACACCGCCGGCGAGTTTAGCCAAACGTTCCTGCAGTTTTTCGCGGTCGTAATCAGAAGTGGTAGTTTCGATCTGAGCTTTAATCTGGTTCACGCGAGCCTGGATCAGTTTCTTGTCACCGCTGCCGTTAACAACGGTAGTGTTTTCTTTGTCAATGGTTACCTTCTCAGCAACACCAAGCATATCCAGAGTAGTAGTCTCCAGTTTCATGCCGGTTTCTTCTGAGATAACGGTACCACCGGTCAGAATTGCCAGATCCTGCAGCATCTCTTTTCTGCGATCGCCGAATCCTGGAGCTTTAACGGCTGCGATTTTCAGACTTCCGCGCAGTTTGTTAACCACCAAAGTTGCCAGAGCTTCACCTTCTACATCTTCAGCAATGATCAGGAGCGGCCTTCCGGTCTGAACCGATGCTTCGAGAATTGGAAGCAGATCCTTCATTGAGGAAACCTTTTTGTCATAGATCAGGATATAGGGATGGTCCAGAACCGATTCCATTTTTTCGGTGTCAGTGACAAAGTAAGCCGAAATATAACCGCGGTCGAACTGCATTCCTTCAACCACTTCAACTGTGGTATCAGTACTTTTAGCTTCTTCAACGGTAATAACGCCTTCTTTATGCACCTTGCCCATTGCATCTGCGATCAGCTTACCGATTTCAAAATCATTGTTGGCTGAAATGGTGGCAACTTGTTCAATCTTCTGATAGTCGTCGCCAATGGTTTTTGACTGTTTGTGGAGGCTTTCAACAACCTTTATAACTGCCTTATCAATACCCCGTTTCAGATCCATCGGGTTCGCTCCAGCGGTAACATTCTTAAGTCCGACAGAGACGATTGACTGAGTTAAAACGGTTGCAGTAGTGGTTCCGTCACCAGCATCATCGGAGGTTTTCGAAGCAACCTCCTTAACCATCTGTGCACCAATATTTTCAAACTTATTCGAAAGTTCGATCTCTTTTGCAACAGTAACTCCGTCCTTTGTGATCTGTGGTGAACCGAATTTTTTTTCGATGACCACATTCCGGCCTTTAGGGCCGAGGGTAACCTTAACAGCGTTCGCCAAAGCATCAACACCCTTCTTCAGGTGTTCGCGGGCTTCTGATTCAAAAACAATTTGCTTAGCCATATCAATTCAAAATTATTTAGTATTCAGATTATTCAATAACGGCCAGAATATCAGACTGGCGCATGATCAGGTACGTTTTATCCTCAACCTTGATTTCGGTTCCTGAGTATTTGCCGTACAGAACGACATTACCAACCTTAACTTCCATATCAACGTCCTTGGTGCCGGGACCGGCTGCGACGACATTGCCTTTCTGGGGCTTCTCCTGTGCGGAATCTGGAATAATGATACCGGATGCTGTTTTGACTTCAGCCTCCTGGGGTTCAACGAGTACCCGGTCTCCTAGCGGTTTTACTTTCACTGTAGCCATATTAAAATATTTTGGATTAGTTATAGAAATAGTAATTCTCCCAACCTTATATCACATTGTATGCCATTGGAGCGCTACTGACAAGCTGGCATAAAAAAACACCCCTGATGACAGGGGTGTTTTCAAATCGGTAATTTGTCCCGAATTATTGTTTTGGGGTTTCAGATGTTCCTCCGCTCTGACCGGCTGGATTTCCAATAGGAAGTTGCGGAATCTCTGAAGGATCGATAGCATTCTGAATCTGTTCCTCAATAGCTGACCGGTTTGACACGTTGTCACCTTTCGGGAGGCTTACACTGGCAGCCAGGCACAGCACGAACAGGGCTATTGCCAGAGTCCAGGTGGCTTTTTCGAGGAAATCATTTGTTTTGCGAACCCCCATAATTTGCGTGGATGCTGAGAAATTCGCAGCCAGACCGCCGCCTTTTGAGTTCTGAACGAGGACGATTAACCCCAGCAGAACACAAACAACCAGAATCAGAACAGAAAAGAAGATATACATATTGTCTTGAATTATTGATTCTTAATAAGTTCCCTAACCATTTCAATTTGACTCGCAAAGTAAACACTTTTTTCAGGAAATTTCAAACTTAGTTTTTCATAAGAGTGTATTGCCTTCAAATAGTATCCCTGCTGAACGAAAATTTTCGCCAGCGTATCCGTGAGGATTTCCTCGTCTTCCCTCAGGCTCTCAAGTGACCGGTCGTCACCCGAAAGGGGTTCATTATCGGGACGAAGCACCCGGCTGCCAGCCCGGTTTATGAAGGTATCTATAAGATCGGATCCTTTTTTTGGCGGCCTCGGGATGATGGTCTCATTGGGCAGAATTTCTTCGGCAGAAGGGGCTTCCATCCTGACAGGGGGGGGAGTCCCGGTCGGTGGAAAAACCACCGGCTCGGCCATCCTGGGCTGACTAAGGGGATCGAGTAGCAAAAACTCACTGACAAGATCCCTTGAATTTGTTTCATCGGCTATCTCGGCAGTTTCTCCCATAGCGTCTGGCCGGTATTGCGGCGTCTTTCGCTGAGATTCGGGATCGGGAAGATCTTGATCACGAGAGATGGGAAAATCGAATAATAGCAGGTCGAGATCGTTAAGCGGAAGAAACTCCTCCACTCTTCTAACCATTTCCGACCGTGGATATTCATCGCCGTAGTCGGCCGGTGCCCTTTCAGTTTCTTCCGGCGGATTCGCTGATTCAGGAATCACAGTATCAACCGGAAGAGGTCGATAAGCTTGGGTTTGACTAGTATACGGCTGAGCCTCCACTCCCTCCTCTTCCAATTTGGCGACATGCAGGAGTTCGAACAGTGATTTTCGGTCGGGAGCATAAGCTGCTGCTATTTTCAGCTGACGATTAAACCTGATATTTCCTTCGTTTTGAAGGCTTTTAAGGTAAAGGAGCTGGGCAGCCTGGCAAAAAGGATACTCGCGCACAATCTCACTAAAACGCACGATTGATGTATCATCCAGTTTTTCCGGATGATTCATGCACTCTATGAATTGTTCAGGATTCATTACCAGCCCACAAATGACCTGTTATAAATATCTTCAATAATCTTTTCGATAATCAGTGGGATCAGTTCGCCTTCAACCACGTCCAATCCTTTGTCGCTGCTGTAATCCTCGTAGGCCGTGAATCTTGATTCAAAACTTTTCGCAGGGTTCACCTGGTTAACATATTTGACATTGATTTCCACTGTTAGCCGGTTCAATGAGGCTCGCTCGCTCTGGTCTCCGCCACTGATGGCAATGGGTTTTGTGCTGTATCCGATAATCTCCCCTTCAAACTGCAGGTCGCCACTCTCGTTGACCATATTCAAGGGAGTCTGTGAGATAATCCGGTCCTTCAGTTTTTCGGTAAAATCCTGACTTAAGGTTGGATTGACGATTGGGGCGCGATTGGGGAAATATGCTACGGAAATAGTTTTCTCTTTAGGATCAAAGTTCGCTCCGGTAAAGGAAAACCGTATTCTGCAGGCATTAAGCCCGAGAACCATCACGATCAACCCCGCCAATTTTAAATACTTCATTTTTAACCTTATTCCTTTCATCCTTCCCTTCTGCCTTCTGCCTTATTCTTTTATGCCATATTCGTTAATCTTCCGATACAAGGTCCGCTCACTGATACCCAGCTCGTGGGCCGCAAGTTTCCGTTTCCCATAATGCTTTTTGAGAGCCTTGTTAATCAGGTCAATTTCATTATCCTGGAGGAGGAGGGATTCCTCAATGATTTCCTCGGTATCCTCGATCTCCTCCTGATCGATGTGCTTGCCATGGTGAATGGGTGCCTGGGTTACAGGGGCTTCGTATCGGGCATGATCCTGCTGAAAGAAGCGACTCCCCATATTGGTGGCATCTGGTTCAACCACCGGCACCAGATCGGGATTACCACGCATTTCATTAACGAGTTGTTTGAGATCATTGACATCTCTTTTCATATCAAACAGCACCTGATACAGTATCTCTCTTTCAGATGAAAAGGTCCGGTCTTCCCGGTCCCGATGCATCAAAACCGGAAGTGAGTTGTGCTGGTCATCGGGAAGATAAGTCTTTAGGCGATCTGCCGTAACCATCCGATCCTTTTCTATGATGGAAATCTGTTCGGTAATGTTTTTCAGCTGGCGGATATTCCCCGGCCATTTATAGTTTTCAATAAGGGATTGCGCGGCATCATCCAGACGGATGACCGGCATCATATATTTTTCTGCAAAATCCATGGCAAATTTCCGGAACAGCAGAAAGATATCCTCACGTCGGTTTCTCAGCGGAGCCACAATGATCGGAACGGTATTCAGACGATAAAAGAGGTCCTCCCGGAAACGCCCTTCCTGAACGGCCTTCAGGATATCCACATTAGTCGCGGCAACCAGCCTGATATCGGTTTTTTGAACCTTCGAGGATCCGACCCTGATAAACTCGCCGGATTCAAGAACTCTTAACAAACGAACCTGCGTAGAGAGCGGCAATTCGCCGATTTCATCCATGAAGATGGTTCCTCCGTTGGCTTCTTCAAAATAGCCCTTTCTGGATTCATGAGCACCGGTAAAGGCTCCCTTTTCATGCCCAAACAGCTCTGAATCAATAGTACCTTCGGGGATTGCGCCGCAGTTGACAGCAATGAAAGGTCCATGCTTCCTCGAACTGTGCTGATGGATGATCTGAGGGAAACGCTCCTTACCTGTTCCGCTTTCACCATTGATCAGGACGGAGAGATCAGTCGGTGCAACCTGCACTGCGATCTCTATGGCGCGGTGGAGAGCCGGCGAATTCCCAATAATCTCGAATCGTTGTTTTATCTTATGAATATCCATGGCGTTTGATCGAACAGACATTTTTTCAGGAAAATGGTAAAGGTACAAAATAACTGGTTTTTTATAACTTGGTGGCGCAATTAAGCGCTATGACAGGTCTATCAAACGTTATCCCAACACCGGTTCTGGGCATTATTCCTGCCAGGATGGCATCCGTTCGCTTTCCCGGCAAGCCCCTGGCAATAGCAGGCGATCGGCCGATGGTCATCCGTGTTTACGAGCAAGCTCGCCAGGTTTTGCCGGATGTCATTATCGCCACCGGTGATGATGAAATCGTAGAAGCAGCCGGTTTATTTGGTGCTTCCTGTGTGAAAACCGGCAACCACCATTCATCGGGAACCAGTCGTTGCCTGGAAGCCCTGGAAATATTCATGACTAAATCTGGAAAAAACTTTGATGCGGTTATCAATATCCAGGGGGATGAACCGTCTATCCGGCCGGATATGCTTTCAATGCTGGCCTCCGAGATTCGCAAAAAGGGGATCCCAATCGCAACCCTTGCCGGAAGAGAAACCGAAGCTGAAGGGTTCAACAATCCGAACCGGGTGAAAGTGGTTATCGGGAAAAATGGAAATGCTTTGTACTTTTCCCGCTCTCCCATTCCGTTTCAGCGTGGGCCAGGAGAAACATCCCTGATCTGGCTTTCCCATATCGGGATCTATGCTTTCAAAACAGATATTCTAAAACAAATCTGCTGCCTTGACCCGACAGATCTCGAGATCGTGGAATCCCTGGAGCAGTTGCGATGGCTCGAGAATGGATACCCGATAAGATGCATTACTGCTGAATACGATGGGTTTGGAATAGACACCCCGGCTGATCTTGATGCCTATAACCGGAAGGAATCGCTGTAAGTCTATTCCTTGCTAAAAAGCTCAGATTCACTGGTCATATCGAGCCAGGGGAACTCCTTCTTCAGCGTGTAAATCTTATCCAGCTGTGCTGCCCTGAAATTCCTCAGTGACTCCTCGGTGCCGCCCATGGGCCGATGTGCGGCCGCCTTTACTATGGGATCGATTCTCTTCATCAGGTCAAGCGATTCCTGTTCAATGAATGCTTCGCAGAACCGCTTCCACACATAGGCAATTCCGGCGGGTCCTGGATGGACCAGATCAGTATCGTAAAATCGGTAATCGCGCAAATCATCCATGAAGATTTCATAGGAAGGGAAATAGCAGGAATCAGGGAACCTTTTCATCAAGCCGGCGACAGCCTGGATCAGGCTGGCTTTTGACAATTGGTTACCCGGAGTGCCCTCCTTAAGGTAGCGGACCGGGCTCACGCTCCAGATAATACGGATACCGGGGTTGATGCTTCGCAGCTCCGACAGGGCCGGAAGGAGGGAATCAAGAATCTCATCCGGCTCATAGAATCGGCTGTTGAAATCAGAATCGGGAAACTTATGGCAGTTGGAAACCAGTTTGCCTGAGGATTTCAGATGATAAGCCCTGGCCGAGCCGAAGGTCAGGATGAGCTGGCCAGCTTTCCTGATAAAAGCCGAGGCCTCTAATAAATGGCTGTTCAGAGTATTGAGGCAAATCTGCTGGTCCGCATTGGAAAACGAGCCATGGTGATCGAAGGAGTGCCAGAGGCCATCGCGAAAAACCAGCTCGCCGGGGGTGTACTCCACGCCACTCAGAAGCCGCTGTAATTGATACCCGATCGCTGCCGGATGATAAACAATCCCGAACGGATTCAGGCTTATGGTGAATTTGCTGTCGGCAAGCCTTTTCCCGATATGCTCAGTAAAACAGGACCCGGTCAGCATGATGCCGTCCCGGTGGTTCAGCGGGTATTCCGATTTCTGGATATTGACAAGCGTCCGGAATCCATCGGGGTCAGTAGACCATGATTTTTCCTGCATATCTGGTTATATCTCCATGTACAGTTATGATTAGCAATCCCTTCGCTGCTAATGGTACGTCGATGATCGGGGAGCGTCCGGCCTGAATGGCTAGATGATCCTGGTATACAACCCTTCCGGCCAGATCACTGATGCATATCCGGAGTTTCTGCCCTTCTGAGCTTTTCAGAACCAGGCGCAGGATGTCCTCCGGCAGGATCTGCCAGCTCTCAAGCCCTGACCCGGCGCCGGATGGCAACTGCTCTGCCCCCATTCCCGGCCTGTATTCATAGGCTCCGATGTCATAACCCATTCCGGCGGGACGATCATGATCGTCGAGATCAGAACGGATTCCAATCGAATAGAGACTCTTGCCCAGATCGATCATCGGAGAACCGGGGTGCAGCCTATAGTTATCTGCATTGCTGTTGGAAAAGCCAGCCGCAGTGAACAGTCTCGAGAAATAATTACTCTCGCTTTTGAAGTTATGTCCCCGGGAAACATCAAAAATATAGGCATCCGTTCCGATGCGGTCTGTATTGTCATTCTCATAAACATCATATGCCCCGGGATCGATCACGATGTTGTTATAGATCCTGCATTCAAAGCTGACTGTATTGTCGATCCTGATGCCATCAGATTTTGGTTGTATTATGGTATTCTGATAGATTCCGTACCAGGTATTATCCACCCGTGTTTTATCCGAAATAAAAATTCCATGTTCCCGCTTATCCGGATTTTCCGGCAGGTATCTCCTACCTGGCCTGACAATCAGATTATTGAACACCTCGGTTCCCCCGTCCCCGAAAAGGAGTATTCCGGTGCCGTAGGGATCAAAGATCTGGTTATTGAAACACTTTGCAAGCGAACCGCCTCCGATGATAATACCAGACATCTGACTCTCTGTCATAAGGTAGCTGCACTCGTTAAGAATATTGTGGTGTATGTAGCAATCCTTTACCGCGGAGGAAACCTGCAGACCGTCGAGGCCTGTGCGTTCGACCCTGTTATTATGAATATGGACTCCCTCCAGGGTTGGCGGCAGAACCAGGTTGCCGCAGGGAGACAATGTCTGGCCGAGAAAGAAAGAGCTCCCGACATACATGCCTTCGCCAGTAACGTCATGCACATAACAGTTTCTGATGACGGTATTGTATTGGGTAAAAGCATTACGGTACGTACCCGGATCGCCGCATACCGGCTCGGTTTTGGCAATAATACCCGCGAATCCTGTATGGGAAACTTCACATCCGGCCAGTGTAAAATCGGTAGATTTGTTACCCACTGAAATTCCGGTTCCGGAGGCATGCCCTACACGTGAAATTTTAATGCCGTAATCGTACCCCTCCCCAGGCAATCCTATCACTACAAAATGCGAGCAGGAACGAATGCTTAGGCCATATGAGTATTCAGTATCAATGATTACCTGTCCGTTTCGGTTAGCGAATACTACTGGTTTTCCGGCAGTTCCGTGAAAATCGCTGATCAGAAGGTGTGAACGCAATCCCGCCTCCAACCAGATGGTATCCCCGGGCATATAGGTCAGGAAACCCTGGGATCCGCCGCTAACCTGGTCGGCTGCACGCCTGACCAGAAATTCCTGTGAATATCCAATTGAAACGATGGAGCACAGAAGAGCAAGAAAAAATGAGAATTTACGATCCATTCCGGGATAGTCCCTGTTTAGTAAGAAATGCTAAGTTCCGCAGAATTCCTGATAATCCGATCCGATTAACCGGTGTTCGGTCAAAAAGTTCCCCGAATGCTTCCGGAGTGAGCCGGGGGATTTGCTCAAGGGTAAGCTCCAGAACCTTTTGATCCGGGACAAAAGAAGGTATTTCTGTTGGTATGGGTTCCTGGTTCCAGGGACAAACACTCTGGCAGATATCACAGCCATAGACGGTTTGGTCCCATTTCCCTTTATAGGAATCAGGGATCTCCGATTTCTTTTCAATCGTCAGGTAGGATACACAGGCTCTGGGATCTATTCTTCCCGGCTCAAAAATCGCTCCGGTAGGACAAGAATCCATGCACCGCGTGCAGGAGCCGCAATGGTTGGGGACCGGGGCTGCCTGTTCCTTGATTTCCAGGCTGGTGATGATTTCACAAAGAAAGAACCATGAGCCTTTTCCGGGGATCAGAAGCAATCCGTTTTTTCCGATCCAGCCCAGTCCTGAGCGGCGAGCCCACTCCTTTTCGAAGAGGGGTGCGGAATCACAGAAAACACGTCCTTCAGCTGGCGCTATCTCGGCGTTAATCCATTCGAGCAGCTCTTTTCCGAGCTTTTTGAGCACCTTGTGATAGTCTGTGGCCCGTGCATAACGGCTGACCGGTACTTGCGAACCCTTATCGGGGTAATAATAGCCTGCAGCAAGGGAGATGATGGTCCTGGAATTGGGGACTAAAAGTCCGGGGTCATGCCGGAGATCGCGGTTTCGGTTCAGGTATTCCATTTCCCCCGCATATCCTTCACTCAGCCAGTCATCAAAAAAAGGCTGAAGTTCTTCCAGCGGTCTGACCGGCGAAAAACCGCAGCCTGAAAAACCCAGTCCCAGCGCTTTTGCGCGTATCCGGTTCGCAATTTCAGATTGCGCTTCCATGGGGATCAGAGAAAGCCCAGTTCCAGTTTAGCCTCTTCCGTCATCATCTCTTTATTCCAGGGCGGATTAAACGTCAGTTTGACGTCAACTTTTGTTACCCCTTCGACTTTACCGACCTCTTCATGAATTTCCTCCATCAGCTGGTCCACCATGGGGCAGCCGGGAGATGTGAGGGTCATGGTCAGCAGCACGCGACCATCTGCTTCAACATTGACCTCATATATAAGGCCGAGATCATAAATATTGACAGGAATTTCAGGGTCATAAATATTCCGCAGAACCCTTACTATTTGTATTTCAGTTTCCATGGTCGGTTTTCATTTTAGCCTGCCAGGCCAGTGCGTAATAGCGGATCTGCCGGATCATTGACACGAGGCCGTTTGAACGGGTTGGCGACAGATGTTCCTTAAGTCCGATCTGGTCGATAAAATCCAGGTTTGCCCCGAGGATCTCATCCGGTGTATGGTTAGTGAAAACCCTGATGATCAGGGCGGCAAGGCCTTTCGTTATGATTGCATCGGAATCAGCGGTAAAGACAATCCGGCCGCCGTCGAGTTCAGCGTTTAACCATACGCGCGACTGACAGCCCCGGATGAGGTATTCGTCGTTGCGGAAGGCCGGATCAATCATGGGCAGATCCTTGCCCAAATCAATGAGGTAATTATACCGGTCCATCCATTCGCCGAGACCGGCAAATTCTTCGATGATTTCCTGCTGAATAGCTTGAATAGTCATAGAATTGTATCAGGCTAACATATCGTTTACTGTTTGCAACCCTTCCATGAGCCGGTCGATTTCCTGGCGGGTATTGTAAAAGCAGAGGGATGCACGTACAGTTCCCTCTATTCCAAACCGTTGCATCAGGGGCATCGTGCAATGGGTGCCGGTTCTGACTGCGATGCCGAATTTATCGAGGATCATACCTGTATCAAAGGGATGAATGGTATTCAGAATAAAAGAGAATATAGCGGTTTTGTCAGGAGCGGTGCCATAGAGTGTGAGTCCGGGAAAACCGGAAAGGAGCTCTGCGGCATAATCCCTGAGGCCGGTTTCATAATCATGGATCGCATTCATCCCGATATCGGAAATATAGGCAACCGCTTCTGCCAGACCGATAGCGCCGATATAATTGGTAGTACCTGCCTCGAATTTAAAAGGCAGTTCATTAAAGGTTGTTTTCTCAAAAGTAACCCGGTCGATCATGTCGCCGCCACCCTGGTAGGGCGGCAGGCGGTCGAGCCACTGCTCCTTTCCATAGAGAATCCCGATGCCGGTTGGTCCGTATACTTTGTGCCCTGAGAAAACATAAAAATCGCAATCCAGATCACTAACATTGACTGCTGTATGCTGGACGGCCTGGGCGCCGTCGACCAGAACCGGAATATCGCGCTCATGGGCAATCCGGATCATTTCCTTCACCGGATTAATCGTTCCCAAGGTATTGGACACATGGGTGATGGCCACAATCCGGGTTTTATCACCGAGAAGGCTGCGATAGGCGTCCAATTCAAGAGTGCCCGCATCGGTGACAGGTACCACCCTCAACCGGGCTCCCCGGCGCTCGCAGGCCATTTGCCAGGGAACGATGTTGCTGTGGTGTTCCATGGTTGAGACCAGCACTTCGTCGCCCGGCTCAAGGAAGGCTTCACCAAAGGAAAAAGCCACTGCATTAATGGATGCCGTTGCTCCTGCCGTGAAAACGATTTCCGAGGATTTCTCTGCCCCGATAAAGGCCCTGATGGTTTTCCTGGCCCCTTCATATGCCTGGGTCATACGGTCGCTCATCATATTAACCGATCGATGGATCGAGGCATTCTGCTCCCGGTGGATGCGGTTAATGGTCTCAATAACCCTGACCGGCTTCTGGGTAGTAGCGCCATTATCAAAATAGACCAGCGGCTTTCCGTAAACCTGCTGTTTCAGGATCGGAAAATCCTCTCTGATTCGATCAATCGGGAATGTATCCATGACTAACAAGTTTCCTGACATTGCAGGGGACAGCTGTTGCAGCGCGACAGTTCACCTTTTAATCTTTTATCAACCAGGTCGTTAAGTCTTTCTCTCAAGGGCTCCACCGGGACCTGTTTTAGTATTTCATGGCCGAAGGCCCCCATCAGCAGCAGGCGTGCCTCGCGTTTGGCAATACCCCGTGTCTGAAGGTAAAACAAGGCATTTTCATCGAGCCGTCCAACAGTGGCTCCATGGCTGCATTTAACATCATCGGCGTATATCTCCAGCTGGGGCTTGGTGTTCATCCGGGCTTCGCTGGTAAGAAGGATATTGTTGTTTGCCTGATAGGCGAGCGTTTTCTGAGCATCTGGCCGTACCAGTATCCGGCCGGTAAAGGCTCCTGTGGCCTTCTCATCGAGAATCCCCTTGAAGTTCTGCCTGCTTGTACAATTAGGAGCAGCATGGTCAATGAAGGTAAAACTGTCGACATGCTGGTTCCTGTCAGCCAGAAACAGTCCCAGGGTATGATTCTCTGCACCCGTGCCATTCAGTCGGGTATGCACAGTATTGCGGATCATTCCGCCATGCAGGGTAATGGTATTGAATATTGCATGGCTGTCTTTCTCCTGATGAACGAAGGAGGATGAGAGCTGGCTGGAGCTGTTGTGCTCATTCTGCAGTTTTGTATAATCAAGCTTCGCATTCTGACCCAGAAAGATCTCAGTGACGGAGTTTGTCAGAAACTGATGCGCTGACAGCGAGTGGTCGCAAACCACCACCCGGGCCATTGCGTTGTCCTCAACTACTATCAGATTACGGTGCTGAACAAAAAGATCTTCAGGAGAGAGGAGAATATTGACAATCTGAATGGTTTTGTCATTTCCTGCGCCTTTTGGAACGTATATAAAGGTGCCATCCTGAGCAAAACCCGTGTTGAGAGCGACCAGGGCATCTTTTCTGAAGTCAGCATATCGGGAATAATGGGCTTCCAGTATCTGCGGATACTGCCGGGCTGCTTCAGCCATGCTTCCAATAATGATCCCGTTTGCCAGGACCTGAAGCCGGGGCCGGTTTTCATAAAACCAGCCGTTTACAAGCAGGATCAGTTCTGTATCCAGTTCCGGGATATCGCACCGGAAAAGGTCTTCAACCGAAAAAAGTATTTTCCGCGGTTCGATATACCGGTTGAAAGGCGTGAGAAAAACTTCGCGGACGTCCGTATATTTATAATTTTCATGGCTTTTATCGGGAATTCCCAACCTGCGGAAACACTCCATTGCTTCAGGCCTGAATGAATTAAAGACGGAATTCGAAGCAGCCATAAGCTGGTCGCGATTGGAGAAATACCAATCGGTTAGCTGACTGTCGAGGATCTTCTTATCTGGCAATCCGTTCATGATTCAATTAATTAGCTGCCCGAATCCAGTCGTATCCTTTTTCTTCAAGCTCAAAAGCCAGGGTTTTATCGCCTGAACGCACGATACGGCCATCAAAAAGGACATGGACAAAATCCGGAACAATATAATCCAGCAATCGCTGGTAATGGGTAATTACAACAATTGCATTTTCATTGTTTTTCAACCGGTTAACACCATTGGCAACCGTTTTGAGTGCATCAATGTCGAGGCCAGAGTCGGTTTCATCCAGAATGGCGAGTTTGGGTTCCAGCATTGCCATCTGAAAAATTTCATTTCTCTTTTTCTCACCGCCCGAGAATCCTTCGTTTACCGACCGGTTGGCCAACGCAGCATCCAGTTCCACAAGAGCCTTCCTGTCTCTTGAAAGCTTGAGAAAATCACCGGAGCCCATTTCGGGCAGACCGAGATACTTTCTCTTTTCGTTAACGGCTGTGCGCATGAAATTCATCATGGATACGCCCGGAATCTCTACCGGGTACTGAAAGCCCAGGAATATCCCTTCGCGGGCTCGGATTTCCGGGGCCATGGCAAGAAGATCCTTCCCGCAATAGGTTACCTGACCGTCCGTGACTTCATACACCTCGCGACCGGCCAGAACCGCAGAAAGGGTACTCTTGCCGGATCCGTTTGGTCCCATGATGGCATGAACTTCACCGGCGTTAACGACCAGGTTGATCCCTTTGAGGATCTCTTTTCCTTCTATGGATGCTTTTAGATTTCTTATTTCCAGCATGGGGATTGAAAATTGGCGATTTACGATATACGATTTACGATTTATCCGACGCTTCCTTCGAGGCTGATCTGTAAGAGTTTTTGTGCTTCGACAGCAAATTCCATGGGAAGCTTATTCAGTACTTCGCGGGCATATCCGTTTACGATGAGACCGATGGCTGTTTCGGTATCGATACCCCGCTGGTTACAATAAAAAATCTGATCCTCTCCGATTTTCGAGGTGGTAGCTTCATGTTCAACGATTGCTGTCTGATTGTCAACCTCGATATAAGGAAATGTATGAGCACCGCAGCGATCTCCGAGAAGAAGTGAATCGCATTGGGAAAAATTCCGGGCATTATCGGCATTTTTGGATACCCGCACCAGTCCGCGATAGCTGTTATTGCTTAAGCCGGCTGAGATCCCCTTGCTGACAATAATGCTGCGTGTATTTTTACCAAGATGGATCATTTTGGTACCGGTATCCGCCTGCTGGTGGTTATTTGTAACCGCAACACTGTAAAATTCGCCGACCGAATTGTCTCCTCGCAAAATGCAGGAAGGGTATTTCCAGGTAATTGCAGAACCGGTTTCCACCTGCGTCCAGGAGATTTTGGACCGGTCGCCGATGCATATCCCGCGTTTTGTGACAAAATTATAGATTCCGCCCCTGCCCTCGCGGTCGCCGGGATACCAGTTCTGAACAGTCGAATATTTTACCTCCGCGTCAGTGTGAGCAATAATTTCCACAATCGCCGCATGGAGCTGGTTTTCGTCGCGCCTGGGAGCCGTGCATCCCTCGAGGTAACTGACATAAGCACCCTCTTCTGCAACGATCAGGGTCCGCTCGAATTGCCCGGTATTGGCTGCATTGATCCTGAAATAGGTAGAAAGCTCCATCGGGCAGCGTACGCCTTTCGGTATAAAAACGAACGAACCGTCGCTGAAAACGGCAGAATTGAGCGCAGCAAAGAAATTATCCCGGTACGGAACAACCGAACCCATGTATTTTCTGATCAGATCGGGATGTTCTCTGACCGCTTCACTAAATGAGCAAAAAATGATCCCTTGTTCAGCAAGGGCATCACGAAAGGTTGTCTTAACGGAAATGCTGTCCATTACGGCGTCAACAGCCACACCGGCAAGGTGCTTCTGTTCATCAAGCGGTATTCCAAGTTTATTGAAAGTGTCAAGAAGCTCAGGGTCAACCTCGTCTAAACTGGCCAATGGTTTCCTGCTTATGGGTGCTGAATAGTAGATTATATCCTGATAATCGATTTCCGGAAGCTTCAGATGTGCCCATTCAGGCAGCTTCATTGTCATCCAGTATCGGTATGCTTTTAATCTGGATTCAAGCATCCAGTCGGGTTCATTTTTCCTTTCCGATATCTGTCGCACGATGTCCTCGTTAAGTCCTTTCGGCAGGGCATCGTTATCTACATCGGTAACAAATCCGTATTTATATTCAGTTTGGGTAACCTGACTAATGATCTGATCCTGATCGGAATTCATAATCTCGTGAGATTCAGCAATAATAAAGGACACAAAGTTATTTAGAATATTTCTAAATAGAAAGTAAATATGGAAAATAACCCGAGGTAAATCGTGCGGGATATGCTATTTTTGGGCTCAAACCGATGTGACTGAGCCCCATGGAAAAGACGACCCCGCGTTTATCGGAAATAGGCGAATTTGGACTAATCCGCAAGCTGACCCAGGATATCATTTTGCGCCATCCGAGCACCCGTATGGGTATTGGTGATGATGCTGCTGTTTTGGATCATACTGATTTCAGAACGGTTGTTACAACCGATCTTTTGCTCGAGGGGATTCATTTTGATCTAACTTATGTTCCCCTAAAGCATCTGGGATATAAGTCAGTGGTGGTTAACCTTTCCGATGTTTATGCCATGAATGCTATACCGTTGCAGATAACGGTAAGCCTGGGCATTTCGGCAAAAATGAGTCTGAAGGCCGTTGAGGACCTGTACCAGGGCATCAAGCTTGCGTGCAATCAGTATGAGATTGATATTATTGGAGGGGACACCACCGCCAGCCTCACAGGGCTGACAATCAGCGTCACCGCATTGGGGACGGCTCCTGCGGGACATCTGGTATATCGGAGCGGTGCGCGTAAGGGAGACTTGATTTGTGTTTCGGGCAACCTGGGTGCTGCATACCTCGGACTGCTTTTATTGCAGCGGGAAAACCGACTTTTCAGGGAAGACCCGATGTTCAAGCCCCGTATAGATACCTTCCCCTACCTACTGGAGCGCCAGCTAAAGCCTGAGGCTCAGCGGGATGTGATCAGGCTCTTTAAGGCAAAAGGTATCCGGCCTACCGCCATGATCGACCTGTCTGACGGCCTTTCGTCAGATTTGTTGCATGTTTGTGAGGAATCGGGCACAGGATGCCGGATTTATGCGGACCGGATTCCGGTTCATGAAGAGACTGAAAAACTGGCTTCAGAAATGCATATGAGTCCGGTTGTTGCCGCGTTAAGCGGTGGGGAGGATTACGAGCTGCTGTTCACACTGCATCCGGATGAATACATGAAAATCCAGGGAGTAACAGGAATCACGGCAATAGGGCACATGCTGGACAACAAGGAAGGCTGCTGGCTGGCATTGTCGGATCAGTCGCAGATTCCCCTTGAATCACAAGGATATAACGCATTTAAGGAACCCTCGTAGGGACGCATACATGCGTCCGCCAAATTCGCGTAGAGATGCATATATGCGTCTCTACAGAACCTCTGATTCATCGAACGGACCTTTTATGATTCCGCGTTTTGAATGCCTTATAAATGAGACAATCATGTCACGTTCACCGTTCCCTTCGAGTTCGTTTTCGATTTTCTCCAGGGCCTGACTGGTATTCAGACCGCGTTGGTAAATAAAGCGGTAAATCTCATGTATTTCCTCGATCAGCTCTTCTGAGAACCCCCTTCTGCGGAGTCCGACAAGGTTAAGCCCCTCAAACCGGAGCGGATCTCTTCCGGCAGTCACAAAGGGAGGAACATCTTTTCCAACCTTTGAGCCTCCCTGGATCATGGTATGGGCGCCGATTTTAACGAACTGATGAACACCGGTCTGGCCGCCGAGGATAGCATAATCACCGATTTCAATTTCTCCGGCCAGCCCAACATAATTGGTCAGAATGACATGGTTGCCGATCCTGCAGTCATGCGCGACATGGGTATAGGCCATAAGCAGACAGTCCGTGCCTATTATTGTCTTTCCGAAAGAGGCGGTTCCCTTGTTAATGGTTACGCATTCCCGGATCACTGTGCGGTCACCGATCAAGACATAGGACAGCTCACCGTTATATTTCATATCCTGCGGAACGGCTGAAACAACCGCACCCGGAAAGATCTGGCAGTCACGTCCGATCCTGGCGCCATCCATAATGGCTACATGAGGGCCAATCCAGGTTCCTTCGCCAATCTCCACATCCTGTGTTATGGTAACAAACGCCTCAACAGTTGCGGTTTCTGCGATTTTCGCACCTGGGTGAACTGACGCCAGAGGGTGTATCATGAATCTTGCCTTATTTTATTTCTTTATTTCGTATCACCTGTGCCATCATCTCTCCTTCTGTGGCAAGCTGGTCTCCCACGAAAGCCTGAGCCCGCATGCGAACAATTCCGCGCCGCACCGGTTCAAGCAGCTCCATTTTTAGCACTAGTGTATCTCCGGGAACTACTTTTCTTTTGAAACGAACATTGTCTATCTTCAGAAAGTAGGTGCTGTATTCTTTCGGATTGTCCACTGCATGCATAACCAAGATTCCGCCGCACTGGGCGAGAGCTTCGACAATCAGGACTCCGGGCATGACCGGTTCATCAGGGAAATGCCCGACAAAGAAGGGCTCATTCATGGTTACATTCTTGACCCCGAGCACCATGATATCAGTAACATCGATAATTTTATCAACAAGAAGGAACGGGGGACGATGCGGCAGCATGGTCATGATCCGGTTAATGTCATAAATGGGTGTGACATTCGGATCGTAGGAGGGTACAATGTTTCTTGTTTTTTCCTTTTTGATGGCAAGTTTGACCAATTTGGCAAACTCGACATTGGCAAAATGACCGGGTCGGGTTGCAATAACTTTCCCTTTGAGGGGGACCCCGATCAGTTTAAGGTCTCCAACCAGGTCGAGTAATTTGTGCCGGGCCGGTTCGTTGCTGAATTCCAGCTTTGTTGTACTCAGGATTCCCTGGGCTTGTGCAATTACACGGGGCTTGCCAATCAGGTCGGCAACCCGGTCGAGCTCCGTTTGTGTCACCTCTCGTTCAAGAATCACCATGGCATTATCAAGGCTTCCCCCCTTTATGAGGTTGGACCTCCAGAGTACTTCAAGCTCCCGGAAAAAGACGAAGGTACGGGCAGCAGCAATCTGTGCGGGATAATCGCTGATCTTGGTCAGGCAGGCAAACTGGTTACCAAGAACGGCCGAATTATAGTCAATCATCACGCTGATGCTGAATTCCTCAGCCGGCAGGGCCATAATCTCAATGCCCCTCTCTTCATCGGTATAGACAATCGGTTCCCTGATTTCAAAAACTTCCCGTTCAGCCTCCTGGAAGACCGGTACGGCAGTCAGTAATGCGTCGAGGTAGTTCCGGGCGCTCCCGTCCAAGATGGGCATTTCCGGACCCGTGACGGTAATCAGGACGTTATCGATTTCGAGACCTGCGAGTGCTGATAGTGAATGTTCGACCATACCGATGCGTACACCTTTATCCTCAATGACCGTGTTCCTTGCCGTATCTGCCACGAATTCAGCGGAAGCCTTGATGCAGGGTTTATCGGTAACGTCTATTCGCTGGAATACGACACCGTGATTTTCTGGAGCAGGATGAAAGGTTACATTGACTTCGGCTCCTGTATGGAGGCCGGTACCCGATAGGGTTACGCTCTTAGAGATGGTCCTTTGTTTAAGCGCCATTCACTTCGTCTTGGTTTAAATAATTGTGCAAAAATAAAATTTTATTCTTTACATCCTGAATCACTGTTTTGCTCGAGCCTGCGGAGCCGCTCCGCCAGGTCGGGAAGCTTTCGGAAAAGCACATAAGATCTCTGGTAGGGCATGAGGTCAAAGGCCGGGCTGCCCTGAATAGCCGTTCCGGGTTCCTTTACCGATTGTCCGATCCCGCTCTGGGCAGCAATCCGGGTACCATCCGCAATGGTTATGTGCCCTATAATTCCTACCTGTCCGCCGATCATACAGTTTTTCCAGATCCGCGTGGAGCCTGATATCCCGGTTTGCGCTGCAATAACAGTGTTCTCTCCAATCTCAACATTGTGTGCAATCTGGATAAGGTTATCGAGCTTGACCCCTTTGCGGATGATGGTTGAGCCGATAGTAGCCCGGTCGATTGTGGTATTTGTCCCGATCTCGACATAATCCTCAATGACAACATTCCCAACCTGGGGCACCTTGGTGAAATCGCTGCCGGTTACCGGGGCAAATCCAAATCCATCTCCCCCGATCACCGCTCCGCAATGGATAATGCAATGGCTGCCTATTGAGGAGCCATTATGAACCCGGGCGCCTGAATAGAGCCAGGTATCATCACCGATAACCACATCCTCACTGATATATACCTGTGGAAAAATCTTGACATTATTACCAATCCGCGCACCCTTGCTGATATAGGAGAAGGCCCCGACGTACACATCCGTTCCCAGATGGGCATCTTCATGAACGAAGGCCATCGGTTCAATCCCCGTGCGGCTGGGCCTTTTCTCAACAATCGTAAGCAGCTTTGCCAGTGCGCGGTAGGGATCATCGACCCTTACAAGGGTGCAGGGTACCGGCTGAGTGGCAATAAAATCAGTATGGATTAGTACAACCGATGCTTTGGTTTTGTACAGATGATCCTGATATTTCATGTTAGCCAGAAAACTCAGGGTGCCAGGCCGTCCGTCTTCAATGCGCGAAACATCGTTCACACGGGCTTCCGCATTTCCTTCCACCCGGCCACCAAGGTAACCGGCAATTTGCTGTGCTGTGAATTCCATAGGAAAGAGGGTAATTGTTTGTAACGGCTAAAACAGCGGTTTAGTATCGCTATCCTGAAATAACCATTTCGGATAGCATAAAATATGTTTTGAGTCTGTCCGGCTAAGCAACGGAACATTAACGATGTCGCTGGTTTCAGACAATCTGAGCAGCTGTCCGCTGTTGTCTAAAAAAAGAATCTGGTCCTCCTCATCGGCGTAAGCATTGTTGGCAATAATATCGGTGAAGACGAGAAATTTACTCTCTTCCCAGGAGATCATTCTGAGTTTCATGGCCTTTTGGCGAAGCTCCTCGATAACAGAGGGCTCCCATGCGGTTTTGCGGATCCTGACTGCGAAGAGTTTTCGGTTGAGAAGCCCGCCCGACAGCAGTGAAAGTACCCTGTCATCATGCCCGGCCCAGACTTTGAGAACGGCAATGATATCGGAGTCATCAAGCTGGGAAAAGCTGTTCAGGAGCCCGGGTAAATCACCGAGAGGATTTTCGCTGAGTGGACCGGGATAAAGAAAATCATGCAGAGCGGGAGTTGTGAACAGCCGGGTACCCTCAGCCGCAAGCAACCTTGCACGACTCAGCGCTTTAACCAGCATCTGCTCAGCAGCAATCACGGTTTTGTGGAGGTAAACCTGCCAATACATGAGCCTTCGTGAGATCAGGTATTTTTCAATCGAATAAATTCCTTTTCGCTCAACAACCAGCTGATCGTCATAAACTTTTAGCATTTTGAGGATCCTGTCGGAGCCCACAACCCCTTCAGAAACACCCGTAAAAAAGCTGTCGCGGTTCAGATAATCGAGCCGGTCCATGTCAAGCTGGCTGGACACCATCTGGTGCAAAAAAGGCCTGGGGTTGTCGCCCGAAAAAATTCCGATGGCAAGATCCAGGGCACCTCCGGTCTCCCGGTTCAGATGATCCATGAAAAGCCTCGACAACACCTCATGATCAACCGTTTGCACAATACTGTGCTCCAGCGCATGGGAAAATGGCCCGTGCCCGATGTCATGCAACAGGATTGCCGCCACCGCAGCTTCCCGCTCCTCATCGCTTACAGTACATCCTTTCCTTTCGATCACCTCCAGGGCTGAACTCATCAGATGGGCTGCTCCCAGACCATGCTGAAACCGTGTGTGATTGGCTCCGGGGTAAACGTAGAAGGTCATTCCCAGCTGCCGGATTCTTCTGAGCCTCTGAAAAAACGGATGATCAACCAGATCACAGATCAGGTCGGAAGGAATCGTAATAAATCCGTACAAGGGATCATTTATAATCTTCCTTTTGTTTGAGGAGGTTCTGAAATCATCCGTCATCGGCAGAAAAATTGTTCTAAGTGCCTGCAATTTTACAATTTATTAATTTATTTATGTATTTTTGCGGTCGATTGTGGGAATTAAGACATAGGGGACTCGGTCCCCTATTTTTTGATACGGTAGAAATGATTGATAAAGAGCACATACACAAGGTTATCGGGGAAGTGATCGGGGAATCTGGTTTCTTTCTCGTGGAGGTGCATGT
The DNA here is from genome assembly GCA_964416825.1 of uncultured Porphyromonadaceae bacterium. Classification (GTDB taxonomy): domain Bacteria; phylum Bacteroidota; class Bacteroidia; order Bacteroidales; family UBA12481; genus UBA12481. Next base: position 35,896 of record CAYQFT010000002.1, read on the forward strand.
GACCAAAGGGAACCTGGTCCAGGTATTCCTTGATCACATGAACGGGATCACTGTGGATGACTGTGCCACATTCAGCCGGAAAATCGAAGAAAAACTGAATCGTGAGGAGGAGGATTTTGAACTTCAGGTTTCCTCACCAGGACTTGGGCAGCCATTGAAAGTGATCCGGCAATACCATAAGGCAGTTGGCCAGTTGATGAATCTTATCCTGAAGGATGATTCCATCATCAGGGGAACTCTTGAAGCCATTGAATCAGCGGAACCAGGAACTGATCCGGCGCTGATCATCCGCCTCTCCGGCTCAAAAAAGAAAGCCGCTCCGGCAGATCCGGTTCGCATTGCGATCGGCCAGATTAAAACAGCAAAAATTGAAATTGATTTTAACAAGGTGTAAACAGACAGGATATGGAAAGCATTAACCTCATTGATACGTTTTCAGAGTTCAGGGAACTGAAAAGCATCGACAGAACCACTATGATGAGTGTTCTGGAGGATGTTTTTCGGAGCATGCTGATCAAACGGTTTGGAACCGACGAGAACTTTGACGTAATCATCAACGTTGACAAGGGTGACTTTGAAATCTGGAGAAACCGGTTGGTAGTTGAGGATGACCAACTTACCGACCCCAACCTGCAGATCAGACTGACCGATGCCAAAAAGATCGATGAAGATTATGAAGAGGGTGAGGATGTTACCGATGAAGTGAAATTGGATGATTTTGGCCGCAGGGCTATACTTTCCCTGAGGCAGAACCTTACCTCACGGATCATGGAGCTTGAAAAAGACCATGTTTATTCGAAGTATAAGGACAAAATCGGCGATATCATCACGGGTGAAGTTTACCAGGTCTGGAACCGTGAAATCCTGATTCTTGATGATGAGGGCAACGAATTAATCCTTCCAAAATCAGAACAAATCCCATCCGACTTTTTCCGTAAGGGAGACACACTCCGCGCGGTTGTTATCAAGGTTGACATGCGGAATAACAGCCCGATCATTGTTCTATCAAGGACAACCCCGGTTTTCCTTCAGCGGCTCTTTGAACTGGAGGTCCCGGAAATTTTCGACGGACTGATCACGATCAAAAAGATTGTTAGAATTCCTGGCGAACGGGCCAAGGTGGCTGTTGAATCCTATGACGAACGTATCGACCCGGTTGGCGCCTGCGTGGGTATGAAAGGATCGCGCATCCATGGTATCGTGCGTGAACTAAGAAATGAAAATATCGATGTAATCAACTATACCGCTAACCTGCAGCTCTTTATCCAGAGGGCTCTCAGTCCGGCAAAGATCAGTTCCATCCGCCTCAATGAGGAGGACCGCAGGGCAGAGGTTTTCCTTAAACCAGAGGAAGTGTCACTGGCTATCGGTAAAGGGGGTTTGAATATCAAACTCGCCAGCATGCTGACAGAATATGAAATAGATGTATTCAGGGATGTTGCTGAAGCCGAGGAAGATATTGATCTTGAAGAATTCGCTGATGAGATTGAAGGCTGGATTCTGGATGAACTCAAATCTATTGGTTGTGACACCGCGAGGAGCGTATTGGACTTATCGGTCCAGGAATTGGTGAAACGCACCGATTTGGAAGAAGAAACTGTTAAGGAGGTAATGAAGGTCCTCCGTTCAGAATTTGAATAAATACTATGTCAGAGGTAAAAAGATTAAGCAGGGTTGCTAAAGAGTGTAACGTTGGGATTCAAACTATCGTTGACTTTCTTCATAAGAAGGGATACGACATAGAGAATAATCCCAACTCGAAGATTCCTCCGGAAGCTTTAATTCTGGTAATGAAGGAATATCAAAGCGACCTTGCAGCCAAGCGGGAAGCAGAGCAATTCAAGGAAGAGCACAAGTTCGAGAACCGGACTACTATCTCCATTGAAGATACGCATCCCCAGCAAGTTGAGGATGAACCGGAACAGGAAGACACCCTCCTGATCCAGGACACGCGAACCTCAACAAAGTTTGACCTGCTCGATCAGGACACTGATCTGAAGGAAAAGCGTTCCCGCCGGGACGAGCCTTCCCTGGCAAACATCAAGGTGGAAAAGCCAGCAGGACCTAAGGTTGTTGGCAAGATGGACCTGGAGAAGGGGAAGAAGAAGGTTGAGGAGGTTGAGAAGGTTGAGAAGGTTGAGAAGGTTGAAGTGGTTGAGAAGGTTGAGAAGGTTGAGAAGGTTGAGAAGGTTGAGAAGGTTGAGAAGGTTGAAGGGGTTGAAAAAGTTGAGGAGGTTGAGGACAGGAGCGCTGATGTTTCCGAAGATATTGAAGATCAGGTTGTTAAATCCGTTGCGGGTGAGGAGATTACCCGTTTTACTACAGGCAAGGATCTGATAGGGGAAGTTAAAGTTGTTGGAAGGATTGATATTGATTCACTCAATCAGAAAACCCGGCCTTCTAAAAAATTCAATCGTGAGAAAGGTTCACGGGCACCCGAGCCTGCCCTGCCCCAGCAAAACCAGGAATCAGTTCCGGCCAGGGAGACCCAGGCAGCAGATGAACCCGCTAGGCCGCCAATTCGCACGGAAGCGCCAGCCCACCGGATCACAGTAAAAAAACTCACAGGCCCTACCGTTGTAGGTAAAATTGACCTGCCTGCTGAAGGGGAACGCAGAAAAGAAAAAGTTACCGTTACCCTGGCGGATGATATAGCCAAGAAAAAGAAGAGGAAACGGATCCGCAAGGACAAGGTTTCTATCGAGGAACCGGCTGTTGAGCGCGAAGCCGTGAAGGTTGGCAAGAAGAAGCCCACCAAGGTTAAGAAGAAACTTGTTAAAGTTGAAATATCTGAAGAAGATGTTCAGCGGCAGATTAAGGACACGCTTTCCCGGATTACCCCGAAAGGAAAATCAAAAGCATCAAAGCATCGTCGATCCAAACGCGAAATGAGCCGGCAGTCGGCACAGGCTGATGCCGACCAGGCCGAACTTGACAGCCACGTTATTCAGGTCACCGAATTTGTGACCGCCAACGAGCTTTCGAGCATGATGAATGTGCCGGTTATCGAGATTATTTCCACATGCATGTCTCTCGGATTGTTTGTCTCCATTAATCAGCGGCTTGATGCGGAAACCATTTCGGTTGTTGCCGATGAATTCGGATTTGAAGTTGAGTTTATCAGCGTAGAGGTTCAGGAAGCCATTGAGCAGGCTGAGGACCGTGAGGAAGATCTGAAGCCGCGGCCGCCAATCGTTACTGTTATGGGTCACGTTGACCATGGGAAGACATCACTCCTCGACTATATCCGCAAAACAAACATTATTGCCGGCGAGGCTGGCGGAATTACACAGCATATCGGGGCATACAAGGTTGTTCTCGATAATGGGAAAACCATTACGTTCCTGGATACTCCGGGGCATGAGGCTTTTACTGCCATGAGGGCGCGCGGTGCCCAGGGTGCCGACCTTGCCATCATTGTCATTGCCGCCGACGATGCGGTGATGCCTCAAACCATTGAAGCCATCAACCATGCCGCAGCAGCTAACGTCCCAATGGTTTTTGCGATTAACAAGGTGGATAAGGATGGAGCTAATCCGGAAAAGATCAAGGAACAACTTGCCGGGATGAACTACCTGGTTGAGGATTGGGGAGGTAAATACCAGTCACAGGAAATTTCTGCGAAAAAAGGTATGGGTGTTGGAGAACTGCTTGAAAAAGTATTGCTTGAAGCGGAGCTTCTGGAGCTAAAGGCCAATTTTGATAAAAATGCAGTTGGTTCGGTGATAGAATCCTCCCTGGACAAGGGCAGGGGATTTGTCACCACGATCCTGGTTCAGGCAGGGAGCCTTCACGTCAGCGATATTCTTCTCGCAGGAAGCTACTTTGGCCGCGTAAAAGCCATGTTCAACGAGCGCGGGAACGTCATTACCGAAGCGGGCCCCTCGGAACCGGTTCTGGTTCTCGGGCTTAACGGCGCTCCACAGGCCGGCGACAAATTCCATGTACTCGGAACGGAACGTGAGGCCAGGGAAATTGCATCCAAGCGGGAGCAGCTCCAGCGTGAGCAGGAAATACGCACACGGAAACATATTACACTGGATGAAATCGGCCGGCGTATTGCCATCGGCAACTTCCAGGAGCTTAATATTATTGTTAAAGGTGATGTCGACGGTTCCATTGAGGCACTCTCCGACTCACTGATCAAGCTCTCCACGGAAGAGATCCAGGTTAACATCATTCACAAAGCGGTTGGCCAGATATCGGAAAGTGATATCCTTCTGGCTACGGCCTCAAATGCCATCGTGATCGGATTCCAGGTAAGGCCTGCGCTCAGCGCCAGAAAACTTGCCGACAAGGAAGGAATTGAGATCAGGCTATACTCCATTATTTATGACGCCATCAATGAGATCAAGGCGGCTATGGAGGGGATGCTCAGCCCGGAAATCAAGGAGGAAATCATTGGAACCCTTGAGGTACTTGAAGCCTTTAAGATTACCAAGGTGGGTACGGTTGCCGGATGTATTGTCCGTGACGGAAAGATTAACCGGACCGCTAAAGTCCGCGTTATCCGGGATGGGATCGTCGTTTATGACGGACTTCTGGGATCCCTGAAGAGGTTCAAGGACGATGTTAAGGAAGTATTTACCGGTCTTGAGTGCGGCCTGAATATTGACAATTACAACGACATCAAGGTGGGCGATGTGATTGAGCCGTATACAAGCAGGGAGATAAAGAAGACGTTGTAAAGAAAGTTGCCGGTTGCCAGTTACCAGTTACCGGTTATTACTAACCCCTAACTGGCAACCGGTAACCGGCAACCGGCAACTTTGTTTTATCCTATAAGTTTTTCGTAGGCGGCAGCATCCAGAAGGCCATTCAATTCGGAAGGATCGGTTAGTTTAATCTTAACCATCCAGCCTTCACCGTAAGGATCCTTGTTTACCACTTCCGGACTGGCCTCCAGGGCGGGATTGATTTCCAGAACTTCTCCCGATACCGGCATATACAGTTCTTCCACCGCTTTTACTGCCTCAATGTTCCCAAATGCCTCTGCTTTTGCCAGAGTTTCGCCAACGGTTTCTATTTCAAGGAAAACGATGTCACCCAGATTGGACTGGGCATAATCTGTCACTCCGATAAATCCGTTTTCTCCTTCAACCCGGATCCACTCATGGTCCTGAGTGTACTTAAGATTCTGAGGTACGTTCATGGTTATGTTTGACAATAATTAGTATAAAGGTTTATCGATCCAAAAATACGAAAAACCCGCCTATTTGGTCAAAGTAAATCTCAGATTAAAACCAACTTTCGTATTTGATGTGGGATAAGCTGTAGTGACAATAGGGGTATTCACAACCTGATCATAGTAAAATTTCAGGTTAAAACGGCTGTTCAACCGGTAATCCATGGTAAACTTGGCAGTTACGACGGTTTGCCCGGATGTTGGCTTATTTACTTCCTCCTCCAGCTTTCTCATGATCATAATATTCTCGCGGATCGACAGATCGAAGCGAAGATCAAGATCGGACTGAAATTTCTTTTGCCCACCCGCAGTCCTGATGGTGATGGGCACCTGTTCAAACCGGTACCCGCTGCCAATAACCAGCTCATCGGAACGATTCTCCATCATCTGCACATTCGTCAGGTTCATGGTAAGATTCCTGCTCTTCTTAACCTCCACCCGGGCCTGGAAACTATTCTCAAGCTGGGCGTCAAAACTGATCAGCGGACTGAGCTGCTCCGATATGCTGATGGAGGCGACCTCACGCTGCGGGAGGAAGTTTTCCTGCTGATCCCTGATATAGTTCAACCCGTCAATTTCATCAGGATTGTAATACAGGTTGGTGGTATAGGCACCGATTGAGTAAGTGCTCTGATAGCCGTGGATCACGTTGAAGTTTCTCAGGAACTTCTTGAAAAACTCAATCCGCTGCAAGCCTCCGTATTGAACACGCCATTTGGGCATCATGCTCAGCACCCCCGGCATCGGGCTAAGACTCACGATTCCCGGGCTTTTGCCCGAATAGGCCGCGAGGAAAGCCGGAATCAGAACCTCTGGTGATGTAGGCCCATATCCATTGGAGTATCCGGCAACCGCGCCAGCATCAGGGTCGTAGGAAGGACTGCCCGGCACCTGATTCGACAGCCGCTGCTCAGCCAGGCGTTTGGAGATGGCAATCCGGTTATTCTTAAAAGCCTCGAAAGCATCGGACTGATAATTATTATCGGCTTTTAGCGTCTCAAATGCTGTTCCGATTGTGAGGATGGACATACTGAAATTACCTCCATAGATCACATTCTCAGCTGAAAACCCTCCATTCCCGAAAATATAGAACTGCTCAAGCTGGCGATTGGCCGAATGATTGGCGTCCAGTGAGATCTTCAGGTCGGTGAACGGTTCGATGCTGGTAGACAGGCGGATGGTCTGGTCAGAATTATTCGAATAGGCCTGATTCAGGGTTGAATCTGTAGTAAGCCATCCGTTTTGTGCAGCAAAGTCGCCGAAAAGAGGATCCTGCTTTCCGAAAGCAAAACCGAAACCGGGAACCATCTTTCCGTCTATGCCGCGCATTCCGAATAACTGCGGCTCAGGCAGGAAGCCTGGAAGGTAGGTGCCGTTTTCAGTATTGTAGTCAATCCGGATACTCTTTACCGCCATGAGCAGGCGGAGGAAATTATCCGTAACAAAAATCAGAGGATTATCCTTAACCTCAACCGTGCCGGTAACCTCAATCCTGGCGCCCGGATACTCCTTGTCGGCGGTAATCTTGATTCGCCTTTCATTAACAATTTCCATCTCCACCTCCACGACCCGGTTGTTCTGGTCAAACATTTTGATTTTCACATCCTTGGTCATCAGGTCATGAATAACAATCTTACCTACGTTCGGTTTTAAATTGATTTTATCGGCTTCGAACTTAACCTCCTTGGTAGGTTTGGCCTGAGCGACATTGTTGCGTCTTTTGTACTTATCATCGACCTTCTTGAGGTAACCGATCTTATTGTACAACGTTTGCAGGGCCGCTGTGCTGGTAAGCTGGAAACTGCCGTTATTCTGAATCTGGTTTCCGAGGACGATGGTATCGGCAGTAAGCGGACCTGCAGACCAGTCGTAATCCATTCCATAGGCTGCATTAGCGGTCAGCCAGTTAAACAGGGGTATTTTGTTGATTGGGATGACATAGGTTGCATTCAGGGAATGGTGATACTGGATAGGTCTGCCTCCCGACACGAGGTTGTTCCAGACGGAGTCCCTCTTTTGCTGATAATCTGAATCACCCCTGCGCATGGCTCCTTCGGGTTCATCCACCCGGGCTACATTGGAACTGTTGAAATCCACCTTAAGGCTTCGGGTTATATCCCACCTGAAATCAAAATTGCTGTTGATGTTGAAGTTCTTGTTATACGTGGGGTCTATTTTCATATCCGGATTTGCCACGTTCCTCAGCTGAATTTCGCTGTATCTGCGAGCCAGATTGGTTTGGTAACGGATCATGGAAGGCTGATAATAAAGATTGAAATCCTTGATCAGCTTGTAGGCGGGTTTATCAAGCCCCTTTGATTTCTTCCACGGTTCCCATGGCTTCAGGTTGTTCCCTGAATACACATAGCTTAGCACTCCGTTGTAATTCCTGTTGAGGTTGGCTGTGGTTTTGATGTTCCGCATGAAAGCCTCACTGAAGGAATAGGAAACCGAAAAGTTTGACAAACTGTAGATCTTCGGCTCCTTCCGTTTGGTTGGCGAGCCCGGATCGATCCGGACATTGGTAAAGTTGATCGATTTTCTTCGGTTGTAATCCTGGCTGATGAACAGGATCGAATCGCGTTCTGCCTTGGTATCTGCATTGGTCAGGGCAGCTGCCAGCGGAATATCGGGATCCATCGGATTGTAAAGGGGATTCCGCATCATTTCGGAATAGCCCACGTACATCGGCAACATGACTCCCGCGTTTCTCGGGAAAAGCTTCCCTAGCTGCAGGCTCGAGGAAATATCATACTGCATGATCTCTTCCTTGCTCCGGTCGGCAACTTTCTTGTCGATGCTGCCGAACCCAGGAACGCTGCTGGCCCCGGATACCGACAAATTACCCAGGTCTGCCAGGTTCGCCGAAAGGCGTGCATTTGCTGCCCATCCGCCCGATTCATCAAAATCGGTCATCCGAAGTTCGTTGAACCAGATGATCCCGGTTTTGCTGAGGCCGTCATCCGGAAGGTCATTTGTATTCTTTGAACGGTTCCTGACCCCGATCATAAAGGTGCGGACGTTGCTCATATTCGGATTTCCCACAACAATCATCCGGTTTCGTCCATCGGGCATAGAATAGAGGGTTTCAATCGTGATGGTGGCCCCTTCCCTGCGCATTTCATCGTTGCGGGCCTGTTTGATGGCCTGGAACTTGAGCAGCTCAATATCAAAACTGTTCTCCGCCGGCCAAACCAGGGTCCTGTCAGCCGTGCTCACCTGATCATATTTTACAGGAGGCTTCAGATGCGGAGTAAGATTCAGCGGGATCTCATATTCATAGTAGTTTTGGGTATAATCAGACCCGATCCGCACGAATGCAGCCAGATCTCCGTCCCTGAGCATACCTTCATCAACGGCTTCGGCATGCACAAACATTTTGAGCCGCTTGTACTGCCGCATGTCGATGAGCAGGTTCCGGAAGGCCGCCCGGCTGTCGCCATCCTCCAGATCAGCAACCTTGAATTCGATGGACTGCTCATTCTTCTGAATCATCTGCGGGTTGGTGGGGTCAGTAATACGGGTTATGCCGGGGGGAAGCACATAGTTTACCGGATAGCGGTTTCCATTTTCCTCAATGTTGACCGCCGACACTTCAAACTTGGCCCGGGTGTACTCCGGGCTGGTGAGGTGCTCACCGCCTTCGAGGAGGCTTAGGTTGTATTTCCGCCACTCACCCCTGACCAGGTCCAGAGTAGCAAATCGCATATAGACAGTCTGCCCGAATCCCTTCAGAAACATCCGGATAAACCGTATCGACTTAAAGTCCTGAATGCTCCCAATGGCTTTCTGAGGCTCATAAACAGGCACCTTGAACTGATACCACGTAACGGGTTCGCCCTGGTTGTTTTTCCCGACAATTGCATCGGTGATATAATTTTTCCCGATCTGGAGATCCTGTTTCCTCATACTGATCTTGTACTGGAAATAGGACTCGGATTCGTTCAGCGTATTATCAAGGTTGATGTCCTCTACGTCAGGAAGTGTAGTTGATTGGGTCGGATAATCCTCGTTGGATTGTTCCGAAGTCGGTGAGTTTGCTTCAAATCCGTTAAATTTCTTATACCGGTCAAGAATAGTGAGCTGTATGGCATCATAATCCTGTCCCCGGTAGTAATGATAATCATCTCCAGAGGGGTCAGACAATATTTCCTGATATTTATCGGAGCCCGGGTTTACAATACGCTGGAGGGAATCGAGATATTTCCCGAAAAAGGATATTTCATCCTCATTAACCAGCCCATCCAGCCCAACATCCTGTTTCAGGCGGGCCTGCAGGTCATTGTCGAACGCATTGACAAATGACTGAATTACCGGAACCCTTCCCCAGGCTGTGGTATCGACATAATTGAGGGTATTGGTGCCGCTCAGTCCATTCTCAAAGGACTTGCGACCGTCTTTGAGGATATCTTCCGAGATGCTCCCCAGGTTGAAATAGAGTGAAGGATCGATATCATCGCGTGTTACACCGTTCTTCGCATCCTCCACATAGGGGTCCATCAGCCAGAATTCGAGATACTCCACGTTGGCAGCTTCAAAATCGTTTTGCGAAAGTTTGGCCATGATGCCTCCCCATCGCGTGGCGGGCGACTTCAGGTACCCGTCGTTGTTCATTCCGGCAGAAAAGCGCGAGCCGGTGGTTTCATAATTGTACGGACCGCGTTCCTCGGGATAAAATGCCAGGTTCAGCACCTGCAGATAGGTTGGTACGTTGTTCGGACTCTCCTTGTATGGAAATATTTCCTGTTCCTGTATCTCTCTTGTGAAGTGGCTGTTTTGCTGCACATCGTCATTTGCGATATGGCCCGGTGTGGCAGAGTTGTTGCGCAAGAACAGCGGGTCGATATGATACCAGGCCAGCTTGGCGCGGTTATACCCATAGGACCAGTCGTTGCTTACCGAAGCCTCCGGAAAAAGATCGGGCTGACCATACGGAGTGCTGGAGAGGACCCAGCTCTGCCTTTGTTTCAGGGTAAAGGAAGTTTCACTGCCTTCAAAATCATCGACCAGCGCTTCGCCGCCTTTGCTGTCACCCGAGTTTACGATCTTGGAATGCCCCGGTATGAGCTGGGCAAATTCACCGCTGAAGTTGATCATGGACCGCTCCTTGGTCTGGATGAGAGGAAGACGGTCAATGGCCCTGGTTAACCAAGGGGCATCCTTCCGGTAATTGGTATTCAGCCCCCACATGGTATTGGCAATCGGAATATCATCCAACCCAACCTTATTGGTAAGCGGCCTTTCACGAAGGTGAAGAATCGTGCCTCCGAGGTTAAAATCCTTATTAAACCGGTATTCGAGGTGAGTTCCGATCATCGCCTTCGACTGCTGGTTGAAGGTTGAATTATCCTCCAGTGAAATTTTGATGGCCGTACCAGATTCGAGGAGCCCCTGATTAATGATTTTCACCGTTCCCATGGTATAGTCGACCATGTAATCGGCGCCTTCGGACAGCTTCATTCCCCCGGCGGTTACCACAACGCTGCCCTGAGGAATATTAGAGGCGTTCAGCCTGATTTCTGACGAGGAAGATGACTTGTAGGATCCGCGAAGCAGGAATTTATTTTTCTCGGCTGTCTGCCGGGCAACAGTCTGGGTCTGGCTATAGAGTTCCTCAAAAACATACTGGTCAGCGATCTCAGAATTTGCCGGATTTCCCCCGGTTATTTTTTTCCGCAGATAGGACCCGAAGGGCTCGAGGACCGGGAAGATGATCCTCCCTTTGGCGGAACTGACGGTTATTCCTTCGATGTAGTCGAAAACACCGTCGGGTTGGGGATCAAGCTGGCCGTTAAGGTTATCCAGGTTAAGAACCTTGACCAACCGGTCGCCGTTAATGGCGCCCTCAGGAATATAGTTGATGGCATTTCCGGTTTTATCATTCTGGTACAAAACGTCGAGCTGGAATTCATCCTTATTGAGACGACCGGACCCGAGAGCGTAGATATTCTTCATCATCAGGTCCCAGGTGGGCAAGCTTGGAGTCTGGTTAGTGCCTTTCAGCAGTTTCAGGATCAGGGAGGGAGCATTGGAATTCTGATCCTGGTTTACCTCGCCCGAGAACTCCCCTACCCGGAACACTTGTCCGCCAACCGTATATTCATAGGACACAGCCAGTATCTCATCAGAATTTAATTCCTGATTCAGGGAGATATAACCCAGCTTTGCATTGAGCTGATATTCGTCGGTTGAAAGCTTTCGGGCATTCTCAATTTTCTCGTAGTCCTGTCCACCCAGAAAACCATAGGAAGCCAATGGGGACAGGATGCTGGTAACCTGACCGATATCCCGGATTCCTGAATAATTGGAAACAAGATTCTCATAGAGATCATTGAGATTATTATATGGGTAGCGACCTGATCCTGTTGTCTTTACAAAATCGTTATTAAAAATATTGCTGTCACCGGGGAACAATCCTTCAGCGAGGTCCATAAAAGCGACGATGTTTCGGGAGTCGTTAAAATTCCCGTTCTTATTGGTGATCCACACCTCGACACGTGTGATATTGATCCCAGAGGAGATTACGGGCGTGCTACGGAGAGACTGATCATACGTATCCCGGAAATACTGGGAAAGAAAGAAGTGTCTGTTGGATTCATATTCATCGGCGTGCACCTCAAACTCATTGGCCACGGCCCCACCCTGTACGTCGATGGATTCGGATTTGCCCTGCTGCTGTGTAAAAATACTGGTGACGGTCAGACGACCGAACTGCATTTCCGTTTTGATTCCAAAGAGGCTCTGGCTGCCGGTAATCAGGGAGCCGGATAATGGAAGGCTGACGTTTCCCGCCTCCACTTTCCGCAGGATCTCATCATCCTTTCCTGCATCGAGTTTTGACTCGCCATAATATCCGCG
>CAYQFT010000002.1:47948-59945 GCA_964416825.1 uncultured Porphyromonadaceae bacterium
CTCATCATCCTTTCCGGTGTAGGCGATTCTGGTTTTATTCTCAAAATCAAAGGTTGCCTCCGTGTTAAAACTGATGCCCAGCTCCAGTTTATCACCGATCTGGCCGGTGACGTTCATCTGGATCTTGTTATCAAAATCAAAGGTCGTATTCTTCCTAACCTTTTCCGGGAGGGCCGGGTTATCTGTTTTATTGATCTGCAGTCCGAAAATCAGTTCAGCAGATCCCTGGGGATTGATGTTGATCGTATTGGATCCAAAAATCCGGTCAAAAGCCTCTCCGCCGATATAGAGTTTTGGAATCAGTCCTTGCTGTGACTGAAAGCTCTCTCCGCCGACCCGCTGCATCCAGTAATCGCGGACGGATCTGTTAAAATCATACTGTCGGTAATCCTTTGAACTGAGGTAGAACGGGTCACTCAGGCTTTTATCCCCGATTTTTTGCTGGAATTTATATTCGTTCAGGTCTGTGTCGAATTCAACACCCGAGGTGATGTTCTTCGGGGTTTTCAGGTACAGGGGTGACTGGTTGCGGGAATAGAGGGACCATGGAAATCCCAGATCAGCCGGAATTGGGTATCTGAGAGTGGATGACGTATCCTTTGCGGCCACCTGGGCCGTCTGTTTGTTTTGAGTGGTGGCATTTCGCTGCTGCCCGTTCAGGTTCATCGAGGCCAGCAGGAAAAGGCTAACAGTCAGGGCACTGAATATCTGAATTCTGTTCGAGGGTCTCTGCTCCATGTAGGTTCCGGTAGATGCTGTTACAGTTTTTTCAAGGCCAGCTTTACCAGTTCTTCAGGGCCGGTTTCCGGCGCATCTCTGAGAATCTGGTCCAGGGCTTTGACCGAATCGTTCCGGCCGAAACCAAGCATAACCAAAGCAGATAACGCTTCTTCCCTTGAGGTATTGCCTGAGACAGGGAAAATTCCGGATTGTTCTTCCGTTTTGGAAAGTTTATCCCTGAGGTCGATGATGACCCGCTGGGCGGTTTTAACGCCGACCCCTTTGACGCTTTTCAGCAGGTTAACATTATCGGTCTGGATAGCCCGACGGATATCCGGAGTGGTAAGTGATGAAAGCATCATGCGGGCGGTATTGGGACCGATGCCGCTGACTGAGATGAGCAGCCGGAACATTTCACGTTCCTCACGTGTATGGAATCCGAAGAGGGTATGATTGTCCTCCCGTATAATCTCCTCGATCAGGAGGGTTATGGACTCTTTTCCCCGGGCGGAGGCATAGGTTTGCAGGGAGATCTGGACCTGATATCCGATTCCGCCCTGCTCGATGATGGCAGCGGCCGGGGTAAGGTCAATCAGTTTTCCTGATATATACTCATATATAGCCATCTGAGAGACGTTGGTTACTACTGAGCCCCAAGGGCATTCCTCTTTAGTTCGCGATTGGCTTTGCGGGTGTTATAAATATCAACCGCCATATAGATTGCCTGCCGCATGGAGTCGGCGCTGGCCTGATCGAGGCCTGCAATTTCGTATGCGGTCCCATGCGCCGGTGAAGTCCTCACGATGGGAAGGCCAACGGTAAAGTTCACTCCGGTGTCAAATGAGAGAGCTTTAAAAGGAGCAAGGCCCTGATCATGGTACATGGCCAGAACCGCGTCAAACTTCTGATAGAGTCCCGAACCGAAATATCCGTCAGCGGCGTAAGGCCCGAGTGCCATGATACTGTCCTGCCGTGCTCTGTCAAGGGCAGGCATGATGACTTCTGTCTCTTCGACACCCAAGAGGCCTTGGTCGCCGGAGTGAGGGTTGAGTCCCAGCACGGCAATGCGCGGCGCCCTTATGTTGAAGTCGTTCCTGAGGGTATGATCAAGAAGCCGCAATTTTCTTAAAATCAGGTCGGTAGTTATCTCACTGGCAACCTGCGACAGCGGGATATGCCCGGTTACAACACCTACTTTCAGATAGTCACTGACCATGAGCATGAGCACCTCGCTCACTTCCAGTTTTTCCTGAAGGTATTCGGTATGGCCGGCGAAACTAAAATCCTTGCTTTGAATATTATGCTTGTTTATCGGGGCGGTAACCAGTACATCGATCTGGTGCTCAATCAGGTCGCCTATCGCCATTTCAAGAGCAATAAAGGCAGCCTCACCGGCGTATCCAGACGATTTTCCCATTTCGACCCTGACATTATCATCGAGGCAATTGATCAGGTTGGCCTTGCGCAGGTTGGCTTCTTTTGCGGAAGCGATCTGGTTCAGGCTAAAGTTGGGGATATTGAGGGCTTTGCGGTGATAGGCCAGCACTTTTGGCGAGCCATACACCACCGGGGTGCAGATTTCAAGAATGCGCGGATCGAGCAGCGCCTTGATGATTACTTCGTATCCGATGCCGTTGATGTCCCCGTGGGTAATCCCGACTAATATTTTTTGGTCTTCCATAGATATCCTTACAGTTGATAATATTTCTTGATAAAACTAAGCAGCAGCCTGACACCTGTTCCGGTTCCGCCGCTTCCGCGATAGCTGTCCCGGGTGGTCAGGAATGCAGTGCCGGCAATGTCGATATGAATCCAGGGGAAGGCAGTGAACCGTTCGAGGAATTTTCCTGCGGTAATGGCTCCGGCGTATCTTCCACCGATATTCTTAACATCGGCGATTTCGGATTCCAGCATTTTACTGTATTCGTCCCAAAGAGGAAACCTCACAACCCTTTCATGGACATCGAAACCTGCCTCCTCAAGCGTTCCGAAAACGGAATCAGGAGCGGTTCCCATCACGGCTGCCGCCTGGGGTCCCAGGGCTACCTGAGCAGATCCCGTGAGGGTGGCAAGATCAATCACCAGACCGGGTTCGTATTTGCGCGCATAACTAAGTGCATCGGCGAGAATCAGTCTTCCTTCCGCATCACAGTTAAGCACTTCCACCGAGGTTCCGTCGTGCATCCGTATGATATCTCCGGGCACATAGGCATTACCATCAGGGCGGTTATCGGTAGCGGGGATCAAGCCTATTGCCCTGACCGGCAAACCGAGCCGGGCAATGGCATACAAAGCAGAGGCCACCGCAGCGGCGCCCGCCATATCGGATTTCATCTCGTCCATGCTGGAAGGGGTAGGCTTAATGCTAAGCCCGCCGGTATCGAACATCACCCCTTTGCCTACGAGAACCAGGGGCGCTTCGTTGACCGGCTTTTCCGGCTCCCAGCTGATGATGATAAACCTGGGGGGATCAATGCTGCCGCGGTTTACGGCAAGCAAGCCTCCCATCTTAAGGGATTCAATCTGTGTTTTATCCAGCACTTCAACAGAAAGGCCCACCTCAAGGCCGAAACGGGTGATCTCCTGTCCGAACCGCGGGGCATTAAGCCAGGAAACAGGTTCATTAACCAGATCCCGGCAGAGGCTGACGGCATCGATCCGGGTATTGATCTCCTTTACCATGGCCGGGCTGCCGTTCAGGATTCCGAGCCGCTGCAAGGAATTCCTTTTATCGTCTGGCCGGGAGAAATATTTCAGGAACTGATAGGCAGAGAGGGCCATGCCTTCGGCAAGGGCATCTGAGAAGGAGGATTGGCCTGTGCGGTTATCCAATACCAGCTCTTCCCACTTGTGCCTGGCCGCGAGATCTGCTATTTCCGATCCTGATGCCCTCAGCGATTCCAGCAGGGCGGGCCCGCTCTTGCTGGCATCAGGCACCAGAATAACCTCGTGGTGATCGAGCAGGTTCAGAAGAACCAGCTTTTGTTTTTTGTCGAGGCAGGCATTGATGTATTCCTTTTCTGCGGAGGGCCATACGTTAGCCCTTACCTCTTCCGGTGATCCGAAAAGCAGTATCCGGTTTTGAGCCGGAAGAACCATGTCCGTACTGAAGATCAGCATATCCTTACCTGTATTTATAACCCGATCAAGCCTGTAAAGTTAAAAAAATCCGGGGTAAACTGATCGGCAGGCCTGACAATTAGCCTAACTTGCGGAACTGGCTGAAACCCTATGATGACCATACAGGATATTCTTGAAAAAGCAGTTGACGGAAGCTTTCTTTCGAAGGAGGAGGCATCCTGGATTTATGATCAGGCGGGTGACGGAGAGCTGATGGAAGCTGCCGACCGGATCAGGAGGCGGCTGCACCCCGGCAACACTGTTACCTGGATCATTGACCGGAATGTTAACATCACCAATGTGTGTGTGTCCTTCTGCAAGTTCTGCAATTTTTGCCGGAAAGGCCAGGACGAGGATGCTTACATTACCACGATAGAGCAATACAGGGAAAAGATCGACCGGCTTTTTGAACTCGGAGGCCGGCAGCTGCTTCTGCAAGGAGGGATGCATCCGGCCCTTGGCCTTGATTTTTATACCGGATTATTCCGGAGCCTCAAGAAAGAGTATCCGGCGCTAAAACTTCATGCACTCGGGCCGCCGGAGATCGTGCATCTATCGAGGCTGGAAAATGCGGATTATGAGACGGTTCTCAACGCATTGCGCGATGCCGGGCTCGATTCACTTCCGGGCGCCGGGGCCGAGATTCTTGTTGACCGGGTACGCCGCATCGTTTCAAGAGGAAAATGCTCGGCTGATGAATGGCTGGAGGTTATGCGGGTGGCTCACCGCTTGAGGCTTCCGACTTCCGCAACCATGATGTTTGGGCATGCAGAGACAACAGAAGAGCGGATTGAGCATATACTCAGAATCCGGGATCTGCAGGCAGAAAAGCCACCAGGAAGTTCTGGTTTTCTGAATTTCGTTCCCTGGCCTTTCATGGATGAGGGAACCGTTCTCCGCGATCAGATGGGAATCCGCAGCACGGTTGATACACGTCAATATATCAGGCTATTATCCCTGGCTCGAATTCTCCTCCCCAATGTCAGCCATATTCAGGCATCGTGGTTAACCACGGGTATTACGGCAGGTCAGATCTGTCTGCATTCCGGAGCCGATGATTTCGGATCGGTGATGATTGAAGAGAACGTGGTTTCCCAGGCCGGGGCAAAAAACTCTATGGACAGCCTCGGCATGCAGGCAGCCATAGTGGAAGCGGGATTTGTTCCCCGCCAAAGAAATCAATTATTTGAGGTGGCTGTCTGATCCGGAAAATCGATGGTTTTCAGGATGCTCTCCACCTTTCTGACCTGGTTTCGTTTATTTATTTTTGGAGCATAAACGAATCCAAAGGCGGTAACCAACCTGTTTCGCACCTCATCAACGTATGTCCAGGAAATAAAGGGCCCGCCCATAAAATCACCGGCGGTTTCCCACAGGCCCCGCATCTCGGTAACAAAATTCCCATTGAGCGTAAAAGTCCGGGTCAGCACAGGCATGTCGAGATCCAAAGCCATATAGGAGCCAGTTGAAGGTCCGGGCACACGCGGTTTCAGGTGTTTATCCGTAAACGACAGAAGCTCGGGGTAATCGAGCTGTTTCTGATCCGTATAAGGGTACGTCCAGATCAGGACACCCTGCGTCATATCCGCCGGATCATAATGTATCCAGATGAAGTTCCCGGTATCAACCTGGCATTCGAAGCCTTTTGGGAAGCTGGTCACAATTTCATGTTTCCGGAGGAGCTGACTTGCGAGTTCAATATTTGAGTATTTTTTGTTATACGCCATTTGCCGGTCGATCTCGCTGTCCCTCAAGGTTGCAACCAGGCTGGACCGGCTCTGGTCGAGCAATGTGATCAGCTGATCACGATTCTGTGCATAAATACGGATCAGCAGCTGATCAGCGGCCCAATAATCCCTGAACACCTTGATTTCAGGCTTTTCAACGGCCGGGTCCACCTCGAAGATGATAAGGTTCCTGGCCGGGCGAATCATGTTATTAAAGGCTGAGGGCGGAATCTGGATTAAGTCGAACAGAGGCTCCGCTCCTTCCATGCCGGTTTGGGGCAGGGCCGGTTCGTCATCAGCCAGTATGCGTGCCAGGGTATCCCCGGCAGCGCCATTATAAAGGTCTTCGGATATGACCAGGACCACTTCGCCTGGTTTGCCGTTGCAGGGCGGCAGACCGACCTGACTGGATTTGTTGCACCCGGAAATGGCTGCGATAGCCATTATCGCGGCAGCCAAAGAGATTACCCTTGTTTTCATTCTTACTATTTTTGGAACAACCTTAGTATATCGTTACCATTTGCGTAGAGGACAAGGGCAAGCAGCAACACCATACCGACGATTTGGGCGACTTCCATGAATTTGTCGCTGGGGCGGCGTCCGGTAATCATTTCAAAGGTAAGGAAAAAAACATGACCGCCATCCAATGCGGGAATGGGAAGAACATTCAGAACGGCCAGCATAATGGACAGGAAGGCTGTCATGTTCCAAAAGATCTGCCAGTTCCAGGAGGCAGGGAAAATATTACCGATAGATATGAAACCGCCGAGGGATTTATAGGCTTTGGTTTCGGGGTTGAAAATCAGTTTAAGATCTTTCAGATAGGATGAGATCGTTTGTACTCCCTTTTTGATTCCGGCAGGGATTGAGGCGAAGAAACCATATTTTATCTCTTTCAGCTCGAAGAAGGATTTTGGGTCAACCGGGTAGACTCCGATTTTTCCTGTTTCCGGCACCGCCAATCTGAAATCCAGACGTTCGCCGTTCCGGTCCACATTGATTGTTACTGTGTCGCCAACCAGCTTCTTGATTTCCAGGCTGAAGAGGGTGAAAAAGGGGACATCGGTTCCATTGATTCCCACAATCCGGTCATCCACCTTCATGCCGGCTTCCCGGGCAGGGGAACCATGGATAAAGTCACGAATGACAAAAGGGAATGCATAATCGATAAAACTTTTCTTTTCCAGATACTGCTCTACAAAATCGGCGGGAACATTAATATTCAGTTTTTCGCCGTTGCGGTCGATCTGGATTGTTTTTGCACCCTGGTAAACGATTTCGGGGACCAGGTCATGAAAGTCATCAACCTCGTGATTATCAACAGTGATAATTTTGTCGCCATGCTGGAGTCCCATATTGGTGGCCAGGGTGTCGCATACAATACCGTACTTCACATTCTTGGTGGGCAGGTAGGTATCGCCCCAGGCAAAAAGGATCATCGAATAGATGAAAAATGCAAAGATCACGTTGAACATCACTCCTCCGAGCATGATCAGGAGGCGTTGAATGGACGTTTTTGACCTGAATTCCCAGGGTTTTGGTTCCTGTTTCATGGCTTCCTTGTCCATGGATTCGTCGATCATTCCTGCAATTTTCACGTATCCCCCGAGAGGCAGCCAGCCGATGCCATATTCTGTGTCTCCCTTCTTGAATTTAAACAGGGAGAACCAGGGGTTGAAAAACAGGTAGAATTTCTCGACCCGGGTTTTGAAGAGGCGGGCAAAAACAAAATGGCCGAATTCGTGAATGATAACCAGTATCGACAGGCTGAGGAGGAGTTGAGCGGCTTTAATCAGGATATCCATAATAACTTGATAATTAAACGAATGTTAAGGCTAGGGTTCGAGCCTCATGATCAGATTCAATATAGTCTATTAAACCCGCATTTTCCATAAAAGTTGCTTTTTCGAGGGTTTTTTCGATAATGCGCGTCATACCCGAAAAGCCGGTGCGTTCATGGAGAAAAGCATCCACGGCAACTTCATTGGCGGCATTCATGATGCAGGCCAGATTGCCGCCCTTGCGCATAACCTCCATGGCTATAGCGAGGTTTGGAAAGCATTGCAGGTTAGGTGATTCGAAGGTTAATGAAGGGAAGTCTGTAAAACTGAAGCGCGGAAACGGTCCGGGCAGGCGGTTGGGATAGCTGAGTGCATACTGAATCGGAAGGCGCATATCGGGAATCCCAAGCTGAGCTTTTATCGATCCGTCATGAAAGAGGACCAGCGAATGGACCACCGACTGGGGATGAACAACGACGTCGATCTGATCGGGTTCCAGACCGAAAAGCCATTTGGCCTCGATCGCCTCAAGCCCTTTATTCATAAGGGTTGCGGAATCGATCGTTATCTTGGCGCCCATACTCCAGGTTGGATGCTTAAGGGCATCGTGATGTGTGACCTTGGCCAGATTCTCCGCATTAAAGGCCCGGAACGGGCCGCCGGAAGCGGTAATCCAGATTTTTTCCACATCAGCGCGGTTTTCGCCGGCCAGGCATTGAAAGATGGCGGAGTGTTCCGAATCAACCGGAAGAATCTGAACGGAGTTTTCCCGTGCGAGTTGGGTTACCAGATCTCCGGCCACCACAAGGGTCTCCTTGTTGGCAAGGGCGATCTGCTTTCCGGCCTTGATGGCGCAGATGGTCGGCATCAGTCCTGCAAAGCCCACCATTGCGGTCAGCACCATATCGACATTGTCCCCTGAGACAACCTCTCCCAGGCAGGAGCTTCCGGAGCGGACCTCGATCCCGGTTCCGGCAAGAGCGTTTCGTACGGTGTCGCTGTAAGACTCATTGGTTATGACCACGCAGGAAGGCCTGAATTTAAGGGCTTGCTGGATCAGAAGCTCAAAGTTTGACCGCGCGGTGAGGACCTCAGCGGAGAATTGCCCGGGGTGCCGTTCAATTACCTCGAGTGCCTGCTTTCCGATGGACCCTGTGGATCCAAGGATGCCAATGCGCTTCATCATTCAAAAGCGATAAAATGTTCGGGATTCAGGGCTTTCCCCTGGTGCCACAGTTCAAAATGAAGGTGCGGACCGGTGGTTAGTTCACCGGTATTGCCCACGGTTGCAATAACCTCACCGGCCTTGATCCGGTTTCCGGTGGTTTTAAACAACTCTTTGCAATGCTTATATACCGACACGAGATTATTCTCATGCTGCACCTGTATCGTATATCCGGTTTCACTTGTATAGTCAGCCATAATAACAGTTCCGTCGAGGGCAGCCTTGATACCCATGTTGGCTGCCGTAGCAATATCAACCCCATAGTGACCCTTGACAAAATCGAAGCGGGCCATGATCAGGCCGCGCACGGGCGGGAAGAAATAAAGCTGGTTAAGATTTCCGCCGCCGGCAGGGGAGGCCTGCGTTCCGAGATTGAATCGCTGTGCCTTTTCTACTTCCAGCCTGAGCAGTGAATCATCAGCCGATCTGTCGTCGGATATTTGACTGATTGAGACATTCGAAGTACCCTTATCCGTAGAATGGATTTTCGTTTCACCACCGTTAACTACTGTAATCAGATTATCAATAAACTGGTCCTTTAAGGTCAGCTGGTAATCAAGAGAATCAAGTCTAAGAGCGTTCATCCTTATATTCCGTGTCATCTCCGCATTCGGGTAACCCGGGATCAGCTGTTTCACCGGGGTGTAGATAATCAGCACCACCACTATTATAGTATATACAGTCAGGGAAACGGCGAGTGCAGCAATCACGTTCATCCTGGAGAGTTTCATCTGCCAAACCTCTTCAAAGGAGGTTTCCCGCATGATTACCAGGCGGTATTTGCTTTTTAATTTGTGAACCAGCTTCTTTTTGGGCTCTGCCATGATTGTCCGTTTTCTGGTGGGGCAAAGATAAGGGAATAAGTTGAATTGGTTGAGAAGGTTGAGAAGGTTGAGGAGGTTTAGAAGGTTTAGAAGGTTTGTATGGGCGTCCTGCGGACGCCCGTGTTGAATTATGTACTTAATTGGGCGAAATTGTTTTTTTTATTATCTTTGCACCCACAACAGTGCGGGGTGGAGCAGTTGGTAGCTCGTTGGGCTCATAACCCAAAGGTCGTAGGTTCAAGTCCTGCCCCCGCTACAAAGAAAAAGCCTCCGGAATTCCGGAGGCTTTTCTTTTATCTTCAGTTCTTCATCTAAAGAACGTCACAAACAATATCTTTAGTAACGGTTTTCCCTTCGGCAACCATGAATGGTGACAGGGAGGGAGCTGACAATGCGCCTGAGCCCCACCAGCCAACAAAATCGCCTGCCGACCAGTCGCCGCTGCGGTCATTGTCGAGCCATACATCCAGATAGTAGTTGCCAGGAACCACATCGTTAAAGACAAAACTGATCTTGGCTCCGCTGCCCGTAACATTATCTGCCGTTTTAACCGGCTGGTAATTGTTCCAGTCATCAATGCTTATGTACAAAGCTACCTGAGAATTCCCGAGATCACCCGGAGTTCCGGCAACCAGTTTGGCGGTTCCTGTCACCTTGGTCTGCTTTTCCACAACAATCGGATCTTCCTTCTTGCAGGAAGACAACATGACTAAGGCCAGAAGAACGATCCCGGCCATGCCCATCAGTGAGTTTTTTGTTTTCATTAAGTCTATTCTTTGGTTTAGTGAATATTAGTATATCCGGCTTGAATAATTTAATAGTTCTGCAGGTTTTATGCTGATAAAGTTAAAAAACAAAAAGGAACTAATGATCGTGAAAATGTTTTTTTTACTCAATCAGGATCTTTCGGGCAATGCTTTTTTCAGTGGTCTGATAACGTACCAGGTAAATACCTTTTTCCCAGTTTGACACATTGATTTCAACATGATCCGACATTGTGGTGATCAATTCCTGACGGTAAATGGTTTTACCCAGAACATCAATTATCTGAATTACTGCGCTTTGTCCGGGTTCATCTTCAAGGCGAATATTCAGCCTGTCCTTTGCTGGCACAGGAAAAAGTGAAATGGATCCATTCAACGATTCGTCCCTGATTCCGGTGGTACCAGATACGACAACCGGTTTGATCATCTGGTTATTGGTTTCATCGGATTCATTGATGGTATTGTCCTTGTCAACCACCCCGATCAGGAAATATTGTCCCGGCAAGTAGGAAGCCTGAATGGTGAAGCCACCGGACAGGGAAATGGTTCCTTTAGCCCCGAGAGTCCTGGTGGATTCATCAAACAACTTCTTATCGGAAGGATCGAGTACCTCATCAGAGGAGAGGAAGACCGTTATTTTAACCGTAGAGGCGAGCACGGTTCCTCCGTTATAGATGATTGAGTTTACACGAACATTGGTGTTAGGTGTGATGACAAACGGGAAAAATGTGATGTTTACGATTTGAAGATCAGGGGACTCCCCCTGAACAATCAGGGTAGTGGAAGCCAAATTGTTATTTTCATTGGATTCACTGATCACCCCCAGTGCATCGCACATTATCAGGGCATACCAGGTACCTGAAGCGAGATCATCGGGGAGGGAGATGTCCTCACCCGTGACCGAAAAGTTATCGCCGGCATCCAGTGGATCCATGGTCCCGTAGGCGAGATAGACGTCTGTTGCATCGATGACCAAATCCTTCGACAGATAAAGATCAACCTGATTAGCCGGGGCTTGTGAGCCTCCGATATTCAGCAGGGTGCAGGAAATATCGATGGAGCCCCCTGGTGCGGCTGACTTAGGGGTAATATCAAAATCCTGAATCGTAAGATCCGGCTTAACTTCATTGGTTACTGTGACTGTTACTTCATTTGACTTTGCCGATTCGCCGAGGGGCTCGGAATAATTTGCCGTAATATGATATGTATAGGTGCCCAGTGAGAGTGCAGGGTCTGTAAATTCAAGCACTCCCGGATTGTTGATACTCGAGATCCTGGCGCCGTTCCGGTACACTGCAAAACCCGAAAGGGTACCACCGCCAGGTTCCGGCTCCAGCCAGGAGAGTTTAACAGACAATTGATTAACCTGAGCCACCAGGCTCCGCGGCGGATTCAGAGCCGGGTTACCTATGGTGATAGTGGTTGATGCCTGGTTGTTGTTTTCGATGGATTCTCCAACAGCTCCGTCAGCATCTGCGATGAAAAGCACAAACAATTTACCATTGCTTACACTGCCGGGCACCGGGATATTATCACCGGCGACATCCAGTGACACACCTGCTTCGAGGGCACCCATCGAGCCTTCGGCAAGCTGCCTGTCTTCCGAGTCAAAAATTTCATCCAGCGATAAATACACCCTCAGCATGCTGATACCCGCTCTGGCAGCGCCTTTGTTTTCAAGTTTGCAGGTCAGGCTGACCAGATCGCCGGACTCAACATTAACCGGAGTAATAACCGGGTTGTTGATCACAAGATCGGGTTTGTCGCCTCCCCCCACTGACACAGTTACTGTATTCGATCCGGCTGATTCGCCGGCAGGAGTCACATATCGAGCAG
>CAYQFT010000003.1:0-53062 GCA_964416825.1 uncultured Porphyromonadaceae bacterium
AGATCGGATACAAGCGTGAAGATGTTGTATTTATCTCCGGCATCGGCTGCTCCTCAAGATTCCCTTACTACGTGAATACCTATGGCTTTCATGGAATTCACGGCCGTGCTGCTGCCATTGCCAGCGGCGTTAAGGTAGCAAATCCCCACCTCAGCGTTTGGGTGATTACCGGCGACGGTGATGCCCTGGCTATCGGCGGAAATCATTTCATTCACGTGGTACGCCGTGATATTGACCTGAACCTGATACTCTTTAATAATGCCATTTATGGCCTTACCAAAGGGCAGTACTCCCCAACTTCAAAGCAGGGAGCGGTTACCAAGACTTCGCCGTTCGGCACGGTTGAGCGGCCATTTAAGCCCGGCGGGCTGGTGATCGGTGCAAATGGTAGTTTTTTTGCGCGGACCATTGATTCGATGCCAAAGTATTCCACCGATATATATCTGGAGGCTGCAAAGCATAAAGGAACATCAATCGTTGAGGTTCTTCAGAATTGTGTCATATACAATGACAATATCTGGGCCGATATCGCTGACAAAGAAAACCGTGACGACCGCATCATCATGCTTAAGCACGGCGAACCCATGATCTATGGAAAGAATCAGGATAAAGGCCTGGTAATGAGGAATAACATGATTGAACCGGTACGGCTGGGCGAGAATGGAATATCGGAAAAGGATCTTCTGGTTCATGATGCCCAGACAGAATTTGCCGGTATTCATCTGTTGCTTGCCAATATGGAGTATCCCAAATATCCGGTCGCACTTGGAGTAATCAGGGCTTGCGAGGCTGAGAACTCCTATGACGAAAAGGTTGAGATTCAAATTGATGCCATCCATGCTAAGGGCAGGATCAAAAACATGAAGGAACTATTGCATTCCGGGGCAACCTGGGAGGTAAAATAGTCCATATAAAAAGCCCCGGCTGGAAAGCCGGGGCTTTTTTTTTACCCGGTTTTTGCTAAATTGGCGATACTTAGACCAAACCCGAAAACATGGAATCCAACCCCCCGAAACGTCCTGATATGCAGCGCCTACTGGCTGAACATACGGAGCGTGTTAAGGAATTGATGACGATCAACCGGACCACCTCCATCATCTCGGAGGGCCAGCCGCTTGCGGAAACGTTCCGGCAGATTGCGCTAATTATCCCGCGAGGCTGGCAATATCCCCAGAAGACCTGCGCAAGAATTGTTTACGATAGCCAGGAATTTCTCAGCCTGCGTTTCAAGCAGACGGAGTGGCTGCAGCTGCAAGAATTCAGCTCCGCCGACGGGAAAGTTGGTCGCATTGAAGTATTCTATACGCAGCAAATGCCCGATGCCGATGAGGGACCGTTCCTGAATGAAGAGCGGGACCTGATCCATACCTTATCAGGCTTAATAACGGGTTATCTGAACGGGCTGACCGGAAAGGTTTCTGTTGTCAGACCGCCGCGGGAACGGGATGACTATAAATTCAAGAAGATAGTCTACACGGAGTCGATGAAGGACAGCCGGCTGCTTCTTCAGCAGTTCCTGAGCAAGCAGACGGCGGATAAGAATATCTTTCACGATCTGATGAAGCGAAAGGTTTCGGAGATCCTTCTTGTCGCAACGCTGTATGACACATTTATCCTGGAAAACGAGGACCGTTTTTTTGAGCAGGCGATGGGTGAGGTTTACCATTTAAGCCTCTCCTCATTGCCAAGGATTACAGGTGCCACTTCTGCTGAGGATGCGCTGGAACTTCTAAAAGAACGGGAATTCGACTTTGTGGTTCTTATGGTTGGTGTGGATACACGAAGTCCGCTCCGCCTGGCTGAGCGAATCCGGCGCAGGAATCCGGATATCAAGATTTTCCTTCTCCTCAATAACAGTTCGAAAATCGGGCTGTTCGACGAGAACCAAACTCAGCTGCCGGCTATCGACAGGATTTTCGTGTGGAACGGGGATTCAAAGATATTCTTTGCAATGGTTAAGCTCCTTGAAGATGAGCTGAACCTGGAGGAGGATACGCGTGTAGGATTGGTGCGGGTGATCCTGCTGGTTGAAGATTCACCCCGATATTATTCCCGGTATCTGCCGATGCTCTATACTCTGGTTTTCGAACAGACCCAGGAATTGATTGCCGAAGCCAATACTAACGAGCTCGACAAGGTGAGCCGAATGCGGGCAAGAACTAAAATCATATTGGCCACACATTATGAGGAGGCCCTGAATTACTTTATTAAGTATCAGGATTATCTGGCCTGTGTTATATCCGATGTGAAATTCAAACGGAGTGGTTTAGTTGATGACACAGCCGGAATCAGTTTCCTTCGGTATGTGCACGGACGCCGCGCTGAGCTTCCCATGATCCTGCAATCGTCGGATCCCCAGTATTCTTCAGCCGCCGTGGAACTGAAGGCAACGTTTATGAATAAGAATTCCGAAACCTTGCTTCAGGATCTTAAGACCTTTATTACCTACTCCCTGGGTTATGGTCATTTTGTTTATCGGGATACCCAGGGACGAAAAATTGCCGTAGCCCGTTCCATGAAGGATTTTGAAAATCACCTGCGGACGATCCCGGATGAATCGATTCTCTACCATGCACTTAAAAATCACTTCTCCCTCTGGCTCATGGCCAGAGGAGAGATTCAGCTTGCCCGCATTATCAACCCGATCAAGGCCACCGATTTCAGCAGTCCGAAAGACCTCCGGGAATATATTATCGATGTTATCCAGAACTACAGAATCGACAAGGATAAAGGAAAGGTTGTCAATTTCGATGAGTCGGCAATCCTGGATTGGCGCAATATTGTGAGTCTCGGGACAGGTTCACTTGGAGGAAAAGGGAGAGGATTGGCTTTTATCAATACGCTGATCAATAACCTGGATTTTAGCCAGATAGTTCCTGACATAAATATCAGGACTCCGCGAACGGCGATTATTGGAACCGATGAATTTGAGGTGTTCATGCAAAGGAATAACCTCCTGAACCGCGTGATGGAAATTGAAGATTACGGTGAAATCCGGAAAGCCTTTATGGCCGGCGAACTCTCTTTTAATCTCCGGAAAAAGCTCAGGACTTTCCTTCAGCTTCTTAACCGGCCACTGGCCATACGTTCCTCCAGTATTTTTGAGGATTCCCTGTTACATCCCTTTGCCGGAATATTTGAAACCTATGTCCTTCCGAATTCTGATCCTGATTTCAATGTACGATTCACTCAGCTCCAGGAGGCAATACGAATGGTATATGCCTCCATCTTCTCACCAGAGGCCAGGATGTATTTTGAGGCTGTAAATTATCGGATTGAAGAGGAGAAAATGGCTGTCGTCATTCAGGAATTAGTTGGAAATCAGTTTGATAATTATTATTACCCCCATATCAGTGGCACGGCTCAATCTTATAATTATTACCCGGTGGCACACATGGAGCCGGATGATGGCTGCGCCATAGTAGCTATGGGGCTGGGCCGTTACGTGGTTGAAGGTGAAAAGGCCTGGCGCTTTTCGCCGAAGTACCCGACTCTTCAGATTTCATCTGTGCGTGACCAGCTAAAGACCTCACAGGTATATTTTTATGCAGCAGATCTTGCGAGGAGGGAGTTGAATCTACTGGATGGCGAAGAGGCCGGTCTGTCGAAGCTGGATATCTCAGTTGCGGAAACCCACGGTGCCATGAAGCATCTGGCATCTGTTTATGATCCCAATAATGACCGGATCGAGCCCGGGTTGGCAGGAGCTGGTCCAAGAATCCTGAATTTTGCCAATATACTCCAATATGACTATATGCCTTTGGCCAAAACCATTGAAGTGATTCTGGATGTGGTGCATGAGGCTCTTGGGACGGCTGTGGAAATCGAATATGCTGTAGACCTTTTTCCTGATGCAAGCCATAAGACCTCCTTTTATTTACTGCAGATTAAGCCGATGGTTGGCGCCGACGAAGATTTTACGGTGGACATAGATAACATAGAACCAGGGAAGACTATTCTTTACGCCGAAAAAAGTCTTGGAAACGGAAGAATGCGCTGCATACGGGACCTTATCTATGTAGTACCCTCAAGGTTTGACAAGCTGAAAACAGAAGAGATGGCAGTGGAGATTGAACAATTCAACGATAAAATGAGAAAACAAAAAAAGGAATACGTTCTCATTGGACCCGGAAGATGGGGATCGCGGGACAAGTTTATCGGAATACCCGTGAAATGGTCCCAGATATCCAGTGCCCGGATAATCGTTGAAACTGATTTGTCTGATTTCCCGCTTGATGCTTCGCTCGGATCCCATTTCTTTCATAATGTAACCTCGATGGGTGTCGGTTATTTTTCCGTCAACACCGGTGGGAAGAACTTCATTCAATATGACCTTCTGGAGCAGCAGGAGATTCTAGAGGAAGGGAAATTCTTCCGTCATATCAGGTTTGTGAATGACCTCGACATTGTCATGGACGGTAAGAAAAGGCAATCTCTGATCCGTTTAGGAAATGGGGTAGAGTGCCCGGAAGTATTCATGGATTATCAGGCTTAATTATTTACAGATGAAAGAGATTGTTCCATTGGATCCGCAAAGATCGGATTTCGGTGAAGCGGAATTTAAGTTCTTGATGCAGAGAAGGATCAATAAGGTTTTGATCATTTGCAGTAATTATGATTTCTTCATGCTGGAAGAGGACGGTAGGATTGATGAGCAGATTTTCAATGAATATGTCTCTCTGAACCTCCGGTATCCTCCCGTCTTTATTCTGGCCAATACGGCCAGGAAGGCTTTTGATTACCTGGAGAGGGAGCATATTGACCTGGTTATCTCCATGCTGAGTGTCGGGGAAATGGATCCCTTTGAACTTTCCAAACGGATCAAGACAGAATACCCTCATATCCCGATTGTGGTCCTGACCCATTTTAGCCGGGAGGTATCGATTAAGCTGGAAAAGGAAGACCTGAGTGCCATAGACTATGTTTTTTCGTGGCTGGGCAACGCAGATCTGCTTCTGGCTATCATCAAGCTGATCGAGGACCGCATGAACCTGAACTATGACGTTAATGAAGTTGGGGTTCAGATTATTATTCTTGTGGAGGACTCCATACGATATTACTCTTCTTTCCTGCCCGCCATCTACAAGATTGTTTTTAAGCAGAGCAAGTCATTCATGCAGGAAGGGCTGAACGAGCACCGGAAAATGCTCCGCATGCGGGGCCGCCCGAAGATTTTGCTGGCCACCAATTATGAACAGGCGATGCAATTTTTCATGGACTATAAGGATAGCACGCTGGGTATTATTTCTGACATTTCTTATATACGGGAAGGGAAGAAGGATCAGGAAGCCGGTTTGAAATTCTGCAAGGCCGTAAGGGAACAGGATCCTTATGTTCCATTTCTTCTGCAATCTTCAGAGTTGTCAAATCAGGCAGCGGCATCAGACCTCAACGCAAGTTTTCTCCATAAATACTCCAAAACCCTGGAGATTGAACTCAGAAATTTCATGCTTCGTTACATGAATTTCGGCGACTTCATATTCAGGGATCCTGATACGAGGGAAGAGATCGGCAGGGCTACGAACCTGAAAGAGATGCAGGATATTATTCTCCAGATTCCAGCTCATTCACTGAAGTACCATTTCAATAACAATGACTTTTCCAAGTGGTTTAATGCCAGGGCCTTTTTTCAGATCGGCAGCCATTTGAAACATAAGTCTCTCGATTTTTTTGGGAGTGTGGAGGGAGGAAGGCAGTATATCTTTAATATCATTTCAAGCTACCGGCTCTCAAAAGCACGTGGGGTGATTTCGACCTTTGACCGGACTCGTTTTGATGAATACATGCTCTTTTCAAGGATCGGCGAGGGATCCCTGGGAGGCAAGGCGAGAGGGCTGGCATTTATCGATTCATTCATCAAGCAGAATGAGCTGGGAACCCGCTGGGATGGAGTTTTGGTCACGATCCCCAGAACCGTAGTAATCTCTACAGAAGTATTCGAGGAATTCATGGACCTCAATAACCTGTGGCGGGTTGTAACGTCGAGGCTCAGCGATGAACAGATCCTTCAGAGTTTTGTCAATGCCACCTTGCCAGTTCGGATTTACAAGGACCTTGAGGCTTTCATCAGGGTTATTAAGAATCCTATTGCAATAAGGTCGTCAAGCATGCTGGAGGATAGTCATTACCAACCTTTTGCCGGCATCTATTCTACCTTCATGCTTCCCAAGATTGATGGTGACAAGCAGAAAATGATCTATATGATAGCCGATGCGATTAAGTCGGTTTATGCATCGGTCTATTTTAAAAGTTCAAAAACCTATCTGGCTGCGACCCAGAATGTGATTGATGCCGAGCGGATGGCGATCATTCTGCAGGAAGTATGCGGAAACCGTTACAATAACCGGTTTTATCCCACCTTATCCGGTGTTGCACGGTCAATCAACTTTTATCCGATTGGCAGAGAAAAGCCCGAGGATGGAATAGCCAACATCGCATATGGACTCGGTAAACTGATCGTAGAAGGTGGTACGGGCCTCCGCTTCTCTCCAAGGTACCCCGGAAAGATACTGCAGCTGTCATCGGTTGACAGCACCCTTAGGGAAACCCAGAGAGAGTTCTATGCACTTGACCTTGAGGCGGATCACTTCCACCCGTCAGTTGACGACGGGGTCAATCTATTTAAATTAAAAGTGAAAGAAGCAGAAGGGGATGCCGCATTGCGATTTGCAGCATCAATTTATGATATGAACAACGGAATGATCAGGGATCAGTATTCTGAGACTGGGAAAAAGGTTATTACTTTCAACAATATATTGAAGCACAATACTTTTCCTCTTGCCGATATTCTCGACACACTGATGCAGATTGGTGAAAAGGAGATGAATAATCCGATAGAGATGGAATTTGCAGTGAATCTGGATGTTCCTCCAGGGACCCCAAAGATTTTCAATTTTCTGCAAATCCGGCCGGTTGTTGAGAATACGGATGTCATCAATTTTAAGCTTGTGGAAGTAAATCAGGCAGAAACCATCATTAATTCCTTTTCTGCTTTAGGGAATGGCCTGATTCGGGGCATCCAGGATTTTGTTTATGTAAAACCTGACTGTTTCAGGGCAGCTGACAGCATGACCATTGCAAGATGCGTAGAGTCGGTGAATGACCGGTTTGTTGCATCGGGGAGCAATTATGTTCTGGTCGGCCCTGGCCGCTGGGGATCCAGTGATCCCTGGCTGGGAATTCCTGTTAAATGGCCGCAGATCTCAGCTGCCCGGGTTATTGTGGAATCCGGACTGCCAGATTATCGAATTGATCCGAGTCAGGGAACCCATTTTTTCCAGAACCTAACTTCATTCCGCGTAGGTTATCTTACAATCAATCCCTTTATTAATGACGGGTTCTACGATCTGGAATTTCTAAATCGGCTTGAGTGCGTTACCGAGGATGAGTATATTCGTCATATCCGGTTTCCGGGACCCTTATTGATCAAAATAGACGGAGCCCGGAACAGGGGAGTTATTTATAAACCCAGCTTTGGTGATCAAAGTGGGTAGACCGATATGATTCCTGATCTTTAGGCTGATGAACCTTTTTTTTAATGAGGAAAATCATACTTCAACCTGACAAAAATTGCCTGCCAGAGACTCAATTTAAGCTACTTTTACCAATTACAATTATGTGCTAAATAATTTGTTCTATGAACGTAGAAAAAATAATCATTGATCTTGAAAAGAAACACCCGGGTGAGGTGGAGTATCTTCAGGCCGTAAGAGAAGTTCTGGAATCCATCGAAGAGGTGTATAACCAGAATCCACAGTTTGAATCCGCAAAAATCATCGAACGGATGGTTGAACCAGACCGTATCCTGATGTTTAAAGTACCATGGACCGATGACCATGGTCAGGTTCAGGTTAACCTGGGCTACCGGATTCAATTCAACAATGCAATTGGGCCCTACAAAGGTGGATTGCGATTCCATCCAAGTGTAAACCTGAGTATTCTTAAGTTCCTCGGATTTGAACAGATTTTCAAGAATGCACTTACCACCCTTCCCATGGGCGGGGCTAAGGGCGGATCGGATTTCAATCCTAAAGGGAAATCCGATTCAGAAATCATGCGTTTCTGTCAGAATTTCATGCTTGAATTGTGGAAGATGATCGGTCCCGAAACCGATGTCCCGGCTGGTGATATCGGAGTTGGTGGCCGCGAAATCGGCTTCATGTATGGCATGTACCGGAAACTGGCCAGGGAGAACACAGGCGTTCTGACCGGTAAAGGTCAGGGCTGGGGCGGCTCATTGGTTCGCCCGGAAGCCACTGGTTTCGGAAACGTATATTTTGCAAATGAAATGCTGAAGACCAAAGGCGAGACCTTTGCCGGAAAAACTGTTGCCATCTCCGGATTCGGCAACGTAGCCTGGGGTGCTGCACTGAAGGCTACCGAACTGGGCGCAAAGGTTGTAACGATTTCAGGTCCTGATGGTTATGTTTATGATCCGGATGGAATCAAGGGGGAGAAAATTGAGTATATGCTCGAACTTCGTGCTTCGAATAACGACGTAGTTCAGCCTTACGCACTTGAGTTCGGCGTAGAATTCCATCCTGGAAAGCGTCCGTGGGAAGTTAAATGCGATATCGCACTGCCATGTGCTACACAGAATGAGCTTGACAAGCAGGATGCCTTGAATCTGATCGCCAATGGCTGTATATGTGTGAGTGAAGGAGCTAATATGCCTTCAACACCAGCTGCCGTTGAGGTGTTCCATCAGTCAAAAATTCTGTTTGCACCTGGTAAGGCAGCCAATGCCGGCGGTGTTGCCACATCAGGCCTCGAAATGTCGCAAAACTCAATGAAACTGAGTTGGTCGCGTGAAGAGGTTGATGCCAAACTGCACCAGATTATGAAGGACATTCACCGCCAGTGTGAAATCAATGGTAAGCAGGCCGACGGTTACGTTGATTACGTAAAAGGAGCCAACATTGCCGGATTCCTGAAGGTAGCAAATGCTACTCTGGATCAGGGGGTAATCTAGGAGACGGACGACAGAAGACGGACGACGGATGAAAAAAACAGGCGTTCCCGGGTGGGGACGCCTGTTTCTTTTGGTATAAATAACCTATTGAATTTTGGCGCTTTCGGTTTCGACCGAGCGGTCGACTTTTTTAATCAGGCCTTGCAGAACGGTTCCGGGGCCGACTTCGATGAATTTGGTAGCGCCGTCGGTAATCATGTTCTGAGCGGTTTGCGTCCAGCGGACAGGACTTGTAAGCTGGCTGACCAGGTTCGTCCGGATAACTGCCGGATCGGTAACTGGCAGAGCATTGACATTTTGATAAACCGGGCAAACCGGGGCAACTATGGGTGCTTCTTCAATGGCTTTGGCTAGTTCTGCTCGTGCGGGTTCCATAAGCGGAGAGTGAAACGCTCCACCTACCTGAAGTTTCATGGCGCGCTTCGCACCCAGCTCGGTCAGCCTGGCAATGGCTTTGTCGATCCCTTCATGGGATCCTGATATTACGATCTGTCCCGTGGTATTGTAATTGGCAGGGACAACGACTTCTGTAATCTCGGAGCAGACTTTTTCAACAACTTCATTTTCCACTCCCAGAATTGCTGCCATCGTAGAAGGTTCGATCTCGCAGGCTTTCTGCATGGCCATGGCCCGCTTTGAAACCAGCCGCAGTCCATCCTCAAAGCTCAGGGCACCGGCAGCGGTAAGGGCGGAGAACTCACCAAGACTGTGTCCGGCTACCATATCGGGATTAAACTGATCACCAAGAACTTTGGCCAATATCACTGAATGCAGGAAAATTGCCGGCTGTGTTACCTTGGTCTGTCTCAGATCCTCTTCTGTTCCGTTAAACATAATATCAGTGATGGGAAAGCCCAGTATCTCATCAGCCTTGTGAAATAATTCCCGGGCTTGCTCCGAAAAATCATACAGGTCCTTTCCCATGCCGGGAAACTGCGCTCCCTGTCCGGGAAAAACAAATGCTTTTTTCATGTCAGGATGGTTTACGTTAAGCGCCGCAAAAATAGAAAAATTCCCATAGAGGCTAATGCAGCCTGTAGTTTATCAGATGGATGAACTCTTCGCGCGTGGCGGTTCTTAGGAACGCACCCGTAAAATCGGAAGTTGTTGTCACTGAATTTTGCTTCTGCACACCGCGCATCTGCATGCACATGTGCTGAGCCTCTATGACAACCGCGACGCCCAATGGCTGAAGGGTGTCCTGTATGCAGTCGCGGATCTGCGTGGTAAGCCTCTCCTGCACCTGCAGCCGGCGGGCATAGGCGTCAACAACCCTGGCAATTTTACTGAGTCCGGTTACATGTCCGTTAGGGATATATGCAACATGGGCCTTTCCGAAAAATGGGAGGAGGTGGTGCTCACAAAGGCTGTATAACTCGATGTTTTTCACGAGGACCATCTGCCGGTAGTCTTCATGGAAGGTGGCCGATTTCAGCATCTCAACAGGATCCATCTTGTAACCCTGAGTAAAGAACTGCATGGCTTTGGCTACCCGCGTAGGAGTTTTCAGCAACCCTTCACGTTCTGAGTCCTCACCGAGCAGATCGAGAATTTTCTTATAATGCTCGGCTATTTCCAATGTTTTTTCATCATCGTAGCGTTCAATTTTCTGATAGCCGTTGCCATTCATTTCATTCAGGGTGATTTCCATTTTCTTAGTTTTTGACTGGATGTTAGGACAAAGTAAGGACATTTTTAGTTCAGAAGAGTTATCTTCGGTAACCATATATCCTCCTATTGATGAGCCGCCTTTTAGTAATACCCACCATGACCGAGGCAGCGGAACTGATCAGGACCGCAGGATTCAGACAGGTCGGGGTTCCTGGCTTCTTTGAACTTCCGGGCACCGACTGGAATCTGATGATTGCCGGCATCGGCACGGTGCCTGTTATTTATAACCTGACCCGGCATTTCGCTACTGCACGGTATGAAAAAGTCATCCATGCGGGTATTGCGGGCAGCTATTTCCTGCCGCTCCAGCCGGGGGAAGTTGTCCAGGTAACGCGCGATACCTTTGCGGATGTGGGGATCGATCACGGAGGAATCTTCAGGTGGATTTTTCACGAAGGTTTGTGGAACCCGGAAGAGAAACCTTTCCGGTTTGGATGGATGGAAGTGCCGGAGGATCCCTCCCTGAATCTGGAATGTGTCAGCAGTATCACCGTTGACCTGGTTACGGCAAGCCCAGAGAGGAAGGCCCGGATGATTGATAAATTTAATCCCCAGGCCGAAACCATGGAAGGCGCCGCTGTTTTTTATGTCTGCCTCAAGGAGGATATCCCTGTGATTCAAATAAGGGCAATCTCCAACTACACAGGCATTCGCGACCGGAAGAGCTGGAAAGTCGAAGAAGCCATTGACTCATTAACGAATGTTTTAACCAAACTCCTATGAAAATCAGGATCGGATACAGCACCTGTCCGAATGATACCTTCATCTTTGATGCCCTGGTGAACGGGAAAATCGATACTGAA
This sequence comes from uncultured Porphyromonadaceae bacterium, assembly GCA_964416825.1. GTDB lineage: Bacteria > Bacteroidota > Bacteroidia > Bacteroidales > UBA12481 > UBA12481. Next base: position 11,446 of record CAYQFT010000003.1, read on the forward strand.
GGCATAACGTTTGTCCCATACCTGAATGATGTAGAGGAACTTAATCTCCTTGCATTCAGGGGTGAACTGGATATTACCAAATTGTCTTATCATGCCTGGCTGCACGTGTGGAAAGAGTATGTCATCCTCGAGTCAGGTAGTGCCCTGGGGCGCGGAAATGGCCCGGTCCTGGTAGCCAGGGATCAGTGCCTCGATCCACGTTACCTGAGCCTTACAGTGGCTATCCCGGGTGAGTATACAACCGCGAATCTTCTGCTACGGATGGCGTATCCTACCATCACCGAGAAAAAGTCTTTTGTTTTTTCAGATATTGAACAAGCCATTCTTGACCGGAAGGTGGATGCCGGGGTTCTGATTCATGAAAATCGATTCACCTATTCGAAAAAGGGACTGGTCCTACTGAAGGATCTGGGCCAGTTTTGGGAGGAAACCACCTCTGCTCCTATACCGCTCGGCGGAATCATGGCCCATCGCAGACTAAGGCCTGATCTTATCCGCACCATTGACGGGCTGATCAAAAAAAGCCTCATGGTGGCCTTGAGGAATCCGGAGGGAGCTGTCCCCTACATGCGGAAATTTGCTCAAACTATTGAGCAGGACGTGATGGATGCTCATATTAAGGCGTTTGTTACAGAAAACACCATAGCCCTTGGAACCGAAGGGAGAAATGCAATCCGGATCCTCATTGAGAAATCTCTGTCAGCTGGTTTGATTAACGAAGAACCAGCTGAGATTTTCAATCAATAAGAAGCTTAATGGGCAGGCGATCAGGTTATCAAGCTTATCCTTGGTTCACGCTTAGGGCACCTTTGTTGCCCGTCGACGCATTGAAAGGAATCCCTGAGAGTCCGCTGGAACTTGACGGTTTTTTGCGGCCCATTTTCTCAAATCCCTTGGTTTCCGAGGCTTTATTGCTTGGCAGCTTTGATTTCCAGCAGGTTCTTTTCAATGAATTTCGCAACGCTCCTGAAGGGAAGGCTGATTATCGGATTCTGATATCCTTTCTCCGGTATTTTTGCCGGATGTCATCACGCTGCACCCCGTTTGGAACCTTTGCAGGGTTTGCTACCGGGTTGCTGTCGGGCCAGACAGATATAAAGATCGACCATCCGGAGAAGCACGGAGTGTATATCCGGCCGGATATGGAATACCTGATGAGTGCGGCTAGGTACCTTGCCTCCAGTCCTGAAATCAGGGAATCCCTCTTATTTACGCCAAATACCAGCCTTTACCGGGTTGGCAGCCGCTGGCATTATGTTCAGACCAACCCATCGTTGGCCGGAAGAAACAATGTTTATGATGTGGTGACGGTAGAGGATGCCGGAATTCTGAAGTCGCTGCTGGAATTTTGCCATGCAGGACGTAAGTTGCACGATATCAAAGAATATCTGAATGCCGGAGGATGGGATGGGGGAGAGATAAACGACTATGTAAGTGCACTCACTATGGAACAGGTCCTTGTGAGCCAGTTGGAACCCGTTGTTTGCGGAAAGCAATACTTTGACGGACTTCTGAAGCTGATGGAATATGCTTTTCCTGAAAATGAAAAAATCCAGCCCCTTAGAAGCATTCACAGATTGCTGACTGATATTGCACATCCCGGCGACATTTCGCCGCTCAGAAACCGGTTATCCACAGAAGCGCGTAAGATTCCGGTTCCGGTCAATGAGAGTCACCTGATCCAGGCTGATATGAACCTGAGTTTTTCCAATCTAGAATTGGACCGGAACCTTGCCAACCAGATTCTCCTTGGGATCAGGATTTCCCGGGCATTGTCGGTGAACCGACGGGCGGACCCTTTGGAGAAATTCCGGGAAGCTTTCATCAAACGATACGGAGAGCGGGAAGTTATGCTGGTGAAGGTTCTTGACCCTGAAACCGGTATCGGGCTGGAGGGGTCCGTTGAGAACTATTGGACCGATCCCGTGCCTTGGATCGATGACCTGCGCTGGGGGCCGGGATTCAGTACCCCATCCGTTTCCAAGGAGTCCGGACATACGTGGCTGGTTTCCCGGTTGTTTAAAACCGTCGCAGCCGGAGATTTATATCTTGATATTCAGCAGCATGACATTCAGGATCTGGATATTCATTCCGGAATCTGGCCGGACCAGATCTGGGCCTTTGTTGAATTGCTCGATCCCGATAGTGAGGGCAGGAATCAGGTATATCTCAGCCTTAGTTCTCCCGGACACCCTGCTGCCATTCTTGGACGGTTTGGGTTTGCAGATCCGGCCAACACCATCGATTGGATGAATCGGCTTATCCGGGATGAAACAGACCAGAACCCGGAAAAAATCTATGCCGAAGTCGTTCACCTGCCCGAGGATCGCACCGGCAATGTCTTGCAAAGGCCATCCTTCTACGAGTATGATATTCCTTACCTCGCACGCTCCGAAAAACCGGCGGAGAAGCAAATCAGGGTTTCCGATATACTTGTTTCGGTCAGGAACGACCGGGTTGTGCTAACCTCTGCAACCACCGGGAGAGAGATCGTTCCAAGAATGACCAATGCCTACAATCACAATCTGGGTAATTTACCGGTATATAAATTTCTGCATCGCGTTCAACTTCAGGAAAACCTGAACGCCTGGCTTCCCTCATGGGGCGATGCTGCCAGAATGCTTTCTTATACTCCCGGCATACGTTTCCGCAATCTGATTCTGCTTGCTCCCTCATGGACTTTCAGAACGACTGATCTTGAACATTGGATCTCCATTGCCAAACAGAGCGTTGACATGGAATCTTTACTGAAGTGGAAGGAGTCCCGGTTTATGCCGGATGAGATGGTTTGGATGCACGGCGATCAGGATCTGTATTTTGACTGGAGGAACGCAAACCTGATATTGGCTCTCTGGGATGTTATTCATGGCTTTCCGTCAGTGACAGTCAGGCCATTTTATGCCCGATCGACCCCGGCGATGGGTTCTTCAGGAACCTTTGCCAACCAAATCGTACTAGGTTATAAACAGGAATGAATCAAAAAACAATCAGATATGTTCCCGGATCTTCCTGGTTGTACCTTAGGTTCTACGGAGGTACGCAGGCATTGGAAGAGTGGCTGACCGGTCCCTTTGAGCTGCTGCTTCAACCCTGGCTTGCAGCGGGTTCAGTTGAAAGTTTTCACTTCATCCGATACCTGGATCCGGATTACCACCTGCGGATCCGCCTTAGGCTGGCCGACCCGGTAAAAAGCGGTGAGGTCCTGACTTCCATCAGCAGAAGCTGCCAATCTTTTCTTGACCATGACCTGATATGGAAAGTGGAGGCGGGGACCTATGAGCCTGAAACCGAACGGTACGGTGTCAATCGTATGGAACTTGTTGAGGAGTGGTTCTTCATTGATTCTGTTTTCTGGCTCGGTGCAATCAGAAATTCCGAAGAGGATAATGATAACGACCGTTGGCATAACGGTGCCTGCCGGATAGATTGGCTGTTAAATCAATTTGGAGCCACAGCAATTGAGAAGTCGGTATTGCTGAACCGAATGCGGGAGGCCCTGTCGGCCGATTTCCATCTCTCACGATCCATGAAGAACCAGCTGGATATAAAATACCGCACTCTTTCGTCAGAACTCGAATCCTCTCTTCGAAATGCCATAAGAACCAATGAACACCTTCAGGTTCTTACTGATCTAAAGGCAACCTATGCTGACCATGAAGCCATGATCCGCTCCAATCTGGTTCCCGACCTTGTTCACATGACCCTCAACAGGGCTTTCCGCACCCGGCACCGGCTGCAGGAGATGGTGCTGTATGATTTTCTTGGGAGGTACTATCGCTCGGCGATGGCGAGAGCTAAGATTTGATTAGTGATTAGTGATTAGTGATTAGTGACTAGTCCTAACCTACTATTCACCATTCACTATTCACCATTCACTATTCACTATTCACCATTCACTATTACCTCTGCTGAACAATTATTGTCCATTAGTTGTTATTAAGACATATTCTAAGTAACAATAACCAGGAGGAAAAAGAATGTCATTCAAATTGCCCGATTTACCTTATGCTTATGATGCATTGGAGCCATATATCGATGCACGTACAATGGAGATTCATCACGGCAAGCATCATGCTGCCTACACGAATAACCTGAATAACCTTTTAGCCGGCACTGATGCCGATACCCTTACGATTGAGCAAATCCTTGCTGAAGTTTCCAAGCACCCAATGGGTGTTCGGAACAATGGCGGTGGGTTTTACAATCACAACCTTTTCTGGAACAATCTATCGCCGAATGGTGGTGGAAAGCCGACCGGTGACCTGATGAAGGCCATTGAAACAGATTTTGGGTCTTTCGAAGCTTTTAAAGAGAAATTCTCAACGGCAGCTGCAACACGTTTTGGGTCGGGCTGGGCCTGGCTGGTTGTTGCTGACGGGAAACTTGTTGTTACCTCCTCCCCGAATCAGGACAATCCCCTGATGGATATAGCTGATGTTAAGGGTACGCCGATATTAGCTCTCGATGTTTGGGAACATGCCTACTACCTTCACTATCAGAACCGGAGGCCGGAGTATATCGATGCTTTCTGGCACCTGGTGGACTGGAGCGAGGTTAGCCGGCGGATGGGTAAATAGTTACTGGTTGCTGGTTACTGGTTGCTGGTTTAGGGTATGCGGTCCCCGCTTTCGCGGGGATGACCTGTAGAGACGCATAAATGCGTCTCTACTAGGGTAATAGTTCTAAGATGATTTCAATCAGCGAAAGGTTTTTGCCGGAAAGCCGGAAGTAGACAACGTTGTTGCCCTGGACGGCATTGAGTGTGCCGATCGGGAGGATGGGGCTGATGGCGGTCTCGGGGGCGTCAAGGTCGACCGGCTTGCCGAGAGGTTTATCGTGCTGCCGGGCCTGCAGGCTTCCCATATCGGGGCCTTGGATTGCTTTAACGCTGATCTGATATTTTCCGGCTTCTGGGAGATCGAGTATGAACGAAACCTCATGGGCACCAAAAACATCCGAATTGGTTGTTTTCAGGGTAAAGCAGCGAACGCGGCCGGTTCCTACCTTCACGCTTCCTTTCTCAATCACAGCATTCTGTAGCGGGGTGGTGTGAGTCGGGACATTCCATCCGGGCACAAAAACAACTTTTTTCGGCGCGGTGATTCGGCGGTCGGCAAAATCAGGCAAGGGAACATTGGCAGAGGGTTTTTCTGTTGAATAATAGTACGTTACGCTGGTATAATCCGTGGTTTCGGCATTTCCTTCCGGCCCATGCTCGATGGTATAATCAATATTCCTGCGGAAAACATAGGTATCCGGGATCATCCACCGGTAACCTCCGGTTCGTCCCATAGGTTTCTTGTAATCCAGGCAACCGCTGAGCGGGAATGATGCCCGTTCTTCCCAACGAGCTGGGACATCGTACCAGCCTCCATTGAAGGAATCCTCGGAGCCGGTTCCGTGGATGGCCATCTCGCCATCGATCATCACAATATCATCCCCTTCGAAGAATGTAGTGCCGCCCGGGTTAAAGCCCTGGGCCTGAAGGGAAACACCGATTACATGGCCGTTACCGGTAGTATTCAGGTAGGTAAAGGGTTTACCGGTGGTGCAGGGGTTTTCCCTGTTCCATTGACAATAGAAATACCCTTCATCGGCTTTTTTACCGTTCCGGGCAAAAACAACCTCTGCATCTACCGGTATGGCCGGGCCTGATGTATTCTCCTGAACCAGCTCTACCCGCACTGATTTTGAGAAAGGCATCGGGAGATACAGGTAGTTGACGTTATTGCTGGTGCCTGTAAAAAGTGATTTAGTAGCCGGTTCCCCGAAACTGTAGCCAAAGAGATCGGCAACCGGACAGGTAACCGAGGGTAACGATTCTCCCTCATAATAAATATTGAGGACTGCATCCTTCCGGAGTCCGGCAAACTGGGAAGCAGGTCCCAGCTTAATTCCCAGAATCCTGCCGGGCTTGTTCATCTTAAAGATTTCCAGAGGCTTGCCCGGTGCGGCAGTTCCACTGATTTTCTTTGATTCAGGCTGGATTCCTGGCCCAGCCAGATACGAGGATATATCCGTTCCGGCGGAATTCAGGATTTTACCGGCTTCCTCAATTTTCCGCAGCCACTCCAGTGACGGTGGATTCTGATAGGTCTGGATAAGGGTATTGGCCGGATATTTTACGTAATTGAGATCATAAAAGGTAAACACGGGACAATCCCTGATCATAATCTTGCAGGAATATTGGTATGAAATCGGGACATAGGTATAATAGCCTCCCACCCCCGACCCGGTTAGCGGTTCCAGGAAAGGCAGGTGCTTGCCGTCAAAATACTCCTTGATTTTCAGGCTGATTCGTGGTGTTTTTTCCCCATCGAGATAAAACTCCATGTAACCCTCCTGCGGATCCGGCATGTGGATGCGGGTCACCACACCAGGCCCCTCCATTTCGGCGATGACAAGCTGATCCCCTTCTTTGCGCAGGTACGAATACTTCCCGCTAAAGCCGTCGTCGTTCCCGCCAGACCTATCGTAGCTTGTAAATGCCCCGGTTTGGACCTGTGTTTTGATTGTCGGTAGCAGGTCGAGCCGAAGCAGTGCCTCTATCCCGATGGGTTGAACGGTTGAAATGGATTGTGCTTGTTGAGCCAGGGCGTCAGATGTACAGGCCAGGGCCGGCAATATGGCCAGGGAGAAAAGAATTCTGAGAAGTTTCATGGTTGTTTAGTCTACGTAGGTTTGACGTATTTATTTCAAATGCATGATCACAATAATCTGATTTTCCTCGCCCGTTGATTTCTCTATATAATTCAGCAGCTGATCCCGTTTCTCCGGCATCAGAAGAACAGAGAACAGGAGTAGCGTGCGGAGTTTCATGAAGGCAGGATTGCGCCTTATAAATGTAGGGAAAATCCTGAAAGTTGCGCCCTTGCAGGGCGCTGGAAAAGATTTAATGGGGCGGGGGAGGCCTCCGGCTGCGCCGGAGGGTACTCAGATGCCGCCCCTGCGGGGCTGAGAAGGACGCATGTATGCGTCCCTACAGCTGCCTCGCCACAAATAACGTGTTTCGGTTCACGGGTCACGTGTCACGTTTTCCGCGTCACGCATCACGCGTCACGATCTTGCCACATCCCGCATCCGCCTGATATGCGCCGGCGTGGTGCCGCAGCAGCCGCCGATAATGTTGGCGCCGGCCTGGATAAGGCGGGGAACGTAAGAGGCGGTGATTTCGGGAGTTTCACTGAAAACGTTCTTGCCGTCGTGGAAGTGGGGCAGGCCGGCATTGGCATGGACCAGCACGGGGATTGCCGGATCGATTTTTCGGATCAGCTCAACGATCGGGATCATGTTTTCCATTCCGTTGCCGCAGTTGGTTCCGATTATATCTGCACCGGCTTCTTTCAGTGCAACTACCATTTCTTCAGGTGAAACGCCCATCATGGTGCGGAAATCGCCCTGAATGGTTTTGTCGAATGTCATGGTTGTGATGACTGTCAGATCGGTATTTTCTTTGGCTGCCCGGGTGGCAATTGTGGCTTCGTCGAGGGCGGTCATGGTTTCAATGCAGATGACATCGGCACCCGCTTCGGCCAGGGCCACGCACTGTTTCTTAAAGCCTTCGTATAATTCTTCTTCAGTAACGTCTCCCATCATGAGAAGAATTCCGGTGGGACCAACGGATCCCAGAACGATCCGGTCGGGACCAATGGCCCGCCGGGTGATTTCAACGGCTTTGCGGTTGAGTTCCACAACCCGGTCCTGTAATCCGTAATGGCTCAATTTGAAGCGGTTACCGCCAAAAGTGTTTGTTTCCACGGCATCCGAGCCTGCTTCGGCATAGGCTCGGGCTATGGCTTCAACTTTATCCGGGAAATCGGCATTCCAGGTTTCCGGACAAACGCCGGGCTCGAGGCCCGCAGCCTGCAGCATGGTTCCCAGGGCGCCGTCAGATATCAGGATTCCGCCACTTTTCAGTCGGTCTATGATTGAGTGTGCCATATCAGTTCTTTTTTTGTAAAGCTAAAAACTGTTTCGAGAATTCCCGGTTATTGAGATCGGGGCCCAGGGCAATCAGCTCTGTTGGGCCGTCATAGCCGGTGATGGTTAGTATTTGAATCTGATCGAAAACGCATTGGATAGCAAGGGTTTCCTGCAGGTTGATACGGATGTAGCCTTTCAATCGGTACAGGTACGGAGATTTGTCAGCAATAAAATTTTTAACCGCTTCCGGGTCGAAATAGCGGTTGGAGCGGACGACGCAGGAGCCGATATTTGGTCTTGGCTCCGAGTCCGCGTCACGCGTCACGCGTCCCGGATCGTTGGCGGGGAGATCCCGGCCTTCGCCGGGATGACAAAGCAGGTGAAGGAGATCGATCTGGTTTGTGGCGCCAAACGTTGTTTCGATGATGTCGGCGAAAGGGTTTATCTCGACAATTCGCTTTTTTATCAGAGAAACGTCGCTGACAAGATCGGTTTTGTTGATCCAGATGAGGTCGGCGATGCGGATCTGGTGGCGGGAGCGGGAGACGGTGTCGATGATTTTGTGGAAGTTGGCGGCGTCGACGATGCACCAGGAGGCGGCGAGATAGATTTTGTCGGTGAGCTTATCGGAATGGATGATCTGACCGAGTGAGATGGGATCTGCGAGACCCGTGGCTTCGAGCAGGATCACATCGGGATGAACCTGATTGATAAAGGGTTCCAGCCGGTCGATGAAGTCGCTGAGCAGACAGGCGCAGAAGACGCTTCCGTTGTTAATCTCGAGGAGTTCGAAGGGCTCTTCTGAACGGCGTAGTGTGATTCCGTCGGTGTGCCCGGGGGCGAACTCATTCTGCACAATTGCCAACCGAAGACCGCCGGAATACTTCTTTACGAGATCCAGCAGCAGCGTGGTTTTGCCGCTGCCCAGGAACCCGGTTATCAGAATAAACGGTACCTTTTTCAGAGAATCTCCTTGATCCATTCCTTGATCACATCGGTTCCCGGGTTGCCGGCCTCGCTCCGAATCTTGTATTTGATCGCCACCCAGGCGGGAGTCTGTGCCACGCCCAGAGAGCGGATTACTTCGGGATTGGTTTCCTGCCGAAGCTCCACAGAAACGCCCAGCTCGGCTATCGCCTGTCGGGTTTTCTCAAGCAGCGGTTCAATTTCTTCGGATGTTTTGCCGAGCAGGAGGATTTCCCCTTGTTTCACCCGCAGCCTGATTTTCAGTTTCTCGTTGATCCGGTTCTGGATGGCCCGGATCAGTTCGTTCCTGGGTGGGATCTGTGAAACAAAGGTGATTTTCCCGTCGATGCAGATGGTGGGAATATTCTTGACAAACAGGGAGGACATGAAGGTGACGCCTTCAAGGTTTTTGATCGAATGTTCGCGCCACTCAACCAGGCCCTCGAAGTGGGGAGCCACTTCCTTAACGGCCTCCACCATGTACTGGCAGGGGGCGCAGGATTCTGAGTCCAATGTGATGATGTCCACGATTACCTGGTCGCTCTTTCCGTATTCATCGAGGTTGAGCAGGTGCGGCTTGCCCTCCTTGTGCTCAAGGGTACGGACGATATCCTGGCGATAGGAATCCCTTACAAGTTGTGATACGGCCTGAATGTTCGCTACGGGTGTTTTCATGGGCAGGTCGCAGCCAGGGGCAAGAACGAAACCAGTAGTGCCGGCTATATCCATGCATTCCAATGCGTTACGCTGACAGTCCTCCGGCGTGCCCATCAGCATCACCAGAGTCAGCTGCAGGTTGCCGCCGAAGCTGATGCCGTATCGGCTGCAGATATTTTTTACATAATCCAGGGGGATATTTTCATCGATCGAAATGTTATCCGGACCCGATTTACACATCACCTCGATGTTCTGCTGAGCGTGACCGCATACGAAGAACGAACTCAATCCCTTATTGCTCCGGATGTAGCTGAACACATCGGCCATTGGCTGGTGGATATATTCGGTGAACTGATCGGGCCCGATCTGGGAGGTCATGGGGTCAACCACGGCAATCACATCGCAGCCGGCTTCCAGATAATAGCCTGCCATGGCTTTGGTAACCGAAGCGGTGAAGGCGAGCAGTGATTTCGTATAGGCCGGGTCTTCGAACATTTTCATAAAGATGTCGGTCCCGAGCAGGTGGAGACCCAGGGTGAACGGGCCCGTGACGAGACCGTACAGGCAGATATCGGGATATTTTTTCCGGAGTTCCCGGGCGGCTTCAACTGAGACGGGTATCCTTCCGGCGTTGGGTCCGGGAACCTGAAGTCCAGTCAGGTCATTTTTACCTGCGAGTGGGTGAGTTACCACGGCCGGGGGATTCTCATCGGCCCAGGCCAGTTCGCAGCCCAGGGCTTCGGCTTCAATCTGGAGGTCGAAACAGACGGGGATTCCGTCGGGTTGATAGAGTTCGATTGCCTTACTGATACCCTCGATAATGAGTTTTGAGGATTTGAGGTATTCAGTTGCAGTTTTCCCGATGAGGTATCCTCCATGGACGCCCACGAAGGGAACCCAGGGAATAATCGGGGTCTGGCCGCCCTTGAAGGCGGCCACTACCAAATTTTTTCCTGTCATAATCAATGTCTTGGATATAATTCCAGGGCAGCCTCTTTCATGGCCACCAGGTTTTCAAAGGGCACTTCGGGTTCGACTAAATGGGTTGGTCCCAGGATCAGCCCGCCTTTAGTTCCACACGTGCGAATACGCTCAATAGACAGCTCCCGGACTTGTTCTGGTGTTCCGAATGGCATAAGTTGTTGTGTGCCAAGAGTTCCCCAGAAAGATAACCGGTTTCCATACTGGGCATGCACAGCATTGAAATCCATGCATTCGGGCTGTATGGGATTCAGAATATCCACGCCGGCGTCTATCAGTCCCTCGATAAATAGGGTAGCGTCGCCGCAGGAGTGGTAGAAAATCAGGATATCGGGATTTATATTCCGGGCGGCATCGATCACTCTGCGGAGGCGGGGTTTGATCCACTGTTCCCAAAGTTCGACGCTCATCATGGGGCCTGTTTGCATGCCAACGTCATCACCTAAAGATATGATGTCAACACCGGCCTGTGCATGAAGGGTTACACGGTTTATCTGATAACCGAGAATTTTATCGAACAGGATGGTGGCTTTTTCGTCCTCCAGCATCATGTCCATGAGCATGTCCTCCATGGATCGCAGGTACCAGGCGGCTTCCCAGATCGTCATTTGCATCATGCACATGGCGGCAAGTCCGCGTTGGTGCAGGGAGGCAACCTGATCGAAAAGCGGTTGGTTCTCTTCCCGTTTTACGGCCGGAAGAGGGTAGTTGAGAATCTCTTCCACCGAATCGGCCCCGGCAAGCGGATGGTGCATGCGGGTCATGTGGAAGGCAGCTTCGGAACCTTTGGAATGGCCGAGCCCCAGAACGTCAAACTCAGTATCGGCTGGCAGGATTTCTCTCGGATAAAGTAAACGGGGATTGACGGATCCCGGGTTTTCATTCAGTTCAACCCAGCGGAAATCCACGCCGAACCAATCAAAATAGTCTTCATGGCCGAATCGCTTCCGGAAGGATTTAACCTGGGAATCGCAGAGAACCAGATCAATGGGAACCCAGTCGAACCCTTGCCGGCGCGCTGCACGGATCAGGTTTTCACGGGGTGTGATCTTCATCAGGCTATATGTTTGTTCAGGAATTCAACGGCTCCCTGCGGATCCGGTGAATACCAGTCGGCCCCTATGCGAACCCTGAAATCATCGGTTACCGGCGCACCACCGACAAGAATTTTTGTATCAGGTTTTGCAGCCTTGATCTCATGAACAATCTTTTCCATATTGAGCATGGTGGTTGTGAGCAGGCAGCTCAGGCCAATAAATGCTCCCGGGTGCTGATCCACTGCGGCCATGAATTTGGCAGCAGGAACGTCGATGCCAAGGTCGACAACTTCCCAGCCTGCACCTTCAACGATCATGCCAAGCAGGTTTTTACCGATGTCATGGAGGTCCCCCATGACCGTACCGATAATGAAAACGCCTTTACGCTTTACTGCACCCGACTGAAAATAGGGCTTAAGGTGCTTCATCCCTGCGCTCATGGATTTGGCTGCCATTAAAACTTCGGGAACGAAAACCTTGTTTTCACGAAATTTTACTCCAATAATCTGCATGCCGGGCACCAATCCCTTCTGCAGCACCTCATCTGCCGGAATTCCGGCAGCAAGAGCCTGAACGGTAAGTTCATCGGCACCGTCCTGTTCTTTCATATCGGGTGGGAAAGGAGAGGTTTTATTAACTTTACCTCTTTCAACGCATTTTGCAATCTTGGCAAGTAATTCTTCAGGGTTCATTCTCGTAAAATTTAGTTGATCACAAATATATAAATCCTGTTCTGATATGTTAAATGAATTAGTACTGAAAAACCGCAGCTACAGAAGATTCGATGCAGCCGTCCCTGTTCCGGCAGACACGTTGGAGGCACTGGTCGGTTTGGCACGGATCTGCCCCTCAAGCCGGAATCAACAAGCCTTAAAGTTTGTCTGTATAAATGAGAAAAACCAAACCGGCGAGGTTTTCAAAACCCTGGCGTGGGCAGGGTATCTTAAGGATTGGAAAGGTCCCGCTGAAAACGAGCATCCAACGGGGTACATAATAATTCTCGGCGATACCAACCTGGGTACCCGCTTTGACATTGACCTTGGAATAGCCGCCCAAACCATTCTGCTAGGCGCCGTTGAACAAGGGCTGGGGGGCTGCATGATTGCTTCCGTCAAGAAAGATGAGCTGAGATCATTCTTGAAAATCCAGGAACATTTGGAAATATTATTGGTTATTGCCCTTGGAAAGCCTGTGGAAACAGTAGTTATTGATCCGGTTATTGATGGTGAAATCCGCTATTTCAGAGATCAAAACCAGGTTCACCATGTTCCCAAAAGAGAAATGGATGATATCCTGATCCGGATACATAATGCTTAACAACAGGTTTTTATAACGGGTTGAAAAGCAGAAGTTTAACAGCCACAAGGTGGTATTGTTAATAATTCAGACTGTTAATTAGTGAAATTAATTTGGCAGCTTATGATTTTGAGTTTATCTTTATCATGCAAAAGGTTAGACAGGAAGGAGCCTTTGAGAAAAGGAATTCAGACAAGGGATTTTTAGGCTTAGTTGCAATAACTTCTTTCTTCTCACTTCTTCTTATCTGTAAGGTGGTTCTTGATTGTGGGGACATGATAGGTGATGTTGGTAAAAAAGGCGGCTCCCAACCGCCTTTTTTTATTTCAACAAGCCATCAAGCTGGGCCGATACTGAATCCCAGTTTACAACCTGCAGGAATCCGCTTATATAATCCGCCCGTTTATTCTGATATTTAAGGTAATACGCATGTTCCCATACATCGCAGACCAATATCGGAATGGTGGTCCATTGGGATTGGTTCTGATGCTTTTCTGCCTGAAGAACGACCAGCCTGTCTGCATCGGGCTCATAACCCAGAATTCCCCAGCCGCTGCCTTCAACGGATGCGGATGCCTGCTTGAAAAGGCTGATAAAACGGTCGAAAGAGCCGAAGGATTTGATAATATATTTTTCCAGGGTTTCACTTCTTTTACCGGTTTTAGGGCCCATGTTGTTCCAGAACAGAACATGCAGAAAGTGACCGGCACCGTGAAAAGCCATTTCTCTTTCCCAATGCTTGATCAGGCTGAAATCTCCTGAATCCATTGCTTCACCAACTTTTTTTATGGCCGTGTTTAACCCTTTTACATAGCTTGCATGATGAATGCTGTGATGAAGTTTCATCGTAGCTTCATCAATATAGGGTTCAAGGGCATTATAGGCATAGGGGAGGGCAGGAAGTGTATATTCTCCGGCCTGATTAAGGGTAGACTGGGAAAACACAAAACCATTTGCAGCCGTTGAGGAATTTCCGCGGACAATTCCAGCGGCAAGACCCGCTCCGATCAGAGCAGTGGATTTAAGAAATTCTCTTTTATTCATGATCGTGTTATTTTTCATACTAACACACGATCATGGAAAATGTTCAGACCTACTTAAAAGCTTTTTCCAACAGTCCGTCGCCGGTCATTGCCAGTTGTCTGAAATATTCAGGAACGGGTTTGCCTGTGAGTGAATCGACATACAGTTTTGCAAGATATTGCCCGAGCATGAAGCCTTGTCCCCGTAGGCCAAGGAACAGCCCAAGGCTAGGATCAAGGATCATTCTGGGCTCAACGTAGTAACCGGCCCAGACAGCCTGGAACCCAACGGAGGAAAGCTCCGGAATCCAGTTAACAAATACCTCCGAAGCGATTTCCAGGAAGTCCTGAGAGTTGATTTTCAGATTTTTATCTGATTCCTGAGGGTCTGTAGCGGGTGATGCACATCCGATAACCTGACCGGTCTCGCCCAGCTGCTGTCCGTAGACTGCACTGAATCCCTTGTATTTCTGGCGGTCGATAACCATCGGAAGCGGTGCACCATTGACCCCAAGCATGGGTAATCTTCGTGTGATGAAGGCCTGATGCTTTACCGGGTACATTCCGGTTTCAATTCCAAGCTTTCTCGCAAAATGGTGACCTTCCGGTCCCATGGCATTGATAAAATTGGGGGTCGTAATCTCGAGGTACTTCTTGTCATGGTTCTGCACCAGAACATTAAACTCTCGGCCATCTTTCCTTACATCAATCAGTTTGCAGTCTTCCCAGATCGTCCCGCCTTTTGCGATTCCCAGAGTCCGGATCAGGTCGATGACCCTGCCGGGTGTGGCCTGCCAGCAATCATGGGTAATAAGGGCAGCAGGATAGCTTTCTGCCAGACGGTCGTTGATGAATGGGGAAATCCTGGTAGAATATTTTTCCGGACCGATCATCTCGGCATCCGACCAGGACATTGAGGCTTCGAGCGCCTTAAGCATGTCTTCGTCGTGGGCAAAGGTTACATAGTCTATCGGGCGAAAATCGATATTCTTGATTTTCTGAAGTTCCTTGAATATTTCGAGATTATGCCGTGCAATGTCGGATAATTCGGGGACGCTGAAATTGGGCCGTCCACCTGCAATATTCCTCCAGGAAGCACCCCGGCCTGAATTAACCAGAACCGGTTTTTTACCAGCTTCGCTAAGGTACCGGAAAAGGGCCGAGCCCCCAATTCCCCCGCCAACAACCAGCGCTTCAACCCTGATTTTTTCCGGCTGGCGGCTTCGGTCGACGATATGTATTTGCTCACTGGTTACTTTTGGATAAAGTTCTCCCATTCCCACCTGGTTTGACAGGGGACCACGAGGAGTGGCATCGCCGACAATCTGAATGCCAGACCCATGAAGAGCGGTTTTCAGACGCTTGATGCAACGCTTACCCCGGCAGGCACCCATCCCAAGCCGGGTGGTATGCTTGATTTCATCGACGGAAATGAACTTCCTGTCACCAATCCGTTCCAGGATTTCATCCATGGTAACATCGTCACAGTGGCAAACATAGGTTGGATTTTCAACCTCCGTTTGAACCGGACGTATGCGCACAGGCTCCGGGTATCTGGCCTTAATAATAAAGCCTCTCACTTCAACAAGCTTCTCGCCATGAATGTCGAGGGCTTTTACCCGGGCTACGTCTGTTTTGTTAGCCTTTTTCAGAATCTTTTCAAGCATCCCTGTTCCCAGGATATTTCCGTTGTTGTCTACCAGGTATACTTCCGAACCGGCTTCAGCTGTGTATTCAATCGGAAGAAACAGCCAGTCTTTCGGAAGGTTGTACCCGAAAATGGCCAGACCTGGACACTGGTATACACAATCCATGCATCCTATGCACTTATCGAAATCTATCTGGGGAACCGTGCTGGTTGATGTTTTGGTGATGGCCCCGTGAGGGCAGGCAAATTCACAGGGATTGCAGGCAAATCCATACAGACAATCAATCTGCACAAATCCTTTGCCATTCATCCGGTTGGCAGACGGCAGGTAAGGTGTGTCAATGATTTTGATAGGATGCTGCTGACTGTCAATATATTCCTTTGATAATGCCAGATATGCGTCATAATCAAACCGTTCACCCATCTCTTCCAGAAGTTCATAGGCAACCTGCTTGCCGCGCAGCACGGCGCTGGTCCCTTCTCCGATCCTGATCGCGTCTCCGGCGCCATAAACATTTCTGCCAAAAACCTCTTTACCCTTGATTAAAAGCTGATCATCTGGTACCAGACCTGTACAGATATTGATTGCGTCGATACCTTCAATGATTTTTTCCGTACCTGGAACCGGCTGGAAATTAACAGATTCCGCCACCACAGCACCGACAATTCCGGTGCGGTCTTCATTTGGAATGGCTTTGATCAGGAGGTGGTTTAGCATGACCGGAATTCCCAGCCTTCTGACCCTGTTGGCCTGAACAGGGAATCCACCCTCGCGGGGCATGGCCTCTACAATAGCCTTAACCGTAGCACCTGCTTGCATCAGCTGATAGGATGTGAGATAGCCGATATTCCCGGCACCAACGGTTAAAATGTTCTTGCCGAGCAGGGTAAACTCATTATTCATCATCTTCTGAACGACCGCAGCAGTGTATACACCCGGCAGGTCATCGTTTTCAAACGTCGGCATAAAAGGTACCGCGCCCGTGGCGATTACCAGGTGCTCAGTATCGATATAGAAGATTTCCTGAGTAACTATATTTTTTATAGCCAGACGTTTACCTTCCAGGATATCCCACACCGTACAATTCAGGAAAATCCCATCGAGGTTTTCTCCAGCCAGGGTTTTAGCAATATCAAATCCACGCATTCCTCCAAACTTCTTCTCCTTCTCAAAGAAAAAGAACTGGTGAGTCTGCATGAGGAATTGCCCTCCGATTTTGTCATTATTGTCGATAACAATGTTATCTATTCCATGCCGGTTTAAGATTTCGCGGGTTGCCAAACCGGCCGGCCCGGCTCCGATGATGGTCACGGCGGAGCGATAAACCCGGGTTGGAGTTTTCTTGTCTACCGGACGTGGCGCAGGACGATAATCCCGGGGAACTTCCTTAACCTCTTTTACTCCATCAACACGGGTTATACAAATTCTCTTAATCTCCCCGTCAACCAGCATTTCGCAAGCACCGCATTTCCCAATGCCGCATTCAAGACTCCTGTTCCTTCCCTGGATACTATGGCTATGCACCGGGAAACCAGCCTGATGCAGCGCTGCTGCAATGGTGAAGCCTTGCTCGCCGGTTACCTTTACGCCTTCAAAATTAAAAGTCAGCTGTTCGCGCTTTTCAATATCCAGAATCGGATGTTCAATAATTTTCAACATGATCAAGTCATAGTATTTGGACGTTCAAAAGTAGGGCGGGTATCACCAGGTATAAATGACCTTTATCATCCGTGTTAATGATATGAAACAGGGTTTTCATTATGTTTGAGGAGCAGGTTTTCTAATCAGGGAATAGTGCACATAATCTTAATGATACAATGGAAGCGCCCAGAATCGATGAACGTACGATCATGTTTTCCAGAGCGGAACTCGTGCCGGGAACGGAGCGTTATGAAGCTTATTACCAGGATCATCCCGATCATCTCGATTCCGACTTAAAATTCCGGGCTTTACCGGGGTTATTGAATCCTTCTGCCACTTATTTCAGTCCTCTGGCTTTTGCAGCTGCAGAAGCAGGATTCTTTACAACAGGCTGTCTGGCTGAGCAGGTAGATGGTCCGGTTAATCCGGAAAGAACTTCACAGTCCCCCGAACGGGTGCTTGGATTTATTAGAAATTGGGCTTTTGACATGGGAGTTCATTCAATTGGGGTCACCACTATCAAACCCAGCCATCTTTATTCCGTCGGAGGACGGGCAAGAAACTATGGAAAGCCGGTCATATTAAGCCATACAAAAGCGATTGTCTTTACTGTTGAAATGGATTACAACAGGGTTTCCGCTGCTCCAAAGGCCCCAATAATAATGGAGTCTTCCAATCAGTACCTCCATGCTGGGACGGTTGCTTTGCAGATTGCTGCCATGTTAAGAAATCTGGGTTATTCAGCCCGGGCACATATTGACGCAAATTATCTGGTAAGATGTCCTCAGATTGCCCGGGATGCCGGTCTGGGTGACCTTGGCAGAATGGCACTGTTAATGACTCCCCGGTTGGGACCCCGTGTCAGGATTGCTGTGGTTTCTACTGACCTTAACTTGCCGGACAGCATCAGGAAAGAGAATCCAGCTATGAAAGATTTTTGCGGAATCTGCAAGAAATGTGCTGATAATTGCCCCGCAAGGGCTATTTCTTTTGACTCCGCTCCACCCGGCGAGGACTGGAAAGTCAATCAGGAATCCTGTTACACCTACTGGTGTCGTTCTGGAACCGATTGCGGCAGATGCATGTCAGTTTGTCCCTATGCTCACAAGAATAATTACTTTCATAATCTTGTTAGGTGGATCATCACCCAAGCTCATTTTCTTAGAAGAATCGCACTTTTTGCCGACCATATTATCTACGGAAAAAGGCCGAGGATAGGAAAGCTGCCAAACTGGATGTAGAATTTTAATAACTTTACACCCTCGATATTTATAAATCTCAGATTAACAGAAGAATATGGAAAAGTCGTATAAAGGTATTATTGGGGCACTCGCAGTTGCAGTCGTTGTATTGTTCATCCTGCATTTTACGGATTCCGGAAGTGGATCATCTAAAGATCAAAAAAATGTTGAAAGTGCAGTTGTACAGAAACCAGGCGAACTCAAGGTAGCTTATGTTTTTGTGGATTCAGTGCTGGCTAATTATGAGTATTACAAAGTTCTGACCGATAAGCTCCTTGCAAACAAATCAGGCCTTGAAAAGGAACTGGGTTCCAAAGGGGAAGCTTTTCAGAAGGAAGTCAATGAATTTCAGTATAAAGTTGAGAAGAAACTTATAACATCCTGGGATGCGGAATCAAGGCAGAAGCAGCTAACTGAAAAACAGCAGGTTTTGGTCAATCTGCAGAACGACATGCAGCAAAGATTGTTACAGGATGAGCAGGCTGTTAACATCCAGTTACATGACAGTGTGATGTCCGCTGTTACGGATGTTAACCGGATTCTGGGCTACAATGTGATCCTCAGCAATACTTTTGGCGGGGGATTGTTGTATGCCGAAGATTATATGAATATTACCTCAAAAATACTCGACAGGCTGAATGAATCCTTCCGCAAATCTCAGGCGAAATAAGCCTGGTTTTGCTGAACTGTACCTCGAAAGGTATTCATCCGGACCGGGATCAGGGCTTCCTGAACCCGATCCGGATCTGCTTTTATCTGTAGTTATCCCAGCATTCAAAGAGCCTGATATTGAAGTTTGCCTACGGTCGCTCCTGAATTGCATTCCGCCAGGAATTGTCTGGGAGATTATCGTAGTCATCAATTATCCGGATAATTCATCAGATGAAATATTGAATATCAGTAAGTTATCTTTTGATTGTATCGAAAGGATCAGGGATGATACAGATCGTGGAGATGTTAGAATTTATGCTATTTGGTGTCCCGATTTGCCACAAAAACATGCTGGTGTCGGGTTGGCCCGGAAAATTGGAATGGACGAAGCCATCAGGCGGTTCAACAGCCTGCAAAGGCCAGAAGGTGTCATCGTTTCTTTTGATGCCGATTCAACCTGTGATGTGAATTATCTTACCGGGATCGTGAAGTTTTTTCAGGAAAACCCAAAAGCCATGACGGCAAACCTGTTCTTCGAGCATCCGCTTGAGGGGCCGCTGCAGGCTGAGAATTATGTCTCCATTACCGATTATGAACTCTATCTGAGATATCTGAGGTTGGCGCTCGAACTAGCCGGACATCCCCATGCTATCCATACTGTTGGCTCGAGTTTCTCCCTAAGGGCTTCAATGTATGTGAAGGTCAACGGGATGGGCCGACACCGGGCAGGTGAGGATTTTTATTTTTTGCATAAGTGCATTCAGCTTGGCCACTTTTATGAAGTCAATACCGTAAGTGTATTTCCTTCACCGAGACGATCAGACCGCGTGATTTTCGGAACAGGAGCGTCGATCCAAAAGCAGGCAGGAAGGGTTGAATCTCTTTCGGTATATTGCCTTGAATCCATAGAGGCTTTATCAGGATTTTTTTCTTTCCTGCCGGAGTTTTATGGCAAAAGGAAAGGACCAAAAATGGTAACGATTATCCCGGATTTCCTGCCAGATCCCTTGGTTAGCTTTCTGAACGGAATTTCAGCGGGTCAAAAGATCTCGGAACTGGTCTGGACGAGCAATACCTACCCGGTCTTCAGAAATCGTTTTTTTGCCTGGTTTAACGGTTTCTTGGTTCTGCGTTACCTCAACAGTTACAATGGATCCCAAAATGAAGGGCTGCCTGTTTTGGGCGAGGCCAACAAACTAGCCGCCAGGGCAGGTATAACCATGGAAAGCCTAACCATAAAGCTTTTGAGAAATTACCGGAATTTTGAAAAGGCTAGGGGAATCAGGCGGGTTACTTAGCCTGATCTTTTTTAAGAATTATAAATAGATCTTCATCAGGGGCTTTCATCAGATACTGTTCTCTGGCAAACTTTTCAAGGTTGGCCGGACTTGTCTGCAATTGGTTGATTTTTTCTTTTTCTTCCCTGATTTTATCACGGTAAAACGAGGTGTCCTGTTTTAACTGATTCAGCTTTTTCTTTGTTTCGTTCCTGTCAATCAAGTTGTTCTGGTCGAAAAAAACGATCCAGACAGTAAAGACTACCAACCCCAGAAAAAACTTATTTCTGAGAACGTTCCACACAATATGCCAAAACTTCTTAGTCATATGCTACGGACAAAGATACCTTATTACATCAAAATCGGTTAAAGGTGAAAGAATTTTCGAAGGCTGGTTCCTCTTTTAAGCCGATAGTGAAAATATAGTAGGAAAACAGCAAAAGGAAGTATTGCGGATGCCACAACGATCGACCATGTTGGGGTTACTGTCCGATGTTTTATCCAGCTGATGCAAAGGTCAATAACAATCACGTATGCTGCAATACCCATGGAAACAGCTGCAATTATGTTGAGCCCTTTATGGAGGGTGAGCCTGCTGAAAAGGATAATCAAGGCGATGAACAGAACTAGGAATACAACCAGTGGCAGGGCGGGAACAACAAACCAGGTAAGGGTGCCATTTAGCATGTCAATGGTAAACAGGAGGGCACAGGTATTAACCAGTATTCCTGACAGAAAGATAAAGGGCAATCGTGCAGTGAATACGAGGAGTGTAATATAGATAAACGAAGCAGTCAGACCTGAGATTGCGTACCAGGACCAACCAGGTTGCTTGTTTAATATCAGGTCGATAAAAAAAATCATCAGCAGACTTGAAAAATGCAGAATGCCGGATAATTCCCAGAAAAGGTTGACCGACTCTTTACGAGTTAGAGGCTTTTCAAGTCCGGGGTAAGTTGATTTCCTTTCGGGTTTGCCGCCACGGTCTTCTTCAAACCGGTTGTGGCAAAGGGGGCATTCGCTGTAACCCGATTCATGCTCAATGCCGCAGTTTGGACAGGTTTTCATCGCATCAGGGGTCAATAATTTTAATCCGGAGCTGATCATTCGAGAGAAACTGGAGAAATGTTTTCTCCAGTTGACGTGAGGTGGAGGTGTTAGAAAAAGTGAGGATCATTTTTTCATTGTAGGTCATTACGGCGAGCGATACCCTGCTTCTGTCGGGTGGGGGTGGGAAAACCCTGAGCCTTTGAATAAACTTGGAAAATTCACCTTCAAAACTAATACGGCCAAGGTTTGTAACAAGGCCGGAATAAAGGGTTATTCCTGACCTTTTAAAATAGTATTTGAGGACACGATCCTTCAGCAGAAGAGGAATGATTCGGATGAGCAGGCTTCTTTCTCCATGAACATTCCGGTGAATAATCTTCTTCATGAGTTTGGGATCGGTCTGATGCTGCATATAGTGATGCACAGAGCGGGATATTTCTTCGAAGGTGTAGGTTCCAAGCCTCATGTCGATCTCAGGGGTCACAAACAAAGAAAAATTCCGGAGTGTCCGACTGGGAAAAAGGCTGCGGAGGTTTACCGGGACCTGAATCCGTATAACTGGCCGCCGACCTAAATTCCTGATATTTCTTACATTCTGGTAAATGTCCTGAAGTGTCCACAGATAAATAGAAACAAAGTACTCAGTAATGGTAATGCCCAGGCTTCTGGCCCTCTCCCTGACAGGTCCTGGTTCGGTTTCACAATGCAGCATCTGAAGGCTTGCGGGCCTGATTGCTGCAAAGGGCAGATGGTAGGCTTTGGATATCTTTGGCGGTGACTGAACCTGCGGTTCAAAGAACCGGTTATAAGCGTCTTCGGTTTCGTCCGGATCAGGAGTTGATGAGTAATGGTTAAAACCCGCGTGCGGAACAGATATTCCTTCAATCTCAGCGTAGGCAGCGAGCAGGGTTTTAAAAAACTCGAGCCCTCCGGTGCCATCCGTTATAACATGGTAAAACTCCGCAGAGATTTTATTATCCCGTGCAAGTATCCTGCACAGCGGTTGCTGGCTCCAGGTGGACCGGAATACCTGACAGGGCTCTCCGGTGTCCTGCATAATCGGAATTTCAGAAGAATCCTCATCCAGCCAATACCAAAAGAAACCCTTTCTCAGATGCATGGTGAGGTATGGGTAGCGAAGGGATGCCAGACGGGTGGCTTCTGCCAGAGTGCTGAACTTGACTGGCCTGTCGATATCAGCCATAAGGCGGAAAACCAGCGTGCGGGTCTTGTTTGTACCGGCTGGGAATATCTTGGCTGCATTATCCAGAGGAAGCCATCGTCCCTCAGCTCCAAGGCCCGGTTTTATAGCAAAAGGCATCTGGCAAGATTCATACCTATAAAGGTACGAAACAGAATGCTTAATTGCACTTATTCTTCCCGCAAGAATGGGTAAGAATGGTCGACCGGAGGCAGAAAACACTCTTTTATGGTTCTTGGGGAGACCCAGCGAAGCAGGTTCAGCATGCTGCCTGCTTTATCATTGGTGCCGGATCCCCTTGAGCCTCCGAATGGCTGGCGGCCGACTACCGCTCCGGTCGGCTTGTCGTTGATATAAAAGTTCCCTGCAGTGTTGACCAGCTTCTTACTGGCCAGGTCAAGCGCGTAGCGGTCGCGTCCGAAGATCGCACCGGTCAGCGCATAGGGCGAGGTATGGTTAACCAGGTCAATGGTTTTTTCAAAGTCTATATCCGGATAGACGAAAATAGTGAGTACGGGGCCAAACAACTCAGTGTGCATGGTTTCGTAATTCGGGTCACGGGTAAGGAGGACAGTGGGTTCTATGAAATACCCTACCTCTTTGCTGTATCTGCCTCCGGCTATAATCTCAACATCCGGGCTTTGACGGGCTTTCTCAATATACCCCGATAATTTGTCAAAAGACTTTTCATCAATGACCGCATTGACAAAATTGGTCAGATCCTCAGGACTGCCCATTTTGAACTGACGCAGATCATCCAGAAGATGGCACATGACTTCGGGCCAGATGGATTCCGGTATGTATGCCCTTGAAGCTGCCGAGCATTTTTGTCCCTGGTATTCAAAAGCTCCCCTCGATAATGCTGTTGCCACCTCCAGAGGCCGCGCACTTGGATGTGCAAGAACGTAATCCTTGCCTCCAGTTTCCCCGACCAAACGCGGGAAGGACTTATAATTCCTTATGTTCTTTCCAACCTCAGACCAGATTGACTGAAATACTTCGGTTGATCCGGTAAAATGGATACCGGCGAGTTCAGGATGGGCCATTACCGTATCTGCTGATTCCTTGCCAGGAGCAAAAACCATATTTATGACCCCATCAGGCAGTCCGGCAGCACGATAAACATCCATCAAAACTTTTGCAGAATAAACCTGCGTGTGCGCTGGTTTCCACACCACCACATTTCCCATCAACGCCGGGGCTGTTGCCAGATTCAGCGCAATTGAGGTGAAATTGAAAGGACTGACGGCATAGATAAAACCTTCCAAAGGTCTCTGTTCCAGACGATTCCAGGTATATCGGTTATTTTCAGGCTGAATCGAATAGATATCAGCCATAAACTGAACGTTAAAATTCAAGAAGTCAATGGACTCAGAAGCAGCATCAATCTCAGCCTGATGAATGTTCTTAGATTGGCCCAGCATGGTAGCAGCATTTATCTTGTACCTGAAAGGCCCCGAGAGGAGACTTGCTGCCTTGAGGAAAACGGAGGCTCTCTGTTCCCAGCTTGTTTGTGACCACTGCTCACGTGCCTTGAGTGCCGATTCAATAGCCAGGTTAACATGTTCACCCGTTCCCATATGGTAGTGCGCCAGAATGGTTTGATGATCGTGAGGGGCATGGATCGGTTCGAGGTTGCCTGTTTTGATTTCATTTCCACCAATGATCATCGGTATTTCCCGGATCACCGACTTCAGTTCCCTCAGGGTCTCTTCAAGTTGCTTACGTTCAGGAGATCCCGGCGAATAGGATTTGATTTCTTCGTTAACAGGTTTCGGAGGCGTGGAAATACTAATCATGGCGGAGCTGTTTTTATACCCTCTTAAACGCAAAAAGCAGCCTTTTGTTAAGGCTGCTTTCGCGGGAATTATGATCTGTTTGGTTTGAGTGTTATTTCAGCTTGATTGAACCCATTGTCATGCCAATTTTGATTTTTCCGGATCCATCACCAAAGGTTCCGGAAACCTTTTCATTAGTAACACCTGGCACGTGTTCCTTTTCATTCTTTTCGGCCTTGAATCCGGATGGAACCGAAATCTCGCCCATGGTAGCCGATGCTGACAATTTGTAACCGGCTTTGGGATCCATTGTCAGTCTGATGTCACCCATATTTTGTTCAATTTCAATCGATGTGAAGCCGGGGGCTACGTTTTTTACCGTTGTTGAACCCATATTAGCTTCGAGGGTCAGGCTGCCGGTGAGCTTTTCAACATCACTGTTGCAGTTAGCGAATTCACCGTCCAATTTGTTTACTGTACCGATTGAAAGCGTACTCAACTGTGCTTCAATTTCGAGCGATGAAACGGAGGTTATTTTAAACATGTCACTGTGCTGAAGGTCAACGGAAGCATTTTTAAGTTCCCCGATCGTGGCTTTCCCAAACTGAAGTTCAATGCTTGTTTCTGGTCCCGTAAGGCTGACTGCATTGATCGAACCGAACTGGACGCTCAGGTCTGCCTTACCGGTAAGGGAGCTGACGCTTATATCGCCAAACTGGTTGGATAGACTGATCGGGATGTTTTTCGGGCACTTGATGTGATAATCAATTTTGAAGGATTGTTTTTCTCCACTATCATTTTTCATGTTCATTTCGCCATCTTTCCCGATTCTGGTTTTGGCAAAAATCTCATTTCCGCCCTCACTGAACTCAATCCTGATCTGTTCCATGAGTTTTTTTGCCTTTGATTCAGGCGTAGCGGTAACTTCAACAATGTAGGTGATCACTACTTTGTTTTGATCCCAGTCGGTGACAGTGATGTTTCCAAACTGATTCTCAATTTTCAGGGTTGAAGCTGAATTGGTGGTAAACTCCTTCTGATTCTCTTCCCGAAGGGTTTGTGACTGGAGGCTAATCGCAGCTGTTAGAAAACCTGCCAGTAAGAGCAGTGATTTAAAGTAACGTGTTTTCATGATTTACATTTTTTGAATTATTGTTTTGTTTGATCTGGTTTAGCATATCAACGAAGTTTTGCATGACTTTCAACCGCGCCTGGTAGTAACATATCATGGCATTAACAATCCGTTCATCTCCCGGATTCAGGCCCATTTTCTTTTGCAGATCCGTGTGCAGCGAGTCCATTCTTGCTATTTCCTGATGCATCGCATCCATGGTCATTTTATCCGTATAGTGTGATAAAGAGTCAATTCCAGTTGTTGTTTGATCGATCTGGCTGGTGAAGAAGTATTCTACTTTCTGCAATTCCGGGCTAATGTCACCCAGTCTGAAGCTGGCCGGAGCTGCATCGAAATATCGGTCATAAACGAATATTGACGAGGCTATCAGGAGGAGCCCAACCGCGGCAATGGAAGTTATCCTGTAAAGTTTTCGGATACGGTTTCTCCGCTGCTGGAACTTAAGCCGGTCTTCAAATCTTTCGAAGTGACCCTCCAGCGGTTCCTCATTTGTGAACATCTCTTTGTTCTCCATTATAAACTTTTCTAACTCGTCCATCTTATCTCATTTCAACATTTCCACATTTCCACTTTTCAACATTTATACTGCTGCCATAATCTGCAACAGTTTCTGCTTCCCCCTCGAGAGCTGCGCCCGGCTTGTTGAGGCGGGCACCCCGAGTATCTGTCCGATCTCATCATGATCGTATCCTTCAAAAAGGCTCAGATTAAGGACCATCCGATATTTTTCGGGAAGCAACTGCATCGCGCGTTTCACTTTGCGTACCTTTTCCTCAACTGTTTCCTCTTCATTTTGCCAATCCGGTTCAGGAATGATCTCGTCTGGTATGTCAGCAACCAGATCAACCTGGTCTTTCCTTTTTCTCAACGCATCTAAAGAACGATTTACCACAATCCTTTTCAGCCATCCGCCGAAACTCGTATTCAGGTCAACGGTTCCCAGGTTCTGAAAAGCGGTAAGAAAGGCTTCCTGCATAACATCTTCTGCTTCCATCCGGTCACCTAATATTCTTAGGCTCACGTGGTACATCGGCCTGAAGTAGAGACGGTATACCTTCATTTGTGCTTCCGTGTTGCCTTTTTTGCAACTTTCCAGCAACTCATGGTGCATGATCCTATTTACGGTTCCGGGTTCCATTTTCAATCATAAGACGTGATGGAAAAAAAAATGCTGCAATTTTCAGGAAAAAGTTGCAGCACTTAAATAATATGTGGACATGATGTCAGCCTCCTGAGATCATATGAATTATCTCAACGATATCGCCTTCCTTAATTGCAGCTTCCTCCCATTGCGGCTTCCGAACCAGCTGCCCGTTAATCTTTATCACCAGGTTTGGGAACGTAAAGTTCTTTAATATCAGAACCTGACGGATGGTGAGTTCATCGCCAGGAAGCTGTTCGGAGTTGTTGTTCAGCGTAATGTTCATTGTACTTGTAGGGGCGCCCTGCGGGCGCCCGTTTTGCCCTATTTCTTGGTTCGATTAAAGATTCCGGTAGTTATTCCTCAGGAAGTTTTTTACCTGTTCCATGATTGGTTTGGTGAATTCAAGGAAAAGATCCTGCGCGGGCGGGGGCATCATGGCTTTTCTCTTGCAGAGTTCCAGCTGCTGCGGAGAAAGTGCGCGACCGTCACCATTGTAACTGGCCCATTCGGTAACCCAGGCATAGGTTCCGGGATACTTCTGCGAAGCCCTCGGCTTATTTGTTTTCGCATCTATAATTTGGACCATAAGCACTCCGCTGGATATTACTTCCCGGCGGTGTGTTGTGAGTTTAGCTTTAACCTGGTTATAAACGTTAACCTTCTGACCGTTAACAGTGGTATTTCCTACAAGCACCGAATCCTTGCTGGTGTATTCCTTCTCAGATTCCTTGTCGCTTGTGGCGCCCACAACAAAGTCATCAAATTCCATCACCAGTATCTCGTCAACATAAGGCAGGCTCTTTGCTGCTGACGGGCTGTAAAACTCTACGAATTCCTGCCTTAGGCCTTTTGCCAGGAAGGAATAAACCTGATCATAAAAAAACTCCGAACTGATTTTGTACCTGCCGGGCACGGGGATCTGCTCAACCGTAACCTTGAGAGTTGCTTCGAACTTAGCTTTTTCAATTCTTTCTTTAACGTCCTGGTAACCGGGAACAAACCGATCGGCATTGAGGAACTGATAATAGGCGTCTTTCGCGGAAAGCCTTGTGCCCTGTTTCATCAGGTTAAGGCCAGAATTATAAGCTTCCGGTGCAGCCTTCTGCCGGGCTTCAGCAAGCTGGTCACCATAATACTCAGGAGATTTGATGATTTTCAAAGCGGCCGGACAATGACGGATCTCGTCCGACATTTTGTTCAGTGCTTCATATCGGTCAACCACTCCGGCATACCGGAACGGATCCTTACTGGTCAGCAGTTGGTCGATCTCATCGTTTGCGGTACTAACCGCCAGCGGATAGGCCTCTTTTAGGGTCTCTGCAGACTTCTTACTGTCGGGATTGTCACGAAGCCGCTCAACGGCTTTGAGCACTGCTGCTGAATAATTGCCTTCCTGAAGTGCCTTTTTGCCAGTTGAACAGGAGGT
Source organism: uncultured Porphyromonadaceae bacterium (assembly GCA_964416825.1). Lineage (GTDB taxonomy): Bacteria > Bacteroidota > Bacteroidia > Bacteroidales > UBA12481 > UBA12481. The sequence continues at coordinate 39,521 of CAYQFT010000003.1, forward strand.
GATCATGAGAACCGCAGCAACCAGGGTTGCTGAAAGTAAAAGTTTTTTCATCTTTTATAATGGAAAGTTAAAGTTGTACTTTTTTCCCTTTAGAACTGAAGGATTGAGTGCCCAGACCCTGTCCGATTAATTCCAACACAGCAAATTCATACGGATCAAATATCATCCCGAACAAACTGGTAAAACCAAAAGCATCCTTCATCTGCCCATTAAGGGGCGTTGATGGTCCTAACAGATAGAGTTCGGTTTTTGTTTTAGAATTGGCCAGGATGTCAGAAAGCGATTTGTTGATCAGACTCGTAGCGGAGATAATTACCTGGCAGGCATCAAGAATGGCTGACGGCAGTTCGGCTGCCGGCGACAGATCCTCGTTTTCTTTTTGCAGATCGAATGCTTTCAGCGGAAGGCCTTCGCTTTTAAACTTCTCAACAAGAGGCGGAAAGTATCCGATCATGACGGTGGGTTGACTCCTGCTGAACTGCACCCTGTCGAAGATGTCACCCGCGAGGGTATACTCCTGCTCGTAATTCAGTACGGCATTGGAATAGGCAAGCTGAAAAACTCTGTGATCCTGCCGGTTTAGATCGATTTTCGTAATCATTTGAGGATCAGATTCAAGAGTGATTCCCAGAGTAGAGGATACCCCAATCTGACCGTTTGCCAGCATGACCCCGAAATACATGTCACCTTTTACCGAAGCGAGTATCTTGCCAGCATCATAGGGGCACTTTTCTGCAAGAAATTCCAGTGGGTCTGTCATGGCTGTATTAAAAATCCAAAGGTAAAAAACTTGAGAACACATTTGCGATATGCATAAATATGCATAATGACATAAATCATCTAATCATAGGGGGTTGGGTGGCTTTAATGTGCTATTTTTGTCACAAACGAAAGCAAAAAATTAAGTTTTATGGACGTAAAAACAATGCTTGAAACCCACAAACTTCTGGCTGAATTCCGATACGAAGTTACACCGCTTGATAAAGGGTATACGGATAAGGTCCTCTATATTAATATCTCGGATAATACCTTTAAAATAAAGGATGTTCCGCCCGTAATGAAAGAAAAGTTCATCGGAGGGAAGGGATATGGCCTCAAGTTGCTATGGGATGCCACAAAACCTGATACCAAATGGAACGATCCGGAAAATGAGATCATTATTTCTTCGGGTCCCATTGCCGGGATTACACAGTATTCCGGCACCGGAAAATCATTGGTGGTGACCCTTTCTCCTGCAAGTAATTCTGTTACAGATAGTAATGCGGGCGGCTATTTCGGGCCGTTTGTAAAGTTCTCCGGTTTTGATGCCATCGAACTCCAGGGCAAGGCGAAATCCGAAGTGATCATAGTCATCGATGGAACCACCGGAACAGTTAGCATCGAGGAGGCTCCCCGGGAGCCGCTTGACAGCCATGTGCTCAGCGAAATCCTGACAGAGATGTACGCATCGGACGCCGACAGCAAGCACAATGTCTCCGTGATTACAACCGGAATGGCAGCAGAGCACAGCTGGGTCGGAATGATGAACTTCAGTTTCTTTGATAAGAAGAAAAATCGCGTACGCTTGAAGCAGGCCGGACGCGGAGGAACCGGAACCGTTCTGAGGAACAAGAAGGTAAAAGCCATCGTCTGCAAGATTCCGGGTGTGAAAGGAAATCTCAACAATGTTGTTGACCTGCCGGCCATCATGGAAAGGGGGAAGCGGTTTAACACAGAAATCCGGGAACTGGATGACAAGCAATGTGAAATGCGCACCAAGGGAACTGCCCACCTAATGGAGATCATGAATGACTATGATCTGCTGCCAACAATGAATTACAAATATGGTTCTCACCCTGATGCATACAAGATTGATTCGGAAATATGGAAATCCAGGTTTAAGCAAGGTACACCTGACGGTTGCTGGATTGGATGTAACATGGGCTGCGCAAAAGCAGTAGATCCCTATATCGTAAAAACGGGTCCCTATGCTGGTGAAGACGTGCTGGTTGATGGCCCTGAATATGAGAATGCTGCCGGATTAGGTTCAAACTGTGGAATCTTTGATCCGGACTATATTATCGAGGCCAATTTCTATTGCGACACCTACGGTATGGATACCATCAGCTGGAGCACCATGATGGCTTTCATCATGGAGTGCTATGAAGCTGGTGTCCTCACCAAGGAACGGACCGGCGGTCTGGAGCTGAACTGGGGTAATACCGAAGCTGCAATTGAACTGCTGCACCAGGTTGCCCGCGGAGAAGGATTTGGGTTGATTGCAGGCAAAGGTATCCGCAAGATGAAGGAACATTTTACGAAGGAATTCGGTGCGGATCCGAAATTCCTGCAGGATATCGGAATGGAAAACAAGGGACTGGAATATTCAGAGTACGTGTCCAAGGAGTCGCTCGCCCAGCAGGGAGGTTTTGCCATGACAAACAAAGGCCCGCAACATGATGAAGCCTGGCTGATTTTTATGGATATGGTTAATAATCACATTCCTACGTTTGAAGCCAAGGCTGAAGCCTTACACTATTTTCCGATGTTCAGAACCTGGTTTGGCCTGGTCGGATTATGCAAGCTTCCTTGGAATGATGTGGAACCCGCCAATAATGCCGAAACAAGCGAACCGGCCAAGGTCCCGGAACATGTTGATAATTACGTTACTATTTATAAAGCGGTTACGGGACGCGACTTTGACAACAAGCGTTTGATTGAAGACTCAGAGCGAGTCTATAATTTCCAGCGGGTTTTCAACCTGAGGAGAGGCTATGGCGTAAGAAAATATGACGCACAACCCTTCAGGGCTGCCGGACCGGTTACTCAGGAAGAATATGAAAGCCGCGCCGAGCGCTATGATAAACAGCTGAAAGAACAGGTTGGCTTTGACCCTGAAGGAAAGACCACAGAGGAAAAGCATAATGCGCTCCGGGCATACCGCGAAGGACGTTATGAGCAACTCCTTGATGCCGTATACAATCGCAGGGGCTGGAATAAGAATGGCGTACCTAAGATCGAGTTTCTCAAGAAGATCGGCATGGACCTCCCGGAAGTACTGGAGGTGGTTGCGCCGTTTCAAGAGTAGTCAGGAGTCTGGAGCCAGGAGTCGGGAGTCGGGAGTCGGGAGTCGGGAGTCGGGAGTCGGAAGTCAGGAGACTCCTGACTCCAGACTCCCGACTTTTCATATCTTTGCGCCCCGATGACTGAAGAAAGACTAGAGGCAAAGAGCAGGGAGCTGGGCGACGAAAAAATTCCCCGACTAATGTGGAAGTACTTTCTTCCGGCGTTTGTCGGGGTTATCATGAATGCTACATACAACATCGTTGACCGGATCTTTATCGGTCAGGGTGTCGGGTCCATGGCGCTCTCCGGACTTAGTGTGGTTTTCCCAATTATGCTCATCGTGATGGCCTTTGGCATGCTGATTGGCATGGGTGCAGGGGTGCAGGTTTCCATCAATATGGGAAGGAAAGATTTCTCCCGGGCCGAAAAGGTGCTGGGGAACGGAGTATTCCTGATGGTTGTGGTGGGCCTTTTTGTCACCTTTCTGGGGTTCCTGATTAAGGGCCCGATGCTAAGAGCTTTCGGAGCCACCGACGAAACCATCCGGTATGCTCAGGATTACCTCAACATCATCCTGGTCGGTGTGGTGTTTCAGATGATCGGCTTTGGCCTCAACAACATAATCCGCGCTGAAGGGAACGCCCGGATCGCCATGCTTTCCATGCTCCTGAGCGGTGGCATCAACCTGGTGCTGGACCCTATTTTTATTTTCGTTTTCGATCTTGGTGTTAAAGGAGCTGCTTATGCTACCGTCATTGCCATGATGGCACTGGATGTTTGGGTCCTACTGCATTTTACAAGCAAGCGTGCAGTAATCAGACTTCGGATGCCTAATATCAGGCCCAACTGGAAAATTATCGGGCTCATCATTTCCATCGGAATGGCGCCATTCTTTATGCAGTTGGGATCCAGCGCAGTTAATGCACTCTTCATGAATCAGCTGATCAAACATGGAGGAGACCTTGCAGTCGGCGCCCTGGGGATCATTGCATCAGTAGCCCAATTATTGGTCATGTCAATGGTTGCCATTAACATGGCCAGCCAGCCAATCGTGGGTTTCAATTTCGGAGCGCGGAACTACTCCCGCGTTAAGGAAACTGTCAGAACCGGGATTCTGGCCGCTACTGCTATTGGTGTTTTCGGATGGCTGATCGTCCAGATCTTCCCCCATTTTATTGTACGCCTGTTTAATTCCGATGACCCGGTGCTCTTTGATATCGCGGATAAAGGATTACGTATCTTTTTGCTGACATTACCGCTGGTCGGTTTCCAGGTAATAGCCGCCAATTTTTTTCAGAGCATCGGTAAGGCTAAAATGGCCACCTTCCTGTCACTGCTGCGGCAACTGATCATACTGGTCCCGGCCCTGCTTATCCTGCCTGAGATATTCGGTCTGAAGGGAGTATGGCTTTGCAGCCCGGTGGCCGATGTGACTTCAGCCATCATTACCGGATCATTCCTCCTTTGGCAGGTCAGAAAACTCGGAACAGAGGATCCTGATAAGATTGCTGGCGGAAAGCCCCATCCCGGACCTGATGATGATGCAGCAACACGTGCCGTTGAGTCTTTTCAGATTGTTACACCGGAATAATCTTCTACTTTTATCAGGATAAATCAAACCTGATGAATAAGCCTGTTTTTTACCTGCTGTGGCTGGCTCTTGCCGCATTCCTGTCCTTAACCTCCTGCCAGTTTCAAGGTGACTCTTCACCATTGAGCGAAGCGGTCTGGATTTCTGATAATGAACCTCTTCCTTCGGAAGACAGCCTTTTTTATCTGGATCATCCGGCTCCGCTTTTTCGGACTTCATTTTCAATAGAAGGCCAAGTTCGGAAGGCAGAATTGTACATAACGGCAGCCGGATATTATGAAACCTGGATAAACGGCCGGCCGGTTGGCGGCCAGCAGCTGGATCCAGCCTGGACCGACTACCGAAAGCGGATTTATGTAACCAAAATTGACGTTACGGATCAGTTAGTCAAGGGGGAAAATATCTGGGGAATCATGCCGGGGAACGGATTCTATAATCCCCTGCCGCTGAAAATGTGGGGTGGGCGGAATATCCGAAAAGCCCTACCAGTAGGGAAGCCTTCGGTCATTGCATCCCTGTGCGTGACTCTTCGGAGCGGGAAGGAAGTCAAGATATCAACATCCGGCGACTGGCTTTGGACTAGCGGACCGGTTATTCGCAATAGCGTATATCTGGGAGAATGGTTTGATGCCAGAAAGGCAACTGCGAATTGGTGTCTGCCCGGAACTGACCTTGTGGCCTGGAAGCCGGTTACCGCGGTGGAAGGGCCGGGTGGCAAGCTCCTGGAGGCAGGTTTTCCGCCCATACGGGTGACTAAATGGATCGACCCAATTGCAATACGGAGTGATTCACTAAACCGGACGATTGTTGATTTCGGACAGAACCTGGCCGGTGTGCCAAGGATCAGGATCAAGGCCGATCAGGGAGACACCATACGCTTCCGGTATGGTGAGCTTTTATATGCCGATGGCTCAGTCAACCCGATGACCACCGTCTGCGGTCAAATCAAAAGGCATGGGGTAGGAGGGCCCGGTGCTCCCGATGTGGCTGAACAGGTCGATATATACATTGCCGGGGGCGCCGATCCTGAGTTTTTCCAGCCCCGTTTCACCTTCAATGGCTTCAGGTACATGGAAATATCAGGCTTGGACTATATTCCTGCAAAAGAAGATATTCAGGCAGGACGAATGAATACGGATGTGCAGGCTGCTGGCCGGATTAAGAGTTCATCGGAGTATCTGAATAAACTGAATGAAGTGTGCCAATGGACCTTCCTGAGCAATCTGTTCAGTGTTCAATCCGATTGTCCTGCCCGTGAAAAGTTTGGTTATGGAGGTGATATTAATGCAACGGCAGAAGCATATATATACAATTTCGACATGCAGTCCATTTACCAGAAGGTGATCTATGACTGGGTGGATGCCATGAAGAAGGATGGTTTCATCGACACGGCCCCTTTCGTGGGTATAGAGTACTGCGGCATCAGCTGGGAATCAGCCTTTTTGTTTTTACAGGATTGGCTTCTGATTCATTACCAGGATATTGATCTCATTCGTGAGCTCTATGAAATGGACCGTGAGTGGATGGATAAAGTGGCCAGGCTGCATCCGGGATTATTGGTGGATGACGGATTAAGCGACCATGAGAGCCTGCTGAAAGTACCGGTAGAACTTACCGGGACCTGCCATTACCTGCAGGCTGCCCGAACCATGGAACGTTTTGCCAGGCTTCTCGGAAAGGAAAGTGAAGCGGGAAGTTATGCAGGACTTGCAGAGAAGATCCGGACCGTTTTGATAGATAAATTCTGGAACGAGCCGGATATTGAGGTACCCAACAAACAGACTCTTCTGGCTTCTTTGCTGTACTTCAAAGTTTTGGATCCGGATCAGGAAAAACTAGCTCTGGCTCGGCTGCTAGAAACAATACAACAAAATGATTATCATGTAACTACTGGTATTTTTGGGACCAAGTACCTGCTAGATGCCCTCTCTTCAAACGGCCGTACCGACATCGCCTACAAAATGGTTACCCAATCCGGTTTTCCGGGCTGGAAACATATGTTGGATCAGGGAGCTACGACATTGTGGGAAACGTGGAAGGAGAGTGACAATACCTATTCTCAGAACCATCCGATGTTCGGCTCCGTTTCAGAATGGTACATCAAATGGCTCGGTGGCATCCAGCCCGATCAGGAGAATCCGGGATCCGGCGTAATCCTGTTGCAGCCCCGGCCGGTGAAGGACCTTGGTGCGCTCACATCGGAAAAAACAGTTGCAGGAGGTACCATTCGCAGCAAATGGTGGTGGGAAGGTGAAAAGCTTCATCTGGAATTTGATGTGCCACCGGGAAAAGAGGCTGAATGGGTTCCTGAATCGAAAAAATCCGCCATTGAGGTTATTGACCATCCTAAAGGGTGGAGCAACAAAGAGTTAGCCGGTGAGGGACGGGTACGGCTTCATAAAAGCGGTAAGTACCATTTTATCATATAGACTATGAGAGGGTTACGATTTTTGATAGCGGCATGTGCAGCAGGAATGACGTTAGGGCTATGCTCGTGCGGAAATCGGCAAAAAACTGGAAAATCTGAGACATTAACAATTATACATGCCGGAAGTCTTTCTGTTCCCATGCGGAATTTGAAGGATGCGTTTATTCTTGAAAACCCGGGAGTTGAAGTCAGGATGGAAGCAGCTGGAAGCATCCAGTGCATCCGTAAGATTACCGATTTACACCAGCCTTGTGATGTCCTTGCTGTTGCAGATTTTTCGCTGATTGATGATCTGATGTTTCCGGAATATGCGGATTGGAATATCCGGTTCGCGACCAACGAGCTTTGCCTTGCATATACTGAAAAATCAAGAGGAAGCCAGGAAATTAATGCCAGCAACTGGTTCACTTTTTTGCTGAAACCTGATATCTCTTTTGGGCGGAGTGATCCGGATTCCGATCCCTGCGGTTACCGGACCCTTATGGCTCTTCAATTATCTGAAAAATACTATGCGGGTGGAATCGAATGGGAAGAGATCGCGACTAAGGATCAGCAATACATCCGGTCTAAAGAGACCGACCTGAATGCTTTGCTGGAATCCAGGGCTATTGATTACATTTTTACCTACCGGTCTGTGGCGGTTCAGCATAACTTCCTGCATATTAGGTTCCCTGATTCCATTAACCTCAGTGACCCGGGGCTGGATAACTGGTATTCAACCGTTTCAGTTGAAATACCCGGATCGGAACCCGGTAAACGCATTGTAAAAAACGGAGCTTCAATGTATTACGGGATTACAATACCGAAACATAGTGAAAATCCTGCCCTGGCGAAACGATTTATTCAGTTCATTCTGGATCCGGCAAAGGGAGGCAAAATCATCCGGGCAACCGGCCAAAATGTGATACCCCCGGCCTTCACAGAAAAAAGCATCGGAACCGATGGACTTTTTTAACAATCCTGATAAAAATTAGGATTTGTGATATTCGATATGTTTTTATTTGCATATCGAAACCATAATTGAAACAATATGAAAAAAAGGATTCTTATTTCTGCTTTGCTTGCTTTGACACTCTTTTCAACCGCGATTGGCCAGATGGTTATCCGGGGGATTGTTATGGATGCTCAAAACGGACAAGCCTTATCGGGTGCAAATATTCAGGACAGCAGGACGGGCAAAGGTACTGCAGCCGCGACTGATGGCAAGTTTACCCTGGACCTTGGCAGCGATAAACAAACAACCCTCCGGATCAGTTTCCTGGGATATGAGCCGGAAGAGCTAAGCGTAAATAAGAAATCCGGAGCCAGCCTTATCGAAATAAAGTTGAGTCCAACCTCCATAAATTCCAATGCCGTGGTTGTGACCGGTACAAAGAACCAGCGGCGCATTCGCGAGATTCCCGGGCGCACGGAATGGCTGACGGCTAAACAGCTGGAGGCAATTCCCGCTACTCAGGCGGATGATTACCTGCGGACCTTGCCGGGTATTCAGGTCAGCCGGGAACATGGAATCCTGGATCACAACAGCACCGTTAGCATGCGAGGATTGGGGGGCAGCCAGCAGGGAAGGTATCTGGTCCTGATGGATGGAGTACCGATGAATAAGGCAGATGGCGGATCAGTGAACTGGAACAGCATCAATACGGATGATATTATGCAGGTAGAGGTTGCCAAAGGCCCCGGGTCTTCCCTTTATGGCGGCAATGCCATGGGCGGGGTCATGAACTATATCCGGAGAAAGCCGTCAACGCCCCTTGAAGGATCTGCCCATGTTGAATACGGGAGCCTGAATACCCGGCGCGGACGTTTTTCAATCGGTGGGAATCCTGCCTCACTCGATAACAAGTTCTATTGGTCGGTTCAGGGATTTGGCGCACTCAGCGATGGTTACAATCAGGTGCCTGAGGCGGATCGTGATTCAACCGATGTTGCCGGTGGTTTGCAGGAATGGGGTGGGGGAATACGCGCCGGCTACCGGATCAATAAAAACCATCAGGTTGAAATAAGTTCCGGATATTGGTCGGATCGCCGCGGGTCCGGAACAAAAATCTTCAGTGAAACCGGTACCTTTTTCGGTCATCAGGTTTGGGATAATTCAGTAAAATATACGGGCAGAGCCGGGAAAACCAACTGGTCAGCTGTTGGCTATATCACCGATGAAGATTACGAAAGGCTGAATGAATCCATCAAACCCAAGGGGAATTCATATACCTACACATCCTATTCGGTAACCTCTGACCGGAAGGACAAGGGAATCATGCTCCATGCGGACCACAGGGCCGGTATAAACCTGATTTCGGTAGGCGGTGATTACAAGGATGGATCGGTTTTGGGCAAGGATGTCTATACAACTTCATCCGATGTTGTAAATAACATGGGAAAACTCCGGAGCTTTTCTGCCTATATTCAGGATCAGCTGACAGTTATTAATGAAAAACTTTTCCTTGTTGGCGGATTGCGCTACGACCGGGCGGTTTTTTATGACGGAGCTTTCTTTGTAACGGACCCGACATCGGCAACCAGCATACTCGGAGAATTGCAGAAACTGGAGCTGGAAAAGAATGTCTGGTCGGAGCTAAGTCCAAAACTGGCACTGAAATATTCCTCACCTGCCGGTATCGGAGCCTATATTTCCTACGGTCACGGTTTCAGGCCCTCCATCCTTGATGATATGTGCAGGTCGGGCTTCATCAGCGGAGGTTTTAAACGTGCAAACCCTTACCTGGGGCCCGAGAAACTGAACAACTTCGAAATCGGTGCAGATATCCCCTTCCTTAAACGGTTAAATTTCTCAGCGAGCGCTTATTATTCAATGGGAAAGGATTTTATCTACCTGGTAAGTTCTGGAGATTCCATTTTGCAGGGAACGAAATTGAAGCCTCTTCTCGAAGCTCAAAACATATCCGGAGTCAGGATCATGGGAATGGAAACCTCACTCCGCGCCGAACTCGGAAACGGGCTAACCGGCTATCTGAATTATGCCTATACAAATGCTCTGGTTTCCGATTATCAGCCTACATTTGGCAAGGCTGACCTGAAAGGGAAGGTTCTTGTGTATGTTCCGGAACATCAGGTTTCAGCGGGAATGACCTGGAGAAATCGATGGGTGAACCTGCATGTTCAGGGATCCTGGTTAAGTGAGCAATGGATGGATGATGTGAATACAGTTTCCATACCGGCCTTTTTCAAGCTGGATGCGAGAATCTGGAAGGAATACAGAGGCTTTCAGGTTTTCATAAACGGACAGAATCTGACCAATACCGTTTATCTGGAAGGGCATGGATTATTATCGCTGGGACGTTTTATTACAGGAGGTATCGGATATCAATTTTAAAATTGTAAAACATGATTATGAAAATATTACCATTCATTTCGCTGGTGGCACTGCTGTTGCCGGCCTGTAATTCAGCCGAGAAATCCGGGCAAGGACCATCCGGGATTCAGGTGGCAGCCATTGACTCCGCCGACCAGACCAATGATTTTTACGACAATGTGCCTGCATTTGATCTGCAGGGCTCACAGATAGTGGAAATTGGGGGCGAAGTCGCCGAAACCATGCAGGTTGACCTCAAGACTCTCCCCCGAAGAAGTGTTATCGTTAAGGAAACAAATTTCCTTGAGGGTAAGGTCGGCTTTGTTGGCGCCTATCGCTATGATGGGGTGTCTCTGTACGACATTCTCAACCGGGTTCAGGTGCGCAAGAAGAATCTGGAGGAATTCAAGCCGATTATTGACCAGTACGTAGTTGTGTACGGAGCCTCCGGGGATTCGGTCGTGTTCAGCTGGGGCGAGATATACTACCCGATAGTGCCGCATCAGATCATCATTGCTGACAAAGTTTTGAGGATTGTCCCGAGTAAAACAAAGGATCAGTGGCCGCTGCCGGTGAAAATGAAGGTTATTGCCGGGATTGACCTGGTTACCGAAAGGAACATTGACGACCCGGTCAGAATCATAGTCCGGACCGTCGGCATTCAGTATAAAGTGGATCGGACCGTTAAGTTTTGGGCGCCAGATATGCTTCTCAAGGGCATGGGTGACCAGGAGGCAACCTTAACGGAGCTTCCATCGGGATTGAATCCGCAGGTACTGGATCAGGTTTTTTATGGACGGGGAATGGGTATTCATGGAATCACACAGTTCAAAGGAGCATGGCTCAAAGATCTTCTTTTTGATAAATTGCCGCTGACACCGGAAAGAATAAAAGCCGGACTTTTCGTAATTGCCGCAGTTGACGGATATCGTTGTGCAATGACCTATTCAGAACTGATGAACCGGAATGACAATGCCGGGGTTCTTGTTATGGATGAGAATAATTATGAAAATGCCGGAAAGTTCTCATGCATTTTCGGGGCTGATTTTTTCTCAGACCGCGCAATAAAATCCATGACGGAGATCCGGTTGGTACATTGATGGTTACCTTAGCAGGGTAATTTTTCCGATGTACAGATGAAGCGATCCGGACTAACGCTTGTGTTTGCAATCCTTGGCGGGTTGGTGCTTCTTTTTATCGTAGCCCCTCTTGCGGGTCTCTTCCTGAAGACTACTCCGGCTCAGTTTTTTGAAACGGCAGCAGATCAGGAGGTTACAGGAAGTATTTATCTTACGCTCGGGGTCTCCTTTGCAACTACCCTGGTTTTTGCTCTGGGTGCGGTACCGCTGGCTTTCCTGCTTGCACGGCATTCATTTAAGGGCAAGATTGTGGTTCAGTCGCTGGTGGACCTGCCAATAGTGATCCCGCACTCAGCCGCTGGTATCGCTTTGCTGGGAATGGTATCGAGGGATACCTGGCTCGGACAGGCTGCTTCTGCAATCGGGCTTGATTTTGTCGGGCATCCTTTAGGGATCGGTATCGCCATGGCTTTTGTGAGTGTCCCTTTCCTTATCCAGTCGGCCCAGGATGGATTTTTACAGGTGCCGGCAAGGCTTGAGCAGGCAGCCATGAACCTCGGCGCTTCCGGCTGGAAAACCTTTTTGACAATAAGCCTCCCATTGGCCCGAAGGAACATCCTGACCGGACTGGTGATGATGTTTTCCCGGGGGCTAAGCGAGTTTGGCGCTATCGTGATTATTGCTTATCATCCCATGGTGACACCAGTATTGATTTACGAGCGTTTCGGAGCATTCGGATTAAAATACTCCCGCCCTATAGCGGCGCTTTTTGTCCTGATATGCCTGGTGTTTTTTGTCATGCTCCGAATTCTTGCCAACAAACGTTACAATGATCCGGCTTCAAAACATATCTAAAAAAATCGGGGACTTTAGGTTGCAGGGTATTACCCTTGAGATTACCGAGGGCAGCTATACGGTTTTACTGGGAGACTCAGGATCCGGAAAAACCCTTCTGCTTGAATTATTGGCAGGCCTTCACCGTGCGGACAGCGGCAAAATTTTGGTTGATGATGTTGAAGTCCAGGGCAGGCCAATACAGGACCGGCCTTTCGGAATCGTATTCCAGGATCTGGCTCTTTTCCCGCACATGAGTGTGCGTAAAAACATTTCCTATCCCCTATTTATGAAAAAGGTGTTGCGATCCTCTGTTGATGATGAGGTCGCTGGGCTTGCCCGAAAATTTGAGATTTCCCACCTGCTCGATCGCTTCCCCGGAACTTTGTCAGGAGGGGAGAAGCAGCGGGTGGCAATTGCCCGCACACTGGCCACGCATCCGGCGTGTCTGCTGCTCGATGAACCCCTGACGGCCCTGGATGCAAGGATACGCAAGGAGATAAAATCTGTTCTGCGGTGGCTGCATCGTGAAGGCCAGACTGTCATTCACGTTACCCATGATTACCAGGAAGCCATTGAACTGGCCAGTAATATCGGCATCATGGAAAAGGGCCGGCTGATTCAGTTCGGGCCGGCAGAAGAGATTCTCCGCAATCCGGTTAACACGTTTACCGCACATTTTACCGGAATCCGCAATTTCATTAAAGTCACACTGGAGAAGGATCCCGTAACCGGAAACACCCGGAGCATGACCGGGAATGGTATCCCGATTGCGTTAGAAACTCACAAATCGGACGGGTGGGGGTATGTCATCATTCCCGAGGATGCCATCTTCCTCTCCACTCATCCGGTTGATACCAGTGCTGCCAATACGTTTCGGGGCATCATCACGGACATGGCATCGGTGCCGCATGGGATCGAGGTGACCATTGATGCGGGATTTCCGCTGTATGCCCTGCTAACCAGGGAAGGAATCGACCGGCTGAACCTTGCGATCGGCTGCACCGTATGGGCAAGTTTCAAGGCCACCGCCGTGCGGTTTGTTAAGAAGTAGGGGCGGACCCGTGGTCAGCCTGGATCGTGACGCGTGACGCGCTACCCGTGAAGCGAGATCCCCCATGCCCTTCTGCCCCTATGCCCCTATGCCCCTATGCCCCTATTCCCTTATGCCCCCATACCCCTATGCCCCATTTTTATTATCTTGCATTCAAATCTTAATCCCATGTTTAAAACCAACGAATATTTCGACGGG
>CAYQFT010000004.1:0-50247 GCA_964416825.1 uncultured Porphyromonadaceae bacterium
CCTTGAAACACTTACCGGATGCCCCGGTTTATACCGGGGATACGCACAGAATCTTATTTTTTTTACGTGTAGAGGCCTTTAAAGGCCTCTACACGTAGTGATTGTGAACATTGCCCTACCCCCGGTTTAAAAACCGGGGCAACATGTAGGAGCTCCTTATAGTTTTTCGCATATTATCCCTGCCACGCAGGCCGACAACCGCATGATCTCAACCGGTGCTCCGGTGTAGCAGACAATCGGGAGGATCCACTCGAGCAAGGCCAGGTAATAGGGCCTGATGTCGGGATTACCCGATGTGGTTTGCAGGGCATATTGCCTCATTTTGAGGGTCATCGCCAGGTTTCGCTGCATCTGTTCCGGCGAGGTGCCGGTCCATTCCACGGCAGGCAAATCATCCAGGCGGTCACGGTCATAGAACAGGGTGGTGAGCTCAACCATCTTCCGGCGGTTCTCTTCGGAATCCAGCACCGCGTGCTCAATCATAAAAATGGCCTCGAGTCGGGCAAAATCGGAGATGGCCGACCGGGGTTTTGTCTCGGAGAAATCAATCAGGTACACGTTCATCTCCCGGTCGAGAAGGATATTCTGCATGTTCAGGTCGCCATGGCAAACGGCGGCAGGATAGCTGACTGGCCAGTCGCGGCGTTCGGCAAACCGGTGCTTCAGAAACCAGTACGGGTTGGTTCGCGTTTCGCCCGTTTCGGCAATGGTAAAAACCGGCTCATCGGATGAAATACCCAGCACCTGTTCAGCGGTCTCGCAAAGGGTTTTGAAAAAGACGGCCCGCGGGTCATGGTCACGGTAGGGATAGAGGGTTGTGGTCACCGGCTGGCCATACCAGGGCTGCAGTATCTGCATGAAAATCTTGTCGAACAGCGGCTCCAGCTTTTCGGCAGGCCATTCCCTGTAATAGTGGGCCAGCCACCTGAGCTGGGTCTGCTCCCCTCCGATCCCCACGAAATTATAGCGCAGGGCACCCATATCGGAATAAAAGACGGTCCCCAGCACCTGTGCGCTGTTATTCATAATGTAGGGCAGCGCATACTGGCGGCACCGCTCCGACTCGCGCGAGATCATTGCGCGGCTGCCGATCTTCAGCACGGTGGGCCGCAGTTTACGGCCCTCTGCATCGAAAGATTCCACCTGGAACGTCTGGGCCGAATAGCCGCCGTGCAGCGGCTTCACCACCAACCGGCGCGAATCGGAATAGAGCCTGCGGGTCACGAAGATTTTCCAGGGCTCCAGCGAATCACCGGCCGACTCCACCCGGATACGGCTGGTCTCAGCATCTTCAATTATTTCAGGCGCAAACAACCAGATCACGGGACAAGCCAGGATCGCATCAGGATTCACCTCCTCCACCGACTCAATGGTTTCAAGTGTTAAGGAACGGGCCAGGTAATCCATGAACGTTTCACCCGGCTGAGTTTCTGTCAGTTGATTGAGAATAAAAACGATTCCCCTGTTTTCGGTTGTTAATCCCGATATAGATGGCCGGTCCGGATGGAAATCAGCAACCACCAGGGAGACTGCGCTTCCGGTTTTGCCGGTTATCGCAGGAAGAAGCCCGGTCAGTTGGGAGATTTTCAATTCCTTAGCCTCTATCAGCTCCATCCGGCTGGCGGGTTCCATCCCGAAAGAGTGCGCCTCCTGCACAAAGATCCCGCCCTCGGACGGATCCCGGACTACCCGAAAATCGGCTGACTGCTCTGGATCCATCGGGATAAAACCTGCACAACGGCCCATCGTAACGAAGAGTCCGCGGCTCTCAACATCTTCAACCAGCGATCCTGCCGGCGACCCGGTTCCTATACCAAATCCCATTTCATTATACCCCACAATCCCGGATCTCTCCCAATGGAAGCCCCTTCCCCCCTCCATCCCGATACCCGAAACCCCGGACCCCATACCCCAAACCCTAAACCTCATACCCCCCGCCTCAACGTTTGTTTCTCCCCCGGCACGCCCGGTGGCACGCGCCACCTCCTCCTCCGCCGCCCCCTTATCCGCAAAGAGTTGGAAGACACTCCGGAGTCCGGTCATCTCTATCACCTGGAAAACCTCCGGCGGCAGGCTTGCAAGGAAAAGGTCCCCGCCCTTGCTTTTAAGCTTCTTGGCCGCCGAAATCAGCAGCCGGATGCCGGAACTGGACAAATAGTTGCACTGGCTGAAGTCGATGATCAGGAATTTTTCCTGTTCAAGAAGTGGCTGAAGTTCCCGGTCGAAAACAGGAAAACTGAGCGTATCGAGCTTGCCCTGCGGGATGATGCAGCAAGCCTTTCCTTCTTTCAGAATAGTGACGGTAAACATGTACTCAGATTATTTTGATATTCAATGCCACCCGGTATCGATGGTCCCGTTCTTAATCCCGGCTTCAATCTGGGATAGCGCCGTCCGGATGCTGTCGGGGATCACTGCCTCAAAATCATGGAAAGGCGCCAGGCCTACCCCTCCGTTCAGGAGATTTCCCTTCACCGCGGTACTCCCTTGCCAGCTCCCGGCATGATAGGTTTCCAGCACATCAAACAATATCTGTCCGAGGTTCTTCATGCACGAGGTTAGCAGCACAGAGCCCACCTGGGGGATCGAGATATATTGGTCGACATCCACGCCGATGGCCCATTTTCCGGCCGCTTTAGCCTGATATAACGCCCCGTTGCCCGTTTGTCCGGCAAAGGCGAAGATCACCGATGCCCCCTGCCGGATGGCGCTGTCGGCCAGCTGGGCACCCATCAGGGTATCGATAAAACTGCTGGCAAAGAATCCCGACACCTCAACACTCCTGCTATATTTTGAATTAAAATATTCCACTCCTTTCACATAACTCTGTGAAAACTGCAGAATTTCCGAAATAGCCGGCCCTCCTACGAACCCTGTGCGCGGGGCACCCGGATTCTCCTTATTGGCCCACCAGGCAGCCAGGAATCCGCAGGGAAAAGAGCTCTGGTCCACCTCAAAAGTTACGCACTGTATGTTCGCCACCGGTTCTTCATACACATAATCGAGAATCACAAAATCGATATCCGGGTTGGCTTCCGCGGCGTGCAGAGTAGGAACGGCCGCATGGAAGCCGCAGGTGATGATCAGGTCGTACCCGTAAGCGACCAATACCCCGATGTTGGTGGCAATGTCGCCTTCCAGGTCGCAGGCCAGGGCATCGCCTTCGAATCCGAATTCCTCCTTGGCTTCCATAAATCCGGCAAGGATATCCTGGTTAAAACCCCGGTCATCGAACCCGCCCAGGCCGCTGACGAGGCCGATTTTTGGGGCCGGCGGATCAGGGTGGCAGGAGGAAAGAAGAAAGAGAAAAGAAGAAAGAAGAAAGAGGGAAGAGGAGCGTTTCATGGAGATACTATTTGAACAAATAAAGATAAGGATTCAGTTCGAGTCCTCATTCTCAAAATGCCTCCTGAGATCCGGCTGCCGGTGGATCATGTCGAACCTCCATTCGCAAAGGATCTTGAGCCTGTGGATCACATTGGATGTAAAACGGTTATGCACGGTCTGCCATATGAGGTTGACAGGGCCCTTTTTCGCCCAGCCTTTCCGGCCATAAAAATTAAACCCGACGATGATAAATAGCCGCGTGGATTCAGCCTCGCCGAGTTCCGGGATCGAGGTTCTGACATACATCGAGAAAAATCCGATCGGGTATCCCCCGCTGCAACGGTAGAGCAGGTAACGCGCATTGTCGAAATCGAAGGAGTCGGGAACGGTCTTGAAGCGCATGGCCGTAAGAAGAAAGAGCGGAATCAAGTGAAATCCAAAAAGACTCTTCATTCCGAAGGGATATTTCGCCCAGCCAAAAGGCAGTATCCTGATGTTTTCGAGCTTGTCATCAATCCGGTCGACCCGGGCCAAATGGTTGGGCCAGCAAGTAGATTCACCGCTCCACTTGAGCAATTCGTTGAATACATAGCTTGGGGGCGCCTCCACCCCGATATGGTGAATGTTCAGGATCGTGTATTCATCAGGCTGGATTCCAAGCCTCTGCAATATCCTTTTGTTGTAGTTTTCGCGGTCATCCTCAGTGGCGAAACGCAGCAGCGTGGCCGGTTCCGGCCGGTTAAACAGAAAATACCTGATATCGGTCAGCAGGTTCCTGCTCCGTTTGGGCGGCTTCCGGTGAATGGGTTTATCAGGTACTGTCATTAGATTTCAATCCTTACGAGCTAAATTTAGTAATTTAGCGTGACGCATGATCCGTAATCCGTGATCCGGAAGAATTGACAATTGACATCGGAGCTAGGAGGTGGGAGAAAATCCCCGGCCTGAAGGCCGGGGTTACTGATGAGTAACCTTCTACCTTGCTGTATAGAATTATATATTAAAGCAAATCATTGATATTTAACACATTATAAATCTTTGGGGTGACCAGATAAACATCTTCGACAGACATTAGTAACCCCGGGTTTCAACCCGGGGGTTTTATCCCAGCCCCCTTTCTGTCCCACCCCCCAACATAACCGAAAACAAGCCCCAATGAAACCAACCACCCTCTTTATCTTGGTGATCAGCGCCGTCCTTTTCGGTTGCACCAGAGACAATCAGCTTTCTGTCAGTGAGTTCAAAAACCTGCAGTCCGGGTTCAACATTCCGGCCGACACCAATAAGGTATGGTGCTATTGGTACTGGCTGAACGATGATATCTCAAAAGAGGGCGTAACGAAGGACCTGGAAGCGATGAAGGCGGCCGGGATCGGCGGGGCGTTTATCGGGAATATCAATCCCGATGAGAAAGACGGGCCGGTACCGCTGTTCTCTGAATTGTGGTGGGAAACCATGGTTCATGCCGTAACCGAAGGCAAGCGGCTGGGAGTCGATATCGGGGTATTCAACTGCCCCGGATGGAGCCAGTCGGGCGGCCCCTGGGTGAAGCCCGATATGGCAATGAGGCATCTGGTATACTCTGAAACCCGCGTCACAGGCGGATCAAAAATCGGGGTAACCCTGCCGAAACCCGCGGATCTTTTTCAGGATGTATACGTGCTGGCCATCCCGCGGGAGGAATCAAAGTATAAGACGATCCACTGGCCCGATGCCGGGGGAATTGAAACCAATACGGGCAAGAGCTTTGAATTTGATTGCTTCACACCCCCGCCGTTTAAAGCCCACACCCTGGTACTCTATCCGTCGAACACTCCGTTAAGAGCTGATTGCGAACTGCTTGCATGGCAAAATGGCGAATACAAAACCATCCGAACCTTCGTCTATGACCGGAGCAACGCGGCCCTGAATGTGGGTCCCGATCCCATGGGGCCGGTGACCATCGCCCTACCGGGCGTGGAAGCGGGGAAATTCAGGCTGATCGTACGCAATCCCTCAGGCGGCGGGCCGAAATCAGGCTTTGCCGGAATCACCCTCACCGAAGAGGTGCTGCTGGAAAAATATGTGGAGAAGCAGCTCGGAAAAATGCACCCCGATCCGTTCCCGGCCTGGGGAACCTACCTCTGGGACCTGCAAAACAACGGCGAGGCAGGAAAATCAGGGATTGGCACAGATCAGGTGACCGACGTGAGCCGGTTTATGGATGCGGGCGGGAACCTGTCGTGGGATGCCCCGGCCGGGGAATGGACCCTCCTGCGATTCGGGATGACCCCGACGGGCACGCAAAATTCGCCGGCGGCTCCGCAGGGAAAAGGATATGAGATCGACAAGGCCAACCGGAAACTGATTGAATTTCATTTTACTAATTACGTTGGGGAGCTCCTGAAACGCATACCGGACGGGAGCCGTTCGGCACTGAAATATGTGATTGCCGACAGTTATGAAATGGGTTCCCAGAACTGGACCGACGGATACGCGGAGATCTTCGCCAGGCGGTATGGGTATGATCCGATGGAGTATTTTCCGGTGCTGACGGGCCGGATCGTGGGAAGCGTGGAGGAGTCGGAGCGGTTTCTCTGGGATCTTCGCCGCGCGGTTGCCGATGATGTGGCCTATGAATATGTGGGGGGATTGCGGAAAATCAGCAATGACAACAACCTGAAAATCTGGCTTGAAAATTACGGCCACTGGGGATTCCCGTCGGAATTCCTGATGTACGGCGGCCAGTCGGACCTGGTTGGAGGCGAGTTCTGGAACGAAGGCACGCTGGGCAACATCGAATGCAAGGCAGCCTCCTCCTCAGCCCATACTTACGGGAAGCCGGTCACCTCTGCCGAGGCCTTTACGGCCTCCGGGAATGCCTACCTGCGGTCACCGGCTCAGCTAAAGCGCCGGGGCGACTGGGCCTACACGGAGGGAATCAACCATTTTGTGGTGCATGTCTATATCCATCAGCCTGACGATCAGCGTAACCCGGGCGTCAATGCCTGGTTCAGCACGGAATTCAACCGGCACAACACCTGGTTCTCCCTGAGCAAATCCTGGTTCGATTACCTGCGCCGCTGCCAGCACATGCTGCAGCAGGGGAAATACGCCGCCGATGTCTGCTACTTTATCGGCGAGGATGCCCCGAAGATGACCGGCGCCCGGATCCCGGAACTGCCAGCCGGCTATTCGTATGACTATATCAATGCCGAGGTGATCCTCAGCCGGCTCTCCGTGAAAGAGGGCCGCCTGGTCCTCCCCGATGGCATGAGCTACGGCATGATGGTGCTGCCTCCGCTGAAAACCATGCGCCCCGAACTGCTGGAAAAAATCCGCAGCCTGGTTGAAGCGGGCGCTGTGATCCTGGGTCCGAAACCCGATAGTTCTCCCAGCCTGCAGGGATTTCCGGGATGCGATGACAAGGTCAGGAAACTTGCCGGCGAACTCTGGGGTCCGGAAGCCTCCGCTAAAATCCATCCATTCGGCAAGGGTCTGGTATTAAATAACATGGGCACAAAAGAAGCCCTGGAGCAGATTAATTTGTCAGAAGATTTTTTTGCCGGCGGGGATTACCCTGTGCTCTGGACCCACCGGACGAAGCCGGGACTGGATATCTGGTTCCTCACAAATCAGGGGAAAGAGCCGGTAACATTCGAGCCCTCCTTCCGGGTTGAAGGCAAACAGCCGCAGCTTTGGGATGCCGTAACCGGGAGCATCCGGTTACTGAAGGAATTCCGGGTTGAGGACGGGCGAACCAGGGTGCCGCTAACCCTGGAACCGGGGCAGAGCTATTTCGTTGTTTTTTCGGATCGGAAAACCGGTATCTCCGATGAAGGATTCATGGCCAACTTCGAGGAGATGAGAACACTCTCGGAAATCAAGGGACCCTGGAGGCTGGATTTCGCCAACAAGGTTATCGGACCATCCGCACCGGTTCAGTTGGATTCCCTGATGGATCTTGCCCGGATGGAACCCGAAAACATCCGCTACTATTCAGGCACCGTGACCTACACAGCTGAATTCACGCTGGATCCGGTTCCGGAAGGGAAAAGCCTTTATCTCGATCTGGGTTCCGTGGGAGTGATGGCCCGTGTAAAGATCAACGGTTCAGATGCAGGGACACTTTGGATGTATCCCTGGACTCTGAATATCAGTAAATTAATAAAACAAGGTGCGAACACCATTGAAATCGAGGTTGCCAACCTCTGGCGAAACCGGCTGATCTATGACAGCCGCCTGTCGAAGGAGCAGCGTTATACCTGGACGATCGTGTCCGATATCCGGCAGGATGAAATTCCGCCGCCATCGGGATTGATTGGGCCGGTGCGAATCGTGACGCGTGATGCGAAACACGATTTGTGCCCGTAGGGGCGCCCGGTGGGCGCCCGTGTAGGGGCGGACCCGTGGTCCGCCCGAAAAATGAAAATGAAAATGAAAATGAACGTTGAGATTCGAACACAGAGTGTTGAATGTTGAAAATGAGATCCAAGTCAAGACAGCCGGTCCCCGCGTTCGCGAGTATGACAAGTAGAGACGCATATATGCGTCTCTACAAACCGGTAACCGGTAACTGGCAACCGGCAACTACTTTTAACCAGTAACCCCCATGAAACTCCCCCGCCTCCTAAAAACCCTCTTGATCCTCGCCGCGATCCTGCTGCTGGTCAACGTTTTAGCCACCGTGCTGGCTGGGCCATGGGCCGGGAAAAAAATCATCAACCTGCTGAATGAGAAGAGCCTGGCTTATACGTTTGAGCTGCGAAACACCCGGGTATACCTGATACCAACCCGGATCACCCTTACCGGAATCAGCATGAAGCCCAGGGTGGAAACCACAGGCATCCGCTATCTGAATGGGGAAATCGGATCGGTAAAAATCATGCGGATCAACCTGTGGAAAGCCCTGTTCAAAAAAGAGATCGATATCCGGGAATTGAGCATTTCGCGCAGCAGGATTTCCGGAAAGATCCCTGAATCCAAAGGAGCTAAAAAACCACTGATCCTGCCGTTTGACCTCCGGATCGGAACGCTTGTTTTAGATCACCTCGATTTGTCAGTGGAAAGCGCTGCCTCAAAGCAGGCTTTTTCAGTTAAGGATGGCACTCTGAAAACCTTTGATATTCAGGCAGCCAAACTGGATACCGTTACCGCTGCACTCATAGAGAAATTCGAATTCGGGGCGGATGAAATCCTAACCATTTCATCCGACAGCCTCTACACAAATTCGGTAAAAGAGATTGACTATTCATCAGCAACCGGAACTCTAACGGTGGGCCTGTTATCCGTTCAGCCCAATTACACAGATGCTGCTTTCGCCGCGAGACATCCCTATCAGTCGGACCGGTTCGATGCAGATTGCAGAAACATTACCCTGCGTGATTTTGACGCACCGGTGTTTCTCGCCTCGCGTAATCTTTCAAGTACCTGTATCGAAATTGAAAAACTTGAACTGGACGTTTTCCGCGACAAGCGAAAGCCCTTCAACAACAAGGTTAAACCGGTGTTTCAGGATATGATCCGCAATTATAAAGGACTGCTAAACATCGATTCGATCCTGCTCACCAAAGGAAACATTACCTACAGGGAACATGCGGAAGAAGCCAACGATCAGGGATCAATACGTTTTACCGAGTTGCATGCCGGGATTTATAAAATTACCAACGATCCGGCTCAAAAATCGGAAAAACCCGTGCTTCAACTCAAGGGCGAAGCCCGGCTGATGGGCAAAGGTAAAATGACTATCCTGCTGAAAGCGGGATTATTCGACCCATCCCGTACCTTCCATTTAAGCGGAAGCCTGGCCGGCATGGATGCTGATGCATTAAACCCGATGCTTGAAAACAGTGCTTTTATCCATGTGAATTCAGGTTCCATTGATGCCATGAAATTTACTTTTTCAGCAAACAACACGATTTCCACAGGTCAGATGACCCTCCTGTACCACGGCCTGGATGTTGCCATGATCAATAAGAAGACCGATGAAACCAAGGCATTTAAAGAGAGGCTCATATCTTACATTGCAAACAGGAAATTACTGGATTCGAACCCGTTACCTGATCAGGAAGTGAGAGTGGGGAACATAAGTTTCGAAAGGGATCCTGAGAGGTTTCTTTTTAACTATGCCTTCAAGTCGATCCTTTCGGGAATGAAAGCCAGCCTGGTCAAAGGGGGATAGAAACGTAAACAACTAAAACCGAAATAATGGACGGCAAATTAAGAAGCAATGTCAAAATCGGATCACGGGTTCAGATCGTCCTGAAGGCAGATCAGCGATCCGGAAAACTCACCGAAGGCATCGTTAAGGATATCCTGACCAACTCTCCCTCCCATCCGCATGGAATCAAGGTGCGGCTTACGAATGGACAGATTGGAAGGGTACAGGAGGTGGCTGGTAATGAAGGATGAAACTGAGCGAATAGATTCGAGCGCAGAGTGTTGAGTTTTGAAAATTAGATCCAGTGCCGATTCCTTTTACAGAAGGACGATGGACGACCAATCCCGGACCCTGAATCTGTAATTTCAGCACTCGAAACTCTGCGCTCGAATCTCTTCGCTCAGCCTCAATGGATTGCCCTTGCTACCGGGTAACGCCCCACCCACTTGTTGGCCAGTCCGCACTGGGTATAGACAAAATACATCTGGGCAGTGCGGTTTTTTGCCATCTCCGGATGCGCTGCAATGGCATCGTCAAGCTTCTTGCGGGCCTCGGGGTTCTCGGTCAGGTACTTGTAAATGCGGTCTTCGAGCACCGGATGCGGTGAGAACCATTCCCGGTCCTCCAGGCAGGGGTCGAAGAAGTTCCACCTGAAATAGGAATCGGCGGCTTCGGGCTCCAGCATGTTCACGATGAAATAGTTGGTCTCCTGATTGACCCTGATCAAGTAATCTCCTGCATAGTAGGGAATCGTCTGAATCTCCTTCCGGGTCGAGAAGTTGTCATGATAATGATGCC
This sequence comes from uncultured Porphyromonadaceae bacterium, assembly GCA_964416825.1. Classification (GTDB taxonomy): domain Bacteria; phylum Bacteroidota; class Bacteroidia; order Bacteroidales; family UBA12481; genus UBA12481. The sequence continues at coordinate 10,265 of CAYQFT010000004.1, forward strand.
CGTTGCTGGATTGGGTAGCCCATACCAAGTTCTCAATGTAATAGACCTCAACCTGAAGAAGAGTGTCCTTTGGAAGGCGCTCCATGATGACCCCGTTGATTTTCAGGCGCTCAACCACTTCGCTCCAGGCCTGCGGAAGAATATAATGATCAGGTGCTGTAACGGTTTTGGCAGGCTTGAAATGATCAAAGAAGGGAACCTGGACAGTAAAAGGCTTGGAATAATCATAGATCGGACGATCTTCGCCGGTAAGGGGACTCTTATCGAACCCCCTTTCAAACCCCTTGAACTCAATCATCCGGAACTTTGTGGAATCGGTTTTATACGTCAGCGCAAACACTTTCTGTGACTTTACCTGCTCTTTCGATTCAGCCCGCACTTCGCTGATCCGGGTACCATTCTCCTCGGTGAACTCTATCAGGTGATACATGAAAAGATAAATCGATTTAACCCGGTCCACATAAGGCTTATAGCAGTGGTTTTCGATCATCTGGGTAAATGTGTGGAAAAGAAGGGTATAGCCTGTTGAATAGCGCGGTGATTGAAAATAGTTCTCGATCCCCTTCTCCGGAGAGTCATTGGTATATTCGGCATACGGAATCATCTCATAGGGCGTGGCCCGCATTTTCTCATAGAGCGCAGGAATCATGGTTTCGGAGAAATAGTCACCCACCTTTTCAGGCATGCTGTTATGCTGGGCCGGAAGATAGGTGATCACATACTGATGGTCGGATCCGTTGGTGGTGTGGGTATCGAGGAAAACATCGGGATCCCACTGGCGGAACAGCCTGGCAAAGGACCGGGCATTCTCCGTATCCATCTTGACAAAATCGCGGTTAAGATCGAGATTCCTGGCATTGCCCCGGTACCCGGGATTCAGCGGCTCCGGCTGGTTGGTGCGGTGCCAGCGATTCTGGTAAAGCAGCCCGCCAACGCTGTACACCGGTATGATACAGACCACCGTATTCTCAAGCAGCTTGCGCATTCCATTGTGATTCCGCAGAATATCATCGGCAATCATCATGCCTGCCTCAATTCCTTCAGGCTCGCCGGAATGTATGCCGTTGTTGATCATGACGATTCGTTTTCCCGATTTTCGGATCTGGATGGGATCAAACTGCCGGTCAGAGCTGATCACAAACAGGTGCAGGGGCTTGCCGCAATCCGTAAGTCCGCCTTCCAGCAGCTGAGCCTCCGGCCAGGCGCTGTCGAGCTTCTGGTAATTCGCGATCACCTCCGGATAGGGGGTGCTGAGTTGCTGATCGTATTTCAGATGAACAAGCGACTCCCTTTCAGGGATATTCTGACTTGAATTCTCACAACCCATTATTAATAAAATGGTTGCAATCAGTATGAGCGGCGATCTGAACATAATCTGTGCTTTATAGTTAATCAGGCCTTACACATCTTTGATTCATCGAGCAGGCCTTCCGATTTAGCAAGGATGATGGAGATTGCGGACCCGATTTTTCATAGATAGGGATTGAAAAGCCAAATATATAGTAAGGCCCTATTTAATCTATGACATTGGAAAGATTATTTGCGGCCCCGGTTCGGTGTCCTGCCAATTGGGGCAAACTGCTCTATTTTTCCAGTGGCTGCCTTGTATTCTTTCATCTGCCGCGTAGGCTCGATAATCGAATAGCCTTTCCAGATCGCATCGGAATAGGCACTTATTTTATCGGGTTTAACTCCCTTTTCCTGAATCTTTTTAAAAGCCTCTGCACTGCTTTTCTCGCGCATCACCACCAGGGTCTCGTAGCAGGCTTCCTGCCGTCCCTGCAGATTCAGGCGAAAGGATGCCTCATTCAGCTTCTTGTTCAGAACCGGCCGCTTTTCCTTTCTCATGATCTCAAAGGGGCGGTCGACACCATACCGGGTTGAAGTGTTATGCATGGCGTATTTAAGATAATATCCCGACGGGTCTTTTTCATAAAGCACCAAACCCTCATCCTTTTCCTCCTGGTAGGTAACTCCCAGCAGGTCTATGTCCTTGCCTTTATTCACCCTCTGTGTGTATTCGATTCTCAGAATCGCGTAGCTGCCGGCAGATATATAAATCATACCCTGATAATCGCCCCGGGCTTTACCCTTGAAACTGATGGCCCAGGCATCTTCTCCATCAATCCCGATAATACCCTTCTTTTCATATACGTACCGGCTGGTCTTTTTAATAAAATCCCAGTCCCAGGTCAGATCTCCCGGCAGGACATACAAGCCTGGCAGGGCTTTCAGGTAGGTGCTGTCGGGGGGCTGGTTTACTACCCTGACATTTTTTTCACCAAAGGTTATGGGCCCTGTTCTGTATCGCCAGAAGGTCTGGTCGTCCTTCTGTTGAACAAACAAATCAAAGATGGTCTTATTGATATTCTCCAACCCGCCTCCGTTGTCCTCCTTGAGCACCACATCCTTTATTCCGATAACCTTTTTCCGTGTTTTTCCTGAATCGGCCGGAACCGAGTAAAGGGTATACAAATAATCCTCGTACCACCTCGTATATCGGGGTATACTGTCGATCATCTCCCTGACCAGTTTCTTATCTATTTCCGGGATATCGCTCTTCTTTAAGGAAATATCGAACGACTGGATGTAGGCGGCTTTGTTGGTGCGTTTGAACACCTCCCTTTTCTGGGCCATTGCCGGGTAGTTTACCGCTCTTCTTTCCACCGCTTTTTTTATCAGTCCCTCCGCCGACAGTTGTTTGGCAACAATGGTTATGCTTTTCAGGTCGATCCTCTTTTCTTTCAGGCGGACAGTCATTCCGTCCTTCAATCTGTCACGGGTGATTCCGAAATACTCATACCCCAGGCAATGAAAAGTGATGGAGTCGGATGGATTGAGCTTATCGAGGTTCAGCGAGAATTCTCCGTTCTGGTTGCTGACAGTTCCGTAGGTTGTGCCGGCCACGGCAATGCTTACATACGGAAGGGTTTCACGGGTTGCAGCATCTATGACCAGTCCGCGGACCTGCTGCTGAGCCGGTAGGTTCCCGAAGAAACCCGGCAGCAGAAACCCAAAAATCAGGATAGGTAAAAGTCTCGGAATTCTCACGATACAATTTTAGGTGATTTAATTTTCATTTTTGGGCACGAGGGGGGAGCGACAAAAAAGGCGAAAGAAAAAAGGCGAAAGGCGAAAGAAAGAATTAAGATGGTAAGATTTTAAGATAAGGTATGTCTAATGTACCCTTACCAGCAACCAGTAACCAGCAACCAGCAACCAGCAACTGGCTACATCTCGATCATCGCCTTCATCACCGTGCCCCCTCCGGCAACCGGTAACCGGCAACCGGCAACCTTCTCAAACGCCTCCTGCGTTTGGCTGAAGGGGAACCGGTGGGTAGGCATGCGGCTTACATCAACCTTTGATTCCTGAAGCAGCTCCAGTGTCTCCTCAAGCGAATGGTTCTGCCGCCTGACGTTCTGAATGCTGATCTCCTTGTGGCGGAGCTTGTCCACGGGAAAGGACCAGCGGTCGAATTCGGGAATTCCGATAATCATCAGCTTACCGCCCGGCTTAAGCATGTCAATAGCCTGATCTGTTGCATCTTGCTGGCCGCAGCATTCGAATACCAGATCGAGCAGCGCCTCCTCCCGCTCCTTCACGGCAGCCACCACATCCTCTTTCAGGGGGTTGCCGGTCCAGGCTGCGCCGCATGCCTCAGCGATCGCCAGCCGCCCGTCAATCTTGTCGGTGACGTAGATCTTTCCGGCACCTTTTTGCAGGGCAGGCAGCAAAACGCTCATTCCGATGGGGCCAAAGCCCAGTATTCCGATCTTTTTTCCGGCCAGATCCATCTGTGCCAACCGGGTTGCATATACTCCGATGGCGAGCGGCTCCGAGATCGCGGCTTCGTCATAGCTCATCGAATCGGGGATCTGAAAACAGCTGGTTTCGGGCATCACAATGTATTCCGATAAACACCCCTCTGCCTGACCGGGAGTTCCGAGAAATTTCAGCTTTCGGCAGGTATGCGGCCTTCCGGCCAGGCACTGGTCGCAGGCAAGGCAGGGCATCGCCGGATCGATGGCAATGCGATCGCCCGGCTTCACGCGGGTGACACTTCCGCCCACTGCAACAACCTCTCCCGCCCCCTCATGCCCGACTGCAAAAGGATAGCTCACCACCTGGCTGCCGATCCTGCCGGTTGTGTAGTAGTGGATATCACTGCCGCAAACACCCACCACCTTCATCCGGATCAGAACATCGGTATCCTTTGTGATCGCCGGCACCGGCCGTTCAACCAACTCCATCCGGCGGATGCCGGTAAGTACTGCTGTTTTCATAAGGCTGCGCAAAATATCAGAAAAGGATAAAAGTAGGTGATTCCGGTGGATGGATAAAGAGCTCCGGCGAATCGTCATGTTCGGGAAAGTAGAGACGCATATATGCGTCTCTACAATCGCGGGAATGACAATGCTCCGAGGCAGGGGATCCTGACTTTCGTCAGGATGACAGTTCTGGCGAAATAACTGGCAACCGGTAACCGGTAACCGGCAACCATCCAAATGTGTGAATCATGCAAGTTATTGATAGAATGATGTAATGATCCGGCGATCCGGGGTCCCTAATTTTGAGCAAATGTTAATTGCTCTATAATGGCAAGCAAAGGGACTGTTAAAATTAAAAATAGTATTCCTGTAATAAAGGTCAGGGAGTTTGCGGAAGGAAAATCCGTTCTGCTCGTTGATACGGCACTTGCCACCACAAGTAAGGCCGGTATTTTCTTTAAGGATGTTGCTGATGTAACCCTTTTCGTGATGGGCATTATCAGGGAGATCTTTTCGCCAAAATTTGAGTACAGGGAATTCTTTCATCAGTGTTTTAAAATCGGATATAAGACGGTTCCGCTCATTTCGATCACCGGAGCCATCATGGGACTGGTTCTGACCATTCAGACCCGGCCTACGCTGGATGACTTCGGAGCGGTGGCGCTGCTGCCGGGAATGGTAACCGTATCCCTGATCCGCGAAATAGGCCCGGTTATCACGGCTCTTATCTGTGCCGGTAAAATCGGTTCGGGTATGGGCGCTGAGCTGGGATCGATGCGGGTGACCGAGCAGATTGATGCCATGGAGGTTTCAAGCACCAATCCCATGAAATTCCTGGTTTCCACCCGTGTTCTGGCTGCCACTCTGATGGTGCCACTGCTGGTCCTGTATGCGGATGCCCTGGGCATTTTCGGAAGCTGGGCAGGCGCGAATATTAAAGGAGACGTAACCTTCAGCCTCTTTTTTGCACAGGCTTTTAACTACATCGGGTTTATCGATCTGCTGCCTGCCATCATAAAAACATTCTTTTTCGGAGCCGTAATCGGGATTGTGGGTTGCTATAAAGGCTACAATGCCGGGCGGGGAACCGAGAGCGTGGGGGTTGCTGCCAATTCAGCGGTTGTGGTCGGATCACTCCTTGTGATCATCATCGATATGATCGCCGTACAATTTACCGATATGCTGGTCGTATGAAAACGGAAACCGTCATCGAAATCGACAATCTGAAGAAATCCTTCGGAACACAGGTGATTCTGAAAGATATTTCACTGAAGCTTTATAAAAGCGAAAACCTTGTGGTACTGGCTAAATCGGGCAACGGAAAATCAGTATTGATAAAATGCATTGTCGGGTTGCTTAAACCCGATGGAGGTATCATCCGTGTTTTCGGAAAAGATGTGTCCACCCTCGACAGAAAGGGAATGGGGGAATTGCGGAAAAAAATCGGATTCCTGTTTCAGAGCGGCGCCCTGTATGATTCCATGACGGTAAAGCAGAACCTGGAATTTCCCTTGCGAAGAATAAAAAGAGATTTAACAGAAGCCCAGATCCGGGAAAAAGTAGAGGAGGTACTTGTGAATGTTGGCCTGCCGGATACCCTGGATAAAATGCCTTCACAGCTTTCAGGCGGCATGCGGAAGAGAATCAGCCTGGCTCGCACCATTATTGTCGATCCGCTGATCATGCTCTATGACGAGCCCACCACCGGACTCGATCCAGTCACATCTGATGAGATTATCGACCTGATCAATGTGGTTCAGGAAAAATATAAGACCTCTTCAATCATTATTACGCATGATATCCGTTGCGCGAAAAACACAGCAAACCGGATTGCTATGCTTTCGGAGGGAATGGTACACCAGGAGGGGACGGTTGATGACTTTGTGAAGTCGGATGACCCCCTGATTAAATCTTTCTTTTTATAGGATCGGAAACTTGAAAATTCAAAGAAATGGAAACACATACACAAAAATTTAAGGTGCGGCTGGGGCTCTTTGTCGCAGGAGGAATCGCCCTTTTTACCATTGCAATCTTTATTATCGGAAAACAGAAAAACATGTTCAATCCTGTTTTTAAGCTGACATCTACTTTCTACAATGTCAGTGGTTTGCAGGTTGGAAATAACATCCGGTTTTCGGGCATTAACGTGGGCACCGTTGACAACATTAAGATTATCAATGATTCTACCGTACGGGTAGACCTGATGGTAAGAAAAGAGATCAAACAGTTTATCAAGTCCGATAGTGAAGTCACGATTGGCTCCGAGGGGCTGATCGGCGACAAACTCATCAAGATTACCCAGGGCAGCGATGGGGCTCCTATGGTAAAAGAAGGACAGGAGCTTATATCGATGGAACCGGTTGAAACCGATGATATCATGGCAAGCCTTGAGGTGACGGCAGCTAATGTGGAAGTCATTACGCTCCAGCTTGCAGAAATCATGATAAAGGTGAACAGCGGGGAAGGAACTCTGGGCCGGCTGATCCAGGACACAACCATCGCTGAAAACCTGGATAAAACGATTTTGAATCTCCGGCGCAGCTCAAAAGGGTTAAATGAAAATATGGAAGCCGCCAAGGACAATATCCTGCTGAAGGGTTATTTCAACAAAAAGTCCAGAGCGGCTGAGAAAGCTAAAAGAGATACTTTAAAAAATGAATAATCTATTCAGAGGTCTGTTTGCAGGCATCGGAGCCTGGAAATTAGGCGGTGGCTGTTTGGGCACCATCGTAGTGTTTATCCTGCTTTGGGTATTGCTCGGGCAATGCCAATAGCAACGATTTCAATGCCCTTTTAGGGAGCACCATGAGTGCGGAGCAGTTTCCTTTTGGAACCTGCTAGCCACCTGGTGGTGTAATCTGGGCCGCTGACTGCCACCCGTCCCCCATCCTTTCCGCCCCCCGGCCCCAGCTCAATAACCCTGCCAGCCCACTCCATCAATAGTGCCTCATGGGTTACACAAACGATCGTATTCCCGGCATCGGTAAGCTCACGGAAAAGGACCAGTAAGCGCGCGATATCCGTGGAGTGCAGTCCGCCCGTGGGCTCATCGAGCAGAAAAAGGGTGTTGTTGCCATGCAAAGCGGAGAGACCGGATACGAGCTTAAGCCGCTGCAGCTCGCCGGCCGATAGGGTTTTCAGTGACCGGCCGCATGCCAGATGGCCCAGACCGGTTTTTTGAACCAGGCTCAAAATTTTCTCCGCCTGGCTTTTCGTCTTACCGTGAATATGGCCCTCAAATACCCGGGATAGCTCACTGAACGGCACCCCCAACACCTCACTAATCCCCCTATCACCTATACCTCTATCACATTTCACTTTTCCACATTCCACTCTTTCAAGGTCGCCTCTATCACTAATCCTCACCTCCATCACCTCCTCCCGGAACCCGGCGCCTCCGCATCGTTCGCACGGCGAAACCGCGTCGGCAAAGAAATCCATGCTCACGCTGTTGATCCCGCTACCCTCGCAGGCCGGGCAGCGGCCTTCCCTGGACCCGGGGGTAAAATGGGCAGCCTTAAAGCCCAGGGCCTTACTTGCCGGCAGTGCCGCAAATATCGTGGCAATCAATCCCGATAATCCAAGCATGGAGCCCGCCGTTGCCGTGTACCCCTTGCCGGGCAAGGGCTGCTCAATATATATGAGATCACTGAAATGCTCAAATCCCGATATCGATTCACACCCAACTGCCCGTCGCGCCATATAGCTCGGATAGATCACCCTATCCAGCAAGCTCGTCTTCCCGCTCCCGCTTACCCCGGTAACGACGGTTAGCGTTCCCGTGTTTATTTCGAGGTCTATGTTGCGGAGGTTGTTCGCGTGAGCTCCGAGAATAGACAGATGACCGATGACGGACGACGGATGATGACGGATGACCGATGACCGACGACCGATGGAAGATGACGGACGACCGAGGACGGACGACGGATGATGACGGATGACCGATGACCGACGACCGATGGAAGAGGACGGACGACCGAGGACAGACGACGGATGAATCGCATCCCCCATCGTTGGTCGTCCGTCATCCGTCATTCGGCGTCTGTCCTCGTCCGTCATCGGTCGTCGGTCGTCGGTCTGCGGTCCCTGAAAGATGATCCTTCCTCCCACCGCCCCCGCACCCGGCCCGAGCTCAACCCGGTAATCTGCGATCTCCAGCAGCTGCGGGGAATGGTCCACCAGGATCACGGTGTTTCCGTGACGGTTCAGGTCGAGGATCAGGTCGCTGATCCTGCTGATATCTTTCGGATGGAGACCGAACGACGGCTCATCGAGAATATAGGCCACGCCGGTGAGCGGCGCACGCACGAGACCAGCCAGCTGCAGCCGCTGGAACTCGCCGCCCGAGAGGGTTCCCACGATCCGGTCGGTGGAGATGTAGCCCAGACCTGCTTTTTGAAGGGCTTCGAGCCTGCCGGCAACATCATCCGTGAAGGCCGCAGCAATCTTCTGTTCCAATACGTTACTGCGGGATGCGCTGAAAAATTCACCGAACCAAACGGCTGCCTCATCGGCCGACAAAGCGGTTACCTGACCGATATGCAGACCTCCTACCCTATATTCCAGCATCCCGGGCTTGAGCCGGTAACCCCTGCAATCGCTGCACACTTCGCTTTTCATCAGGTCGAGCATGGCCTCGCCCCGGGCATCCGCATGCTTCCGGATGTATTCCGTTTCAACCAGGCTGAGGAACCCTGGCCAGGTGGTTTTCAACCGGTGAACCCCCTTAACGTTGCCTCGCTTATAGCTCCAGTCAACTGTAAATACCTCATCCCCGCAGCCCCTCAATGCAATCCGTATAGCCCTGTCATCCAGTTCTTTACAAGGGACCGAAAAATCAATCCCCTTCTGTTGACCCACGGTCAGCAGCGCTGCCACATACTGGCCATACGGATCGCCATAAAAACGTCCGGTCTTGCTGCCGTCGAGGGCTCCCGCAATGAGCGCCTTTGAGGGGTCCGTGACCAGCCGGTCAGGGTCACAAACCGTCAGGGTTCCGAGCCCCTTACACAACGGACAGGCACCCTCCTCGCTGTTGAAGGAAAAGGCGTTTGAATAGGGCCGGTGCAGCCCTTCTGCGTGTTCAGCCATCCGGCTGAAAACCAGCCGGTATAAGTCGTACAGCCCCGTATAGGTGGCAATCGTCGACCGCGGATTCCGCACAGGGGTTTTTTTCTGCAAGGCAACCGATGGAACCAGGCCGCGGCCTTCGCGCAGCACCGGAACACCCGCTTTCACCGAATGCTGCCGGCTGTAGGAAGAAGTCCCCTCCATAAACCTCCGCTGGCTTTCGGCATACAGCGTTCCATACACCAGCGAACTCTTGCCGCTCCCCGAAACCCCCGTCACCAGCGTAATCCCATCCACCGGAAAAGAAACATCAATGTTTTTCAGGTTATTCGTCTCCACCCCCAACAACCGAATCGCCCCACTCCCCACCTCCTCAACTCCCTTAACTCCCTTAACTCCCTTAACTCCCTTAACTTCCTCAACTCTCCCAACCTCCACCACCCTCTCCGCCTCCCCAACAAACTGCTCATCATTCTCCACACAAATCAGCGTATGCCCCCTGGCGGTCAACTTCTTCAAAGCCTTCACCAGAATCTCCACATCGGCCATGTGCAGCCCGGTGGTGGGCTCATGGAGGATATACAGGGTGTTGCCGGTGGCCGGGCGCGAAAGTTCGGAGGCCAATTTTACGCGCTGGGCCTCGCCTCCCGACAGGGTCGTTGAGGGCTGGCCGAGCCGCAGGTACCCAAGTCCGAGTTCCGACAGGATCCCCGTGATGGCGGTAATCTTTTTCTCTCCCTCAAAAAACCGGTGCGCCTCATCCACCGTAAGTTCCAGAATATCATGAATATTCAGGCCCCGATAGCGTATTTCAAGCGTTTCATCCGTAAACCGTTTCCCCTCACACACCTCACAAATCACATCCACATTTCCGAGAAAATGCATCCCGATTTGCTGCACCCCGGCGCCACCGCAGCTTTCACAGCGGCCGCCCTTCACCACAAAGGAAAACTGACCCTTTTTATACCCACGCCTGTGCGATTCGGGCTGGGCTGCCAGCAGGTCGCGTACGTAATCCGACAATCCTGTGTAGGTGGCCGGGTTGCTCTTTGGGGTCCGCCCGATCGGGGATGAATCCACGGCAATCACCTTCCCCGGCCATAATTTATTGGCTATTATGTTGTTAACCAGGCTGGTCTTCCCGGATCCCGAAACCCCGGTAATCACATTCAGGCCGCCAATCAAAAATCGGGATAAACTATTTTCAGACTCTCTCCCGTTTCCTGGTCTTACCGTCTTAGGGCAGAGACGCATATATGCGTCTCTACGGAGGTACGTCCAGGTCAGATTATCGGGGTGGTCTTCGCCAAAAAAGGCGGCGGCCGGTCCGTTGAACAATACCCGTCCGCCGGCTGCTCCGGCGCCCGGACCGATGTCAATAATCCAGTCGGCCTCCCGTATAGTTTGCTCATCATGGTCGACGACTATCACGGTGTTCCCGCCCGTTACCAGCGACCGCATGACATCGAGCAGGTCGCGCTGTTCAGAAGGATGAAGCCCGACACTGGGTTCATCGAGAATATACAGCACATTCCGGAGTCCGCCCATGGCCTGGTTGGCCAGTTTGATCCGCTGGGATTCGCCGATACCGAGCGACGGAGATCCGCAGTCGAGGGATAGGTGTCCCGCACCCAGCTTTATCAGGAGATTTGTGCGCCTCAGGATCACCTCACGAACCGGATTCACAACGTAAGCCTCTGCATCAGAAGGAGTAAGCCCGATAAAAAAAGTGTGCAACTGCCGGATACTCATTGCAGCAAATTCAGAGATATCCTTGCCCCAGAGCTTTACCGACACAGCCTGATCGTTCAGCCGCCGGCCCCCGCAACCCTCACAGGTTTGCGACCGGGCAAACCGCATGATATTCGGGTTCCGGTCGCGTTTGAGGATATCCTCCATCACCGGCAGGATACCCTTGTAATAATCCTCATCGCGGGGCTTGGCCGTTATCCCGGTCCATTTCAATCTTGATTCCAGCGGATGCTTGCCGAATAATACCTTGATTTTTGCGGAGCCATTCAGCACCACATCTTTTTGTTTATCAGTCAGTTCATTCCAGGGTATATCGACGGTGAATCCCTCGGCCCGGCACACCTGATCCAGCACGGCCATGGTCACCTGCGAATAGATGATATAATTGTTGGGGGTAGTCAGAACAAAGGCGCCCTCCCGGATGGTTTTGGCCGGATCCCCGATCAGGAGTGACGGATCGATATGGTCCTGCACACCCAGTCCTTTGCAAACGGGACAGTACCCATCGGGATGATTAAAGGAAAACAGGCTGCGATGCAGGTTTAGTCTGGAAATTTCAGATTTGCCCAACCGGGCAAACAACAGCCTCAGCAAATCGTACAGTTCGGTGAGAGTCCCCACCGTCGACCGCGGACTGCGTACCACACTGCTCTGTCCGATCACCATCACGGGAAACAACCCCTCGATCCGGTCGGCTTTCGGCCTGCTAAGTAGGCCCGGTGCGTTGTCATCCCCGCGAAAGCGGGGACCCCCACCCGTAAAGCACTGCGCCATCAACCTCCTCCCCTCAGCCGCCAGCACATCATAAACCAGGCTGGTCTTTCCGCTTCCCGACACGCCGGTAACCACAATCAGCTTATAATGAGGGATCCGCAGGGAAACTTCCTGGAGGTTGTTTTCCCGGGCGTTTTCTATGATGATCTCTCGTACTGGGTTCATTTCAATTTTCTGGTATGCCGGGTAAAATTCCCTTGGTGATATAGATTGGGTGAATCTGTTTCCTGAGCGCACCCAGGTTAAGGAAAAACCAAATCCCTGCAATCAGGGTAACGATCCCGCAGATCAAAAGGGTATGCGGAATACCGATTCCGCTGGCCAGCGATCCGGTCAGCAGGTTACCGATCGGGGTGGTCCCCATCACAGCCATCGCATAAAAGCTCATCACCCGGCCCCTTTTATCCTCATCGGTGAGGGTCTGGAGAAGTGTATTAATGGCGGAAAGCAAAAGAATCATCGATAACCCGCCAAAAAAGCAGGCAACATAGCTCAATGCCCGGCTGTGGGAGAAGGATGCCAGCACGATGGCCATACCGAGAATTCCGATGCTGCCGGAGATAATTTTTCCAAGACCTACCACGGTTTTGCGCGAGGCCATATAGAGTGCAGACAGTAAAGCTCCCGCCCCCAGGGACGACATCAGGTAGCCCAGCGTATCAGACCCGCCCTGTAAAATCTCCTTAGCATAGGCGGGAAGCAGTACGATGAACGGCAGTCCGGCCAAACTCAGGACGGCCAGCAGCAGGATCAGGGTGCGGATCGGCATCGACTGAAAAGTATATTGAAATCCTTCCCGGAAACTCTTTTGGAAGTCCTGATTTGCGGTCCTGACAGGCCTTGGCGGAATCCGGATCTGCAGGAGGGCCCCGATAACCGCCAAAAAACTCAGGCTGTTAAGCAGAAAACAGACGCCCTCACCCAGGGCTGCGATTGCAATACCGGCGATGGCAGGCCCAACCAGCCGGGCACCGTTGAAAATGGCTGAATTCAGGGCAATCGCGTTGCCCAGATCATCGGGGTTATCAATCAGATCGATCACCAGCGACTGCCTTGCAGGTGCATCAAAAGCCGTGACAATTCCATTAAAAACACTCAGGACCACAATGTGCCACACCTCAATCTGGTTCATCAGCACGAGAATCGTCATCGCCACAGCCTGCATCATATAGCAAACCTGGGTCAGCGTCATGATCCGGAGCCGGTTAAACCGATCGGTCAGGACTCCGGTGAAAGGTGCCAGAATAAAGGTCGGTATCTGGCTCAGAAACCCAACCAGCCCAAGCAGGAACACCGATCCGGTGAGCCGGTAAACCAGCCAGCTCAGCGCAATGTTCTGCATCCAGGAACCGATCAGGGAAATCCCCTGCCCGATAAAATAGAGCCTGTAGTTCCGTGAATGGAGCGATGAGAAAATCTGTGTTATCATCATGATTACGGCAAAAATAATGCATCGGTTAAGGAATCAGCGTTAACCGCCATAATTAAACCCGGAACTGGCTTGAAAAGATAATTGGCTAACTTTAGTCTCTATTCCCCAGCGGCTATCATATGAAATCAACCCTGTTTTTTTTCCTGATTCTTTTCTCTTTTTCCCCTGCCTTTCCCCAGCAAAAAGCATCCTGGATCTGGTATCCCGGCGATTTTGAAATCTGGCTGCATACCGAGGTAGGCGGCAGGCGGCAGGAACGCGGGCAGGTCTATCCTCCCTTCTGGCGTGTGGACTCCCCATACGGACTGGTTCAGTTTGAAACCAACTACGAAATACCGGAAGCGGAAACCGTGCAGGTTTATTCCGATGGCCGGTTTAATGTCCGGATCGACGGCGAGATGATCTATGATTTTGATCCCCTGAACGTACCCCTTCCGGCTGGCAAGCATCACCTGCTGTTCCTGGTTGAGAATTTCAAAACCTTTCCCTCGATACTGGTACAGGGTAAAAGTGTCAACAGCGGCAAGGATTGGCGCGTGACCAACCAGAACAAAAAATACAATACGGTTGGAACCGGAAATTTTCGGGATCCCCTCAGCCCGCCGGCCCGCTTTTCTTTGGAATATACTCCGATACCGGCCCGGGTCATTCAGCAGGAAGCCAACAAAACCCTGGTAGATTTCGGCAAGGAGACTTTCGGAAAGGTGATCGTAAAAGGATTGAAAGGTACCGGAAAAATCAGGCTTTATTATGGCGAGACAAAGCAGGAAGCCCTGGCCGAGACTCTGGCGGAAACCTATGAATACCGGGCAGTCAACCGAAGCATCGCAGCCAATGACACCATGAATTCAAGAGCCTTCCGCTACATCCTCGCCCACGCCGACCCCGGTGTTACCTTCGATAAAATTGAAGCCCTGTACGAGTATCTGCCCCTTACCATGAAAGGGGCTTTTACCTGTTCCGACAGCCTGCTGAACAGAATCTATGACGTTTCCCTGTACACACTGAACCTGAACACGCGCGAATTTCATCTCGACGGGATCAAGCGCGACCGGTGGATCTGGAGCGGCGATGCCTATCAGAGCTACCTCATGAATTTCTACACCTGGTTCGATGAGGATGTCAACAAGCGTACCCTGTGGGCGCTGCGGGGACACGATCCCGTTGAGACCCACATCAACACCATCCTTGATTATTCATTTTACTGGATGATTGGCATTTACGACCATTTTCTCTATACCGGCGATACCGCCTTCGTGAAACAGGTTTACCCACGGATGAAAACCCTAATGGATTTCTGCCTGGCCCGGACCAATGCCAACGGGTTTGTAGAAGGCCTGCCGGGCGACTGGGTATTTATCGACTGGGCCCCGATTGATAAATCAGGGGAGGTGAGCTTTCAGCAATTGTTGCTGGCACGAAGCCTGCAGGCCATGTCGCTGAGCGCCCGCCTGGCGGATGACCCGGAATATGGCCGGAAGTGCGGCGATTTATCGGAAAAAATCAGGGCAAAAATCTTCGACACCTTCTGGAGCGATGAAAAAAATGCGTTAGTCCACAGCCGGAAAAACGGGGTCCTGTCTCCAACTGTAACCCGATATGCGAACATGTTTGCCATCCTCTTTGGCTATGCCGATCCCGCGATGAAACAGAGAATCCGTGATCATGTTATACTCAACGACAGCATTCTCAAGATTACCACCCCCTACATGAAATTCTATGAGCTGGCTTCCCTGTGCGAGATCGGGGAAGAGGAAAAAGCGCTGGAATTCGTGAGGGATTACTGGGGCGGCATGCTGAAACTCGGCGCCACATCGGTTTGGGAAGCCTACGACCCGGAACAGAAGGGTGATGAACATTACGCCATGTATGGTCACCCCTTTGGGAAAAGCCTCTGCCATGCCTGGGGAGCCAATCCGGTCTACCTTTTCGGGAAATACCTGCTGGGCGTAAAACCTACCTCGCCGGGTTATGCCACCTATATCATTGAGCCTGCGCTTGCCGGGCTGGAATGGATCAAGGGGAAGGTCCCCACACCAAACGGCACCCTTGAACTTTACATGAATAAAAAGGAGATCCGGGTAAAAACCGCGCAGGGCAAAGGAATTCTGCGGATTGAAAGCACCAGGAAACCAAAGGTGGAAGATGGGGTAACCCTTACGCAGACCGGTGAAAAAAGCTGGGAAATTGATCTGGTTACTCCGCTGAAAGAATATGTAGTCCGGTATTGGTAAGCTACTTTTCCGGTGCCATTGATTCTGAAGGCTTCTGAGCCATAACAGGCTCAATTCCGATGGCCGGCCGGTCGAGTTCCAGAACGAGGATCAGATCCTGCGTTTTTTCATCATTGGCTGGCAGGTTTATGGAAACTCTGTCCTCGGTCTGCTCAAATATCACTTTTCCACCTTTCAACAGTTCCACTCGTTTAATACGTGCCGGAATGCCCGGCAGTTCCATGACGTCCCCCGGACGGTTCAGTACATGGATATAAACGGTGCTGCCCATACAGGTTGATACGCCAAAACGGGCCGGTTTCCAAGGACCTCCGCGTGTTCCGTAGATCGATTTACCATTTGCTTTCAGCCAGGCTCCCAGTTCCCGAACTACTGCCTCCTGCTCCGGTGCAATCCGGCCGTCGGGCATCGGACCCACATTCAATAGCATGTTGCCGTCACCTCCTGCGCACCGGATCAGCATTTCAATGCATTGAGATGCCGGTTTCACCCCATCGGAATGGCCGCCCCATGACCACTGGCTTCTTTTCGATACCGTCATGCAGGATTCCCACGGCCGCCGGTCGAAGCCACCCACTGTTTGCTCCGGGGTATGAAAATCGGCCCGCGGACCGATCACCCCTTCGTTCCATCCGCCCTGGTCACCCAGGTCCAGTCGTTCATTGATGACAATACCGGGCTGAAGCTTCCGGACCAGGCTGTAGGTGGTCTCCGCATCCCATGGCGCTGATTTGCCGTCGGTGTCGAACCAGAGAATATCGATCTTGCCGTAATTTGTCAGCAGTTCGGTGATTTCCGCCTGCATACGCTTAACAAATTCCGCATTTTTCTCGTTACGGCAGTCGGGGTCGCGCCAGTCCATCGGCGAAAAGTACCACCCTATCTTCATCCCTGCCTCATGAGCCGCTGCGGCCAGCTCGGCGCACACATCGCGCTTAAAGGGCGTGTTCATGATGTTGTAGGAATCCACCTTTGAATCCCACAAAAGAAATCCGTCACAATGCTTTGCCGTCAAAATCATGTATTTCATTCCTGAAGCCTTCGCAATTTTCACCCATTCCTTAGCATTGAAATTCACCGGGTTGAACTCCTTGTATAAGTTATCATACACATCGGCCGGTGTGGGCCCCTGGTTCGGGCACTTGGGATTCGTATTCGCCCGCGACCAGCTGATCTCCTTTTCGTTGATGCTTACGGGCCCCCAATGGATGAACATGCCCAGACGCGCCTCGCGCCAGCTTTGAAGCGATTCGGGGGTTGCCTTCTGCGCCATGCTGGAGTTGAAGATGATAGAGAGAGACAGCGACAGGATCAGGATAAAGAATGATTTTTTCATGTTTATGTCATTTCCATTGCAAACATCCAGATAAAGATAAATCCTACCCGGATTTACTTCAGTATTTCAAAACTAACACAGTGGGAATTATGTAACAATTTCTGTAAATTATGTAACTCCATTCATACAAGGCTATTGATCTTTGTTTATTGAACAAATCTATAGCATATGCTAATCAATGCCTATTAAATAAAACGTTATGAAAAGAAAAATTTTACTCCTGTTTGCAGTCCTTTCGCTCGGCATCGCCGCATCGCATGCCCAGAATGCCGATCACAAGTGGGGATTTGGCGGACACTTTGGGGTCATGGAATACAATGGAGACATGACCAACCAGTTCTATTCCTTCTCGCAGGGTTACGGAGTCGGGGCAAGTATCTCCCGCTACCTGAACCCCTCATTCGACCTGATGCTGCACTTCTTTTATGATGGCGAACGCTCCAATGATGGCGGGCGTTTCGAACTGCCAACCTGGGCCAGCTTTTATACTCACATGTTCAACACTAACCTGTTGGTCAAGTATAAATTCAACAACGGCTATATCCTGAAAGAAACCGCCTTCTTTGCCCCTTATCTGCTGGCCGGTGTGGGCGGCAATTACGCAAACTCATCGGGCGTTAACGAGACTGGCCCTTTTACCAATAAATTCATGACTCCCAACGCTTATGCCGGCGCAGGAGTTAGTCTCAGGATCTCGGCCGCCTTAAGCCTCGTGGCACAAACCGCACTGATGTATCCGTTTACCGATAAGGTGGATGGCATCGTCGGAAATACACTGCCGACCTCCCACAAGGGGGACGATTTCTTCCTGGAAAACTCGGTAGGGCTCTATATCACCCCCGGAAAAGCCAAGATTAAGGACGCCGACGGCGACGGAGTTGCCGACAAGCTGGATAAGTGCCCCGACACTCCCGCCGGAGTAGTGGTGGGTCCCGACGGCTGCCCGCTCGATACGGATGGTGATGGTATTTATGATTATCTCGATGATTGTCCGAAAGTTGCCGGCCTGAAACAGTTTAAGGGATGCCCCGATACTGATGGTGACGGAATTCCTGACAATAAGGATGAATGCCCCGATGTAGCCGGCCTGGCCGCACTGAACGGATGCCCCGATAGTGATGGCGACGGAGTAGCGGATAAGAATGACAAGTGTCCTGATACCCCCAAGGGAGTTCAGGTTGACCGCAACGGCTGTCCGCTCGATCGCGACAAGGATGGAATTCCCGATTACCTGGATGGTTGCCCCGATGTGGCCGGTACAAAAGAACTTAATGGCTGCCCGCCGGCAAAAATCGCTGAAATTGAAAGCATGAACCTGCAGATGGATCCGATCCTGTTTGATTTCGACAAATATTCACTGAAACCGGCAGGTATCGTAACCCTCGACAAGATCTTCAACACATTGTCAGACCACAAAGACTTTGGCGTTCAGTTCGATGGGTATGCTGACTTTGTAGGTACCGAAGCTTACAACCTTCGGCTTTCCGAAAGAAGAGCCAACTCGGCCAAAGATTATTTGCTGAAAAAAGGTGTAGGAGCCAACCGCATCCGCCTGCAATACTACGGAGAAGATAATCCGGTTAAGAACAACGATACCGAACAGGGCAGGGCCCTGAACCGCAGGGTTGAATACACGCTATTCGAATTGGGTAAATAATCCCGGAAATTGTACGAAAAATAGAGGCGCAAATATTTGCGTCTCTATTTTTTTTATTCTGAGATTCGAACCCAGAGCTTCGAATATTCTAAATCAGAATCAAAGTCTCCTTTGTCACGCAATTTCCTCCAATTCGCGTATTACGGATAGCAGTTTCTTTTTGTTGAGGCCGAGGACATCGAGCGCTTCTTTCTTTGCGAGCAGCCGGGCGCAGGTAACAAATCCATGCTCCATCAGGACCATTTTCTCCTTTTGTGATAACTTACTGATCACCGTAACCGGATATACCCTCTCCCTGGCGATCAGTTCTTTCAAACCGGCCCCTTCCGGATAGTCCCAGCCGAGCAGTTTAAGCCCGCTGCATCTGCCGAATTGGGTGGAATCAGGCGAAAAACGGGTGTTGGTCACTACCCAGCCGGTAAATGTGAACCCCTGATAATCTGGCATTTCCCGTCGATGCCGAATGATATCGTCCATCCTCGACCGCACATATAGGGGAACCTGAACACTGACATTCTTGCCCTGCTCCTGCGAATACTTACACTCCATCAGGTTTTGGACTTTAGCGCCCGTTGCAATCACATCAACTTCATGCGTAACGCAATAACCTTCAATAATTTGGCCTACCTGAACCTGATATCCCTGCTTTTCAAAAATTTCGCCGATCAACCTTTCAAATGGAAAGCCCGTGGGGCCCATCTCCATGATCGCCTGCTTGAGCCTGTAACGGATCCCCGAATACAGCTGACTCCTGTTTAGCAGGGAAAAAGCACGGTTATAAATCTTTTTCGTGGTGATGCCTTCATAGATCCAGCCCCGGATATCGGCGAGGATCTCATCGATAAGGGCATCGCCGGCACCAGCATTCCGGAGCGACCGCTCCAGCTTTTCAATCGAGAAGGATTCGGTTTGACCGGATGCCTTGGTTACCTGAATCATCGGTTAAAATGTAAAATAGTTCACCTTATTAATCGCCGTTCCCATCTTGGCGCGCGGCAGGGTGATGGTCCGCTTCTCGCTCTTTCCCAGGGCAACGGTGGTCATCACCGTTTTACCTCCCTTGGCATCCTCGCTGGTCATCTCCATCACGAAACCCTCGCCCGACAGGGTATTATGCAGCGCGGCCATTTTTGCAGCACGGAAAATCCCATAGTCATTGGGAAGCTTAACCTCGGCGGTAATCCAGGCCGACCCGAAGATCTTCTTATACACGTAGGTGTACTTTTTACACGTATGGCCAGCAATCGTGCGGGTTTCATCGGTGGGCACCAGCTCCAGCTTCTTAATGGCCTCCCCTTCCGGGAACTTGAATCCGCCGGCATTATACATGGGTTCTGCTGCATCGCTTCCGAAAATCTGGACAGCCACCTCGTTCGTCATGTCAAAAATAGTCTCAATATCACTGCCCTTCTGGGGGGCATCCATCAGCACGCAGAAGTTGCCTTTTGGAACCTTCAAGCCTCCGGTCGTGGTTGTCACCTCAGCATCAGAACCGGTATACCACGTCTTATATTGATAAGTGCGCATCAGTTCATCGCCCTTTGCGAAGAAATCAATCTTCATCTCATTATACCGGTCAAAACTATAGCTATCAGACCATTTCACACCCGGAGCAGTAATCTGAGCCGATAGCTGCCATACGCCACACAAAATCGTAATCAAGGAAAACAGTAGCTTTTTCATAACGAACTAGTTTTACTCAAAAATCAGCAAAATTCTTCGTTTCAACCGGGCACGTGAAAATAATTTTATCTTCACGGCGAAAGCCTCTTTTGTCAAAACACAACATCATGCCAATCAAATCGTTCCTTTCCCTCACCCTCCTCTGCCTGGCCACTGCCGTCATCGGTCAACCAGAACAGGCGGGCACGCCGGGGCTGAATTTCAAGGTATCCTTCGACAAGTCGGTTGGGCAAAGCGAAATAACGGGCCGCGTTTATGTAATGATATCCAGGAACAACAACCGCGAACCCCGGTTCCAGGTTGGCGAAAACGGGGTTCCCTTCTGGGGCATGAACGTTAGCCGGATGGCCCCGGGTGCAGGCGCCGTAATCGGCGATACCGTTTTCGGCTATCCCCTTGAGAGTATCCGGGATATTCCCGCCGGTGACTATTATGTGCAGGGATTCATCAACCTGTACACCGAATTCCGGCGGTCGGACGGGCACACCTTATGGATGCACAACGACAAATGGGAGGGCCAGGACTGGCTCCGCGGGGAAGGAAACCTCTACAGCGAGGTGCGGAAGGTGCATATCGATCCCGCAAAGGCGGAAACGATCGAACTGATTTGCACGAAAGCTAATCCGGCAGTAAAAATTCCGGATGACACGAAGATGGTTAAGCGGGTCCGGATCCAGAGCAAATTGCTGTCTGCGTTCTGGGGGCAGCCGATGTACCTGGGCGCCACGGTATTGCTGCCCAACGGATACGACGTGCATCCGGATAAATCGTATCCGGTGAATTACCAGCACGGGCACTTCGGTTTAGGGGTCCCGTTCGGTTTTCGCGACCCGACAGGCCCGGCGACCAATTCGGGCAGGCCGGATTCGGGCTTCACCGGGTTCTGGATGTCAGACAGTTGTCCTCCGATGATCGCGATAAACATCCTCCATCCGTGCCCCTACTATGATGATTCGTACGCGGTGAATTCACCCAATGTGGGCCCGTATGATGATGCCATCATGCAGGAACTGATCCCCTACCTCGAAACAAAATTCCGGATCATCAGGCAGCCGTATGCCCGCATCCTATCCGGAGGATCAACCGGCGGCTGGATCGTCCTCGACCAGCAGATCCGGCATCCTGCCTTCTACGGCGGGGCCTTCTCTTTATGCGCCGATCCGGTTGATTTCCATTATCATCAGATAGTCAATATCTATGAAGATGAGAACGCCTATTATGTTGATAATGAGTGGACCCGTGTCGACCGGCCCAATACCCGCCGCACCGATGGGAATGTGAGTTCTACGATGAGCAGCGAGAACCTTTTCGAGCTGGTTGTTGGTGATAAATCCCGCTCCGGTGGGCAGTGGGACATATGGGAGGCCGCTTTCAGCCCGATTGGTGCGGATGGTTATCCGATGCGTGTGTGGAACAAGCGGACAGGGGTTATCGATCATGCCGTTGCGGAGCAATGGAAGAAGTATGACCTGCATGTATATCTGAAAGAAAACTGGCCGGCAATAGGCAATGACTTGAAGGGCAAGCTGTTCATCTACATGGGCGATATGGACACATTTTACCTCAACAATGCCATGGAACTGATGGCGGATTTTCTGAAAACTACCCGGGATCCCTATTTCGACGGAGTGATCGAATTCGGCCGTAAAAAGCCGCACTGTCACGGGCCGAGGGGCAAGGAGCTGGTGAAGCTGATGGCTGCTCAGGTAGAGCGGAACAGCGGCAAGTGATGATTTGTGTAAAGTAAGGAAAATCTTCCAGTGGAAGATATTGCCCAAACAGGGTAAAAATGATAGCTGTTTCTATCCGACAAAATCCTGATATTTATGGCTATGAAGAAAAAACAACCTCTGATAATCATGGGCGCCCTGCTGTTCGCCCTGGTTCTTGTTTCGGCTTCCTGCACCAATGCGGTGAAAGTGAAGCAAAACGGCGATGTGACTACCCTTAAAAATGAGTTGGTGGGTCTGGATTTTAACCTGACAACCGGAACCTACAACATCAGGAACTTAACGGGCAATACGACACCGATCCGTGACGCAGCGCTGAAAATCAACAACTGGTCATCCGACGCTGAAAACCAACGGATCACCTGGAAGAAATCAGCGGTTTCGGATGAACCGGGAAAAGGAATGGCCTTAACCCTGAAAATCGAATCCGACAATCAGCCGGTGATGATTTTCTGTTTTACCCTCTATGAAAACCAGGGATACTTCACGGTCTCCGGTGGAATCGAAAATACAACGGCCGAAAGCATTCAGGTAATGGAAATCCATGCACTGACCGGTGCGAAGGCCTACGGCGGAACGGAGTTCCCTGATAACTTCACCATGATCGACGGTTTCAGCGCCGGAGAGCCGCTCGAATACGGTGAAAGGATGTATTCCCCCCTCACCAGGGAGTACGCACTTAAATCGCGGAATAACATTCTGCTGACGTTCGGTACGGGCCAGGCGCGGCAAACCCTGGTGATGGGTGGGCTCTCCTATTCGGATTATGAAAAATTTGCTGTGCTGGAACAGAGCCGGCAAGTGGAACTTGAAAAAGGTCCGGATGGCAAAAGCAGCCTCCTCTGCTACCTTAACCTGCCTGATGATAAACTGGATGAGTCGGCCAGCGGGGAGAAGCTGGAACTTGTGCAAGGCAGTCAGAAACAAACCTGGCAGAACAATGAATTCCGATGCACGGAAACGGCCACATCAGCCAAGGATCCTGAGAAAATCATCCTGGATATTAAAAACCTCGACAAGGGAAAACCATACTTCCTGGGTTTCTCGTGGTGGAGGGGTCTGTGGCATGGCGACCGGAAAGATCACAGGCAGTCGGTTTTTGTACAGTTCATAAAAGAGGGTAAACTTACCCGGATTGCCCTGTTGGAAAACCAGCTGCTCCCGCGTTTTGATGGCGTGAAAAAGGAGGACGTTGAACAGGTGGAACTGCCTGTTCCCATTGAGGCAGTGAGGGCCGGCGAATTTCAATTGCTGGTGGAGCGCCCTTCGGCCGACTATGAAAACAACGCGAAGGATCCGAATGTATATCTGAGTGAGCTGTGGCTGCGCGATGGCACGGGAAAGCCCCTGCTGACGGATCGGCTGACGCCGGTGAATGAATGCGTCAGGCCAAGAAGGGAATATACGGCCCGTCTTTATGCTTTGGATCCTGTTGGCAAAAGAGTGGATCCGGGGACGACCTATATCCCGGATGATCAGTTTTATATCGATGTCACCTGCCCCGATCCTTTCGAAGCCCTGGAACAATACGCACGGCAGGTTAGCCAGGCCCAGCATATCGAGCTGAGCATGTATGATTTCCCATCGGTATGCCTCTGGTACGCTCAGGTTAGCGGTTATGGGGGAGGTGCAGCAGATAATACAACCCTCGGGGCCGTCAGGGAGATGGACATTATTGCCGAAAGCGGATTCCTTAAATATAGCCGGGCTGCCGTGCGACTGGTGCCGGATTCCTATTTGCCCAACAACCAGCAGGGCTGGTGGGACGACAAGCACTGGCAGATGGAGGAAACGGACCAGAATGCCAGTAAGAACGGACGATATGTTGAGCCTTACGAGACTTCTGAGAAATGGGGTAAGGCAGTGACCGATCGCGGCGGGATACCCCTCACCTATGTTCAAACCGGCTTCCGGTCGGAGGATTATGCAATAGCGTTCCCCGGTCATATGCTTTTCAATAGTTCCTATGCCTGGAAGGGGGAACCGCAGGATACCTCAGGCGATTTGTTTAAGACATGGAACCAGGCATGGGCGCGGCCCCGGTACGTGTGGGGCTATGATTATACCGATCCTGATTTTCTGAGCCATCTGAAGGATGTATATAAAAACCTTGCATCCGGCGGCATCAAAGGACTTATGTTCGACTATCCGTTCTCGGGATGGGCATCCGGCGGAGGCATGGAGGATCCGTATTCAACAACGGCCGCAGCCTACCGGAATATCTTCCGCATGCCATACGAAGGCCTGGGCCCGGGATCCTATGTCGATGAACGCAATATGGAGAAGGGAAGTGATGTGACGATAGGCTACGTGGCTTCCATGCGCACAGAGAATGATACCGACCTGATGGATGAAGTTACGGTTACCCGCTGCGGGCTCCGATGGTACAAAAACAGGGTCCTTTACAACCAGGATACGGATTCGAAGAATATTGCCCGCCTGCAGGGAAGCAGGGACCAGGTGCGCTCCGTGGTGACCATGGCATATGTGACTACCGGCCGGTTTCTTCTGGCCAACAGCTTTTCCCAATTTTCTGATGAAACATTCCACGACCTTACCCGCACTTTCCCTTATCCAACGGAAAACCGGTCGGCGCGGCCAATAGATGCCTTCGTAAGCGAATACCCAATGGTTTACGATTTCAAGGTGGATGATGGCTGGCACCAGGTGACCTTCTATAATGGCGATTTTGAGAAGGAAAACAACATCGGCATCAACCTCGCCGGCGAAGCCGTGGACGGTGCACTGGGACTGGATCCCGCGAAATCCTATCATGTTTACGATTTCTGGAATGATCGGTATGTGGGGATTTATAAAGGATCGGCCCGGCTCGAGCAAACAAACAGGCCGGGAGAGGCGCGAATGCTTTCAGTGAGGGAAGTGACGCCACATCCCAGGGTGTTATCTTCTGATCGCCATATCATGCAGGGTTACCTCGACATGAGCGATGAAAAATGGAATGATGGAACGAAAATCCTTTCCGGAACCAGTAAGGTGATAGGCGGTGATCCTTATATACTGACCAGCACATCCAGTGGTTTTGACCCGGAGAAGGTCTCCACCGCAACCACGGATGCAAGGATTTCCCTGATTAAAAGCGAAAATGGCTTAATCAAAATAAGAATCGAATCCGACAGTAACTCTACCGTTAAATGGCAAATATCTTATAATTAGATAGTTGCGATACGCCGGTCAGGCTAAAGCTCTCTCTTCCTTCGGTTGAGGATTAGAAACACCGGAATTCCGAGCAGGATTAAGACCAACCCGATACCTGCTTCCCGAGGTTTGGTTGCTATCGTATTCACAAACAGCCCTATACAAAACAGGATGTAAATTGCAGGCACCACCGGGTATCCCCAGACTTTATAAGGCCTGTGTGCATCCGGCATTTTACGGCGCAGGATAAACACTCCGAGGGATGTAGCCCCATAGAAGATGAACACTGCAAAAATAAGCATGTCGGTCAGCTGATCGAAACTCCCGGAAAGCACCAGCACGGAGGACCAGATTCCCTGAAACAGGAGGGAATTTCCGGGGACATTAGCCTTGTTAAGTTTGGCGATTCCCTTGAAGAGCATTCCTTCGCGGGCCATCGCATAAGTGGGCCGGGCTCCCGTCAGGATGCTGGCATTGGTGCATCCCAGCGTGGTCACCAGGATAAGCAGTGAGATAAACAGTACGCCGCCTTTTCCCCAGAATACCCGCACCGCCTCAACGGCCGCAATCTGGTTTCCTGCCGCATGGATCTGCTCGAGCTGCGGGATCGACAGTAGTTTAAGATAGGTCAGATTAACCAGCAGGTAAATGGCAATCACCGCAAAAACCCCGATGAGAATTCCCCTGGGAAGATTTTTATTGGCATCCTTAACCTCGCCCCCGATAAACCCTACGGAGGCCCATCCCTGATAAGCCCAGAAGGCCGCAAGCATTGCTGTAAAAAAGGCTGAAACGGTCACAGGTCCAGCAGTTATTGCACCCATGGCAGCCGGCACAGCAGGTCTCTCAACATGACTGGTGAGTCCGAAAATAACAATGACCGCGAGTCCGGTAAACACCATAAAGAGGATTGCTTTGCTGGTTCCAGCTCCGCTCCGGAGGCTTGTGATATTCACGAAGGTCAGGATCAGGATCAGGAGGATCGCTGTCAGCTTGATTCCGAAATCCTTGAACGGAAAAAACACGCCTCCTATCGTGAAATCCTGCAGGGAGGGCAATACTTCCGGTATCGGAACAATGCTGTTCAGCGACTGGGTAAACACGTAGGCAAGGGAGGCAATGGTTGCGGTCTGGATCACCGTGAACAGCGACCATCCGTATAAAAAGGCGAAAAACCGGTTATAAATCTTTTTAAAGTAGGCGAAATCACCTCCCGTATCTGCCAGCATCCCGGCAACTTCGGCGTTGCTGAGGGCTCCGAACAGGGTGATGATCCCCCCTGCCACCCAGGCCAGCAGTATCCATTCCGATGAGTGCAGTTCAGCCGCCATCGGAGCGATCTTTTTGTATACTCCCGACCCAATGATGTTGGCAATGACAAAAACGACCACATACCCGACCCCGAAGGTCCTGACCAGCGCTCTCTGATTATTCATTCCGTTTTGTTTTCATGGTGACCCGGTTCCTTTTTCTTCTTTTTGAACCAGTTTCGGGGATTAATATAGGACTTGTATTTGGAAAAAAGTTCCTTCCCCACAAGAAATCCCCCGCCATAGAAGGTAACATTGCCGATAATGATCAGGATGGTGGTTATTACCAGCTTAGACTTAGTAGCAATGGGCAGGAAGGGAACAGACAGGATCATCGGGGTGGTCGACAGCGACAGAATCAGGATGATTATTCCCGCTTTAAGCTTCCAGTTGAACTTTTTCATACCCGAAACCGGCACCATCCGGCCGCTTTACATCATGCGCTGATAAAAAGGCTTTTGCTTGAAAACTCCGGATCGCAGGTCAGGTTGACCTTTAGTTTCCGCAGCCCGGCCTCATCTCCGGGGGTGGGAATATGGGTAAGGTGAACCTCGCAGTCGCGGAGCATTTTCAGGTTTTCCAGGGCCATCTGCGCAGCTGGATTGGACAAGGCGCTTATTCCCAGCACAATGAGGGTTTCGTCCACATCGAGGCTCACCATTTTCCCGTTCAGGATATCTTTCTTCAGATAGGCTACGGAGTCAATGATGTTTTGTGGGAGGAGGCGCATGCTGTCGGGGAGGCCGGCCAGATGCTTGGCTGCATTTAATATCAGGCTTGAAGCGGCATGCATAAGGGGTGAGTTTTTACCCGTGATCAGCGTACCGTCGTGCAATTGAATAGCCGCCCCGCAATACATTCCGGCATTTCCCTTCCCGCTGGTTACGGCATCTTTTGCAGCCGCCCTCGCGGGCAGGACCACCTTCCGGTCTTCCACCCTGACCCCTGTTTTTTCCATGATCCGGATGGCGCGGTCAAGGGTCTCCTGATCGGTCAGCCCCACTGCATACTCCACAGCGCAACGGCAATACCGCCGGATAATCTCCTGCCGGGATGCTTCAACAATGACTTTGTCATCCACGATTCCCTTGCTGGCCCGGTTCACGCCCATATCGGTCGGCGACTGGTACATCGATTCGCCTCCGGTAATTTTCTCGACGATCCGCTTAAGCAGGTGAAATGCCTCTATATCACGATTATAGTTGACAACCTCAAGATTGTAAGCCTTTAGGTGATGCGTATCAATCAGAACCTCGTCATTCAGGTCGACTGTTGCTGCCTCGTAGGCGATGTTGACCATGTGGTCGACGGGCAGGTCCCAGATGGGAAAGGTTTCAAATTTCGCGTAACCGGCCTTAACGCCCCGCTTGTACTCATGATACAGGTTGCACAGGCAGGTGCCGAGCTTCCCGCTGCCCGGGCCAGGTCCGGTAACAATGACGATGGGATGCGTGGTCCTGATGTATTCGTTGGCTCCGTAGCCCTCGTCGCTGACAATCCGGTCCACGTCGGTCGGGTATCCGAGGGTTGGATAGTGCAGATAGACTTTTACCCCCCGCAGCTCCAGCTTGTTTTTAAAAGCCCGGGCAGTGGGCTGGCCCTGAAACCGGGTAATGACAACGGCCGTTATGTCCAAACCCCATTCACGGAAATCATCGATAGTTTTCAGGGCATCGGCATCGTAGGAGATCCCAAAATCGGCCCGTACTTTTTTCCGTTCAATGGCACCCGCATCGATGCACATGATGATATCGATCTTATCCTTCAGCAGCTGCAGCAACCGCATCTTCACGTTCGGATCGAAACCCGGCAGAACACGGGCTGCATGGTAATCGAACAGGATCTTGCCGCCAAACTCCAGGTAGAGCTTGTCGTTAAACCTCCCTACCCGCTCCAGGATTGCGGCAGTCTGTTCCTTCAGATATCTCTCATTATCAAATCCGATGCGGTTTGTAACATCCATCTAATTGCTGATTTAGTATGGCAAAGCCAAACGAATATCAATATTACAGTAAAAAGCCTGATTGAAAAAACGGAATGGGACCTACTCCGATTAAAAAGCCGGGCTGGCTTTCCATTCGCCGACCATAAATATGTATAACAGCCCGATGATCCCGACACTAACGGCTAATGTGCTTCCGCGCAAAGCAGCATTTGAGTTTTGGGGATCCTTGGCTTTCCTGGCAACAATAATCTGAGGAACCACAAATCCCAGGACTGTTCCCGTTACCAGGCCCGCCCAGCCAACTGCGGTTCCCATATTCATGACCTCACCGCCAAGGTATCCGGCACCCACTCCACCCAGACATCCCAGTATGCCGCCAAGGGCTCCGGTACGGAAGTACTTCCGGGTGCTCCCCTGAACCGAATCTCCCGCGAAAGGCGCTGCAAAACAATTCTCACAGGGGCCGATTGTAGTCTCGTTGATGGTTTCCAACATACACCGGACCTGTTCCCGGTCGTAATCAAAAAACCGGCTCTCCTGGGCTTCTGCATCAAGGCACCACAGGCAGATCAGAAGGGTTATCCCGATACTTTTCATGGTTGATCGTAATTCACTGAAAGGTAATGAACTGTATGAAAATAACCAAAAAAAATTCTGAGTCCACGCTATATCGCCCCCTCCCTGCACCGGTCGCTGCACCGGTTGCACTGGATGCAATCGTAACTGGAAACTTTCTGAATTTCCTCTTTCTTACTGATGGTGATCGCCTGCGTGGGACACGATTTTACACAAAGGCTGCAGGAGGTGCATCGGGTTTTGTCGATCCGGCGAGGCTTCCAGGCCACCATTGAAAAGAGCCCGAGGATAGCAGAATAGGGGCATAAAAGGCGGCAAAAGGGTCTTTCCACCCAATAGCCCGCCAGCAGGGTGACCAGGAGGTACCCCCAGCCGAAAAAACTGAAACTCAACAGGAGTTTCGGCTCCATGGGAAACCCGATCAGCCAGGCGATCCCCTGTTCAAACCAGGCTTTCCCGGTAAAGAAAACCGGCTTGTAGGGATCCAGCTCGCAGCCCAGGTAAAGGGTTCCGCTGATCCCAAAGTACACGGTTGCGATCAGCACCAGGATGGGCGCAATTTTCAGGTACCGGTTGACCTTCACCGGCAGCTTGTACGATTTTTTCTTCTTGTAAAACAGATGCTGGATGGCACCAAGCGGACAGCCGGCCGTGCAGAAAACCCGGCCCCAGATCAGCGCAATCACCAGCGGAGCCAAAAACATCACAAGTCCCACCAGCCCGATCATATAGGGCAGGATGATGCCCATAACCATGTTGGTGGTGAGTCCCATCGGACAGATGCATCCGCCGCGGAGAAGCCCCAGATAGGCAAGTGTGATAATCGCCAGCCAATTCATCCACCGTGCCGGTTTCCGGGTAACCACAAACCACGAGCCGGCCAGCATCAGGAGAAGCAAAACCCCCAGATCCGCATAAACCAGCCACTCAGGCAGCGGCAGGTACTCCTGCGGAATCCATTTATCCCTGAAAGTCGCAATCTCGCTCAGGGCAATCTGCTCGGGAGTATAACAGACCGTATCAGCCTGCTGGGCAAGCTGTTGAAAAGGAAAAATCATCCGCCCTGCTCCTTTCGTCCCGAAAAATCAAAACTCTTGTCCGCGGGATCCTCCCTTTCGAGTTCCCAGATCCCCTTGAACTCATCTTCCGGTCCGATAAATACTTTGTCCACAGCCTTTTCCGGACAATTGACAGCCACATTGCAGCTGTTGCAGTTCAGGCATAAATCGGGGCGAATGATCAGGAACATCGATTTGGTGCCCTTCTTGGTGCATTGCGCAACGCAAATCCCGCAGCCATCGCACTTGTCATCGTCAATTTCATAAACGAAATAGCCGTCGGGCCTGCCTGAGTAGTCGATCCGGATAACGGCATCCTTTGGACAAACCCGCTTCCCTTCTGACATGATCTTGTCGGAGGCGATGCGCTTATTCGATATATGCCCGTAGCAAACCACGCAGAACGAACATTTTTTCTGGTCATTGACCGCTTTCACGGCGGAGGGCTTTCTCACGCACAGGGTCTTGCACCCGTCGCACCCGATGCATTTATTCGGATCGATCTGCCAGGCATGGCGCGTGCGGGGACCTGCCTCATCCTCGTTGAGATGCGTTCCGACCACGCGGTAAACCACGCCTCCCAGCGCCAGTCCGCAAACCGCCCGGCCTGCCATGATGATAAACTTCCGCCTTCCGGCTTCCATCGGACTCATTCTATTTACCGGTAAAAGGTTTGGGATTCCAGGGTATGGGTTTGATAAAACCCTTGCTGGCAAAACTTTCGGGGATACTCTTTTCCGATATTTCGAGCAGTGCTTTTTGCAGCCTTGCCGCATCGCCCCTGCCCACCCGCTTCAGGTTGACCACCACGGAGCAGAGCGGGATATCTTCGGTTTTCCAGATCGTACGGAAAGTATCTTCCCCGGCAAAATCCACGGCGCAGCTGGCTATCAGGGCATAATCCGATATCACCGCAACATCGGCTTCATTGTCGAGAAGCGCGTTGATTCCTTCGGTGCAGCCCGATTTCCGCGTAATCCTTGAGGGCTGAATGCCCTTCTCCTTCAGCTGCCTCATGGCCAGGTGGTATTTTTCGTAGGAGTTCTCCTCGCCCATGGTCAGGACTTTGCCGTTGATATCCTCGGGACTCATCAGGGGAGACTCTTTCTTAACAATGAATATCCCTCCCACCAGACCGTTATCAAAAGGATCCAGCACGTCGGCAACACGTTCGGGCTTCATCCCCTTTGCCTGCATATTTCGTAAGGCAAACCAGGGCTTGCAGATGGCGCCGTCGAAGTTCCCGCTCCGGATCGAATCTTCGAGATCCGATTCCTCGAGGCAGTAAACCAGCTCGAGGCCGATGTCATACTTGTCCCTCAGAATCTCAGCAACCTCCTCATATTCACGGGAGGCCAGGTACTGGATGCATGCGCAGGCAGTTGCACTGCAATAGGTATCGTTCACCGCCAGCCTCAGGGTAAGGGGTTTGGTCCTGCAACCCGCCAGAATCAGGCAAAACAGTACGATGAACACAAGGGGAAGCCCCGTTTGTCTGAACCTCATGCTACGGATGCTTTGGTACCGGAATGCATTTAACGATGCCCGAGTTGGCCGAAGCGAGATACAGGTTATTCTTGCTGTCGGTGGTCATGGGGATGTATGCGCAGCCTTTCACCAGCTCCTGGATCCCTTCAATTTTTTTGGCCCCCGACTGGGTAAAGACCTTGATCCGGGTGGGGTCTTTTTCAACTGTGACAACCGCACCGTTATTCAGAAAGGTGACGTTGACCGGATTGCAGCATCCGTGGAAATCATTCAACCCCTGGCCGCGCTTGCCGAAGGCATACTTGATGGTGCCCGAATAATCAAACGCCTGCACCCGGAATGCGCCCAGGTTGGCAATGAGGATCTCCGACTTGTCGTTAACCCCAAAGTCGAGGATGCCGCAGCAGGCCCGAAGGTCCTTGATCGACGACTCCATTTTGCCGGTTTCAAGATTATAGATTGCCACCTTTCTCTGCTTGACGTCTGCCACCAGCAGCTTGCCGTTGACCACCTTCGCTCCGGTCGCAGTTTTGACATCCGGCAAGGTGAGGCTGCGAATCTGAGTCCCCTTGGAGTCATAAACCTGGCACTCCACACCCTTCTGCTCTTCAATCTGATAAACTTTTCCCCTGACTTTCGTCTCCTTCATCTCGGTAAGCGTACCCAGAACATAAATGGCACCGGTGGTCTGGGCAATGGCTATGGCCGACGGCTTGCCCTGCAGGGCAGCCTTGAATTCGCTGATCTTTTTCCCGGTTGCATCGAAGATCCAGACACTTCCGTCGCGCTTCAGCCCGCAAACCTGGTCATTGGGAAAAGAAGCCAGATAAGCCATGTTCGTCAGGGTGCCGCCGGCAAACGCCGGGTCGAGCTGGTACTCCATATCCGGAGCCTGGTTGGTAAAAGCCTCAACCTTCACATCGGTGTTCTTCAGCATCTCGATATTATCCCGAATATCCTGGACAATTTTCGATTCTTCCAGGGAGGCATCGAGGACCGCCAGGTTTTTTTCAATTTCCTCGGCGCTGAGCCCGGAGGACATCCGCTCCACCAAAATGGCGGAATAATAGGACGCCGGATTCTGCCTGATAAAATCCTGCTCCCATTGTTCGGACTCCTTCGTCAGGATATCACTCACGCTGTCGATGACGCGCATGTCCGCTTCATTCCTCGACTTCTCATAAATCTTATAGAGAGAATCCAGTTTGTGTTTTTGATAAAGCTTGCTTAGTCCCTCGCCGTATTTTTTATCATCCTCATTAATCTTTCCTCCCCTGACCTCTGCAGCATAGAGCGTATCAATATGGCCGGTGAGGGTCATCTTTGCATTCTCTGCATAAAAATAGACGGGATACTCCCTGTCTTCAACCATGAGGTAATACTGGCCGGGTTCGGGCAGTTTACCTTTAAAAACGAATTGGCCATTGGTTATCGCTACGGTATCGGAATAGGGGTCGTCCGACTTGATTCCGGACAAAATGGCCTTCCCTTCGGTAATACCGGCCAGGGTTCCTTTCAGTTCGAAGGAGGCCTCTTTCGGCTTACACGAACCAAGAAATAGGGTAACACACAGAATAATAGATAATTGAATCAAAGAGTTTGGTTTCATCGGGTATAATCTATCGGGTTTAATAATCCAGCTTAA
Organism: uncultured Porphyromonadaceae bacterium; assembly: GCA_964416825.1. Classification (GTDB taxonomy): domain Bacteria; phylum Bacteroidota; class Bacteroidia; order Bacteroidales; family UBA12481; genus UBA12481. Next base: position 43,382 of record CAYQFT010000004.1, read on the forward strand.
AGATTATAAAAACCAGCCAGATGAATGACAGCCCAGCTGACTTATTTACGATTTTTCGTACATGCCGGCAATACGGTTCTGGTTAATTTACAGAGCCGCTTCTACTGACTTTCTCCGATAATGATCAGGGCCGCTAACAGGACCAGATCAACGCCCAGGCCGGCAAGGCTTCCCAGGGCCGCCTTTCCGCAGGCCTTAGGATCGCCGGTTTGGCGATAAACGATGATCTGCGGAACCAAAAATCCAAGACCTACTCCCACAAGGGTGGAGGCCCAGCCAAAGGATTCCTTGAATTTGAGAACCTCGGCTCCAAAGCCGCCGATGGCCAGACCGGCCAGCGGGCCTGCAAATCCTCCTATGGCACCGGCCCAGAATGATTGTTTGTAATTCATGGCGGGATCTGTTGTACTCATCAAACTGTAACCGGCATAAACCGGGCGAAAACCGGTCGGGTTGCCGGTTACCATCATCCTCCCCACCGCTCCGCGGTTGTAATCAAAAAGACTTTGCTGACTAAAGACCGACAGGCTCAGGGCTGATACCACGATAAGAAGAAGAAATCGTTTCATGGCAGCACGTATTTTGAGGAAAGTTAAGAAAATAAAATGCTATTTTCTTTCTTTCAGTGCCTGCTCAATATTCTTATCGGGGATAAGCCAGATCACTGATACAACGAAAAAGATGGCTCCGGAAAAATAGGGGCTTACAAAAGCTAATGGTATTGACAGGAAATAAAGTATGGTTGATATTATTCCTTTCTTATTCATGATCACAAACGCTTTCCTCAATGCTTCCAAATCATGGGAATTGCGCTCTACGGCCCGCATCAGGACATAAAATGCGAGACCGGTTATCAGCAAAAGCGTAGCATACGCAGCAACCGTGTTGGTGGCAAAATGATTTTCACCCATCCATCCGGTCACAAACGGAACCAGCGACATCCAGAAAAGCAGGTTAAGGTTGGCCCAGATCATCCCTGAAGAAACACTCGCCACCGAATGGAGCAAATGATGGTGGTTGCCCCAATATATCCCTATATACACAAAACTCGCCAGATAGCTGAGAAGTGTTGGAATCAGCTCCCTCAATTCTGACCAATCACTGGTGTGCGGGATTTTCAATTCCAACACCATGATTGTAATGATAATGGCCAGGACACCATCGCTGAATGCTTCCAATCTCGACTTATTCATGGCGGGTTTTGTTTTTTTTAAGGGTAATGAATTCAGATCCTGAAACAACGCAGATAAACCATTTGTTTCACAGGAGTAAATCGATATTTGCAAAATACGGGTAAAAAGCATCGAAAAAAGTCGTAACATAGACCGATTGTTTTCAATACCTAACACATGAAAAGCAAACTGATATTTCTCCTATTACCAGCAGCGACCATACTTTTTGGCCAATCGGTATCGGGACAAAACTCCGGAACGGCTACTGATCAAATGAAACAGATGCACCGTGAAACCCTGGACGACCCCTATCTGCCCAATGCCTACAACAACCAGCGGACCTCTCCGGCATACCGCTACACTAACCGGGTTAAATCAAACCCGCAGCACAGCAGCATCCGCACAACGCAGGTAAATGTCAATGCAAATGGTCAGAACATCCTGGGCGATGCGGCCAACGAACCCAGCATTGCAGTGAATCCACGTGACGCGAACAATATTGTGATAGGATGGCGCCAGTTCGACAACATAGCGAGCAATTTCAGGCAGGCCGGCTGGGGCTATACCATGAACGGCGGGGAAAACTGGACGTTTCCCGGTGTGATTGAACCCGGGATTTTTCGCTCGGATCCCGTTCTCGACTGGGATGCCGACGGGAACATTTTTTACAACAGCCTGACGAACAGTCCTGACTATTTCTGCAAGGTTTTTGAATCCTCAAACGGAGGGGTCGCCTGGGATGCCGGAACCGATGCACACGGGGGCGATAAGCAGTGGATGGTCATCGACCGGACCGATGGAATCGGCCGGGGAAATATTTATTCCACCTGGTCCTATTACTTCAGCACCTGCGTGCCCGGGTTTGCCACCCGTTCGGCGGACCATAACCGGCATTATGAAAACTGCTTCACCGTTGACGGCAGTCCTTACTGGTGTACGATGGCCATCGGGAATTCCGGTGAACTTTACATTGGCGGAGCCTCCGGAATGGGCGACAGCCTCGTGGTGTCAAAATCGGTGAATGCGAACGTCCCTGATTCCGCGGTCACCTGGAACAAGCGGGTAATGGTCTATATCGGCGGCACCCCGAACGGCTGGTCCAGTATCAATCCCGTGGGCCTCCTGGGCCAGATCAGCATTGATGTGGACCACTCCGAAGGCCCCGGCCGGGGAAATGTCTACCTGCTGGCTCCTGTTACCCGCGCCTCAATCGGCGATCCCTGTGATGTAATGTTTACTCGGAGTACGGATGCAGGACTTACCTGGAGCAATCCCATGCGGATTAACGACGATGAGTCGGTCACCAACACACAGTGGTTCGGCACCATGTCGGTGGCCCCCGATGGAAGGATTGATGCCATCTGGCTCGATACCCGCGACGCACCGGCCGGATCGGATTCATCGGCTCTGTATTATTCCTTTTCAACAGATCAGGGAAAAACCTGGTCGGTGAATGAAAAGCTCTCCGCTTCCTTCAATCCGCATGTGGGCTATCCCAACCAGGATAAGCTCGGGGATTATTTCGACATGGTTTCCGACAATTCCGGCGCTCACCTCGCCTGGGCCAATACCCTGAACGGTGAGCAGGATGTCTATTACAGCCGGATTATTCCATACTCCTCCACCGGAGTCAATGAGATAACCCTTCAAAATACTCTTTCGGTTTTTCCGAACCCGGTAAGTGGCACCATGATGATCCGGGGCCTGAAAGAGGGCTCCAGAATTGAGATATACTCCTTGTTGGGCAGTAAAATTCATTCGGACAGTTCAATGGAAACAGAAGTTGAAATGGATATCTCCGCCTACCCGGCAGGCATTTACTCATTGAAGGTCATAAGTCCTGATGGGTCAATCACGATTAAAAAGATTATCAGGAAATAATCACGGCTTCATTGTCGTTTCATATTCCCAAAAAAAACCGGCAACCCCTGATGGAGTTGCCGGTTTTTTCATGTCCCGCAAGGCAGATCCTTATTCTTTCCCCTTGAGAATATTGAATCCCAGGCCCAAAGAGTAATACGATCCGCTGAACGGTGCAGCCTTCAGCGCCAGATTGAAACGGCCCAGGTTAAACTGAAGGGCTATCCCGTACAGGAATCGTTTTACCTGCCGGTCTACATCGATCAGATTATTAATCTGATAGGTATCAAATCCCTCACTGATTGATGAATAAAAGGATTTGGCGACTTTAACATCAAATCCCCCCTGATTAAACAGCCGATAATGGGTCTGGTTAAAAGAGGAAAACAGGGTTAGGTCGAGAAATCCGAACTTCTTGGTCAGAAGCGCTTCAAAGCCAAAGCTCGACGACCGGTATTCCAGGCCGGTGAGATTGTTGGTCACCTCAAACTTGTCACGGCTGGGAGTATCCAGGTTCCCGATCAGATCAGGGCCAATCGTTGCACCGATGTTGAGCAGGCTGTATTGAACACCCAGGGAGAATCCGAAATTATGATCGTGCAGCCAGGGAATCCAGTGAAATACATCATGCCTTGCACCAAACGAGGCCATAAAATCACGATCCAGGGAGAATCCATCAACCAACCCTTTGGTTGCCAGTCTGATAACACCGGGAAGAAATCCCACTGAAACTTCGGTTCCGTATCCTATACCCAGGCTGAAAACAGGCAGTATAGCCGGCGTTAGGCCGATGGATGTTCCCATTCCCGGAAACAACGGCAGACCAAAGCCAAGGTCCTCACCATTAGAAGGATTGACCAGGGGAAGACCGGTCTCCTCATCGATGAACCGGAAGGACATCTTACCCGGAGATTGTGATCCAAACAGGGTCGGTGTTCCGCCTTCAAGGGTGAAATTATCTGAAAAATCGCTGAAGCCGTATTCCGACGAAAGGAGACTGGTTCCGGCTTTCAGGGAAAAAATCAGTTCCCATTGACTGGCCACACGGCCGGTGGTATTGATGTTATTCAGGAAAGCAAATCCCTGACGGGAAGTAAGGTCTTCCATGTACCCATCCACATACAAGGAAAAATTGCTGCTGATAGAGCCGAGCTGGTTTCCAATATTGGTTTGTGCCTTAATCGGGGTAAATACCAAGCCAAGGAACAGGCTAAAGGTTAAAAATGTCTTTTGTTTCATGATTTTCTATTGCCATTTTGCGAATTGAATTCAATTAATCAACAGGTTCCAAAACCAGGAAGCCAGTCTTATTTTTCTCAGTTACCTTCAGTATCACCCTACCAAAAGTGGATTCGGTCACTTCTACTACACGTGTGAGATTTGGGAATACCAGAGAAAGCTTATTTCGGCTTAGCCCCGCAGTAATGTTAACAAAACTGTAGGTCCCGTATACGACATCGTTTTTAGGATAGGTGCCGAATATTTCCTCTTCTTTTTCCGTCCGCTTTTTTCCAACTGTAAGCACAAATCGATCTGTTTTCTCAAATCTCATGGTATTATCGGTATAGCTCACCCAGTCAGGATCATTGGAGAGATCCTTCCCTTGGTCATCAATGATAGCCTTGGCTTTCCAGGTTCTCCCGGGTCTTGTCCCCTTAACATTTTCATCCCAAGTCCTCAGGCAAAGATGCAGGTGAGCCGGTGGGCTATTGAGGTAGATTAGTAAGGATGTCCTCTCATCATAATAATAAAAAAGATCACTAAAATCTCTGTTAGACCAAGCTAGACCGGGAGCAGCACGAGATCCGGGATTTGACCAGTTGGATTGACCGTTTGCCAGTCTGTAATCCACAAAGGATATGGGAAAACCATGAGGGATATGGTCTCCCTGAAAAAAGTGATCTCCTTTAAAAACCGTTTGAAGATTTACAGTGTCTTTTCCCACCAGAAAATTATCATAGGTGCTAAAAAACTTAAAGAATCCACTACCATTTCTTGGTTCCAAATCATAACGAATATCGTCAACTTCACAGGAAGTAAAAAAGACTAAAGAGGCCGCGATTATTGATCCGCGGAGGAAAATAAATAACTTTCTCATGGATAAAGGTTTTAAATTCAATTAGTAAACCCACAAGTGGGAAAATTGTTCAGGCAATTTTTGATGAGAAGAGGTTTCCGGGTGTAAAACGGCTCCTGCAGAGAATACATTGGTTAAAAAAGTTATCAAAAAATAAGATTGCTAGAGGGTTTTTCGTAACTTAGCCTATTCTTCGTTAGTCCCCCTGAAGAAGAATCGATTACGTGTCTGATTCAAGGAGGCTTATTATGAAAAAACTTCTGATCCTCGCCGCAGCCCTGATTTCATTCCCCGCTTTAACTTTCGCACAAACACAACCCGTAAGTCCAAAGCATAATAAGGTTCCCCTGTTCATCTGGCTGGCGGTTCAACGGGTTCAACCCCTTGTGAAGCGCCCGCCTCTCATGGTGCAGCATTCCTATCAGGGTGTGAGCAACATTGACCAGGACGAGTACAATTATCACTACGGGATAGTCCCGCTCCCAAAGGATTTTCAGTCAAACATGCCTGTAATCCGGCCGGATCCAAACGTCTGGTACCCTTCTGTTAACGAGCGGTATAACCGTATGCACCAACTGCCGGGCAAGCGAATCCCAGACAAAGAGCGCCCTGTGGTGATCACCCGGTGATGCCGCTTCTATATCAGAAAAAATCACGGCTTCATTTTCGCTTCATATTCCCGCATTACCTATGTGCCATAATTAATTCTAAAAAAAGTAAAAGATGAAAAAAATGAATTTAAAAATCGCACTGGCTGCCCTTCTGATTGCGATCGGAGCTCTGGGCCTTCAGGCCCAGAACGGACGCGGAAGCGGAAACGGCCTGGGTAACGGTATGGGCAACGGAACAGTTAATGGGAATTGCACTACCCAACTGACAAGCGAACAGAAAGCCATTATTGAGGAGATGCGCCTGGAATTTCAGGCAGAGATGGAAGTTCTAAGGGCTGAAATCCTGGCAGCCAACACTCTGGCCGAAAAAGTTGAAATCTTCAAAGAGATGAAAGCCCTGCGGACTGCTCACAAAGAGGCAGTGAAGGCCCAGCTGGCTGAATGGGGTATTACCACCAATGACGGCAAGGGACACAAAGGGAATGGGAAAAAACACCGCGGTGGGGGAAGAGGCTGATCCTCAGTGATTAAAAAGAAAACCGGCAACCCATTTTAGGTTGCCGGTTTTTTTACAAAACGAACGGAATTAAGACCTTACGTCCGGCCGGGTAGTTCTCAAAATGCTGCTTGTACCATCTGTGATGTGATATAGCCCGCGGAACCAGGTTGGCGACTGTCCAGACCAGAAAAGAAACGGTAGCCAGGTTCCAGCACATAATGGCAAACCCGGTCCATTCGATAATTTCCCCCAGAAGATTGGGACAGCTGACATACCGGAACAGGCCACCTTCCGGAATCTTATATCCGGTTTCCCCGGGCTTCCGCAGGTGAATCAGCCGGTTGCTGATCTGCGGACCCCATTTCGACGAGGTGTGTCTCCCATACGGTGCGGTTACCTTAACAATATCAGGAAAATCAAGGCCGCAATGCCCATCCAGACATAATTCAGGTGCTGGAAAGTTGTGTAAGTCATGGTCGGGATTTTTTCAGATATCCCGCATTCTGAAACCATTGAATGGTATCACTGATGGTCTCATGCAGGGGCCGGGGATTGTATTCCAGCTCCCGGATAGCCTTATTGCTGCTGATATTTTTATGCCCGTTTGCAATGGCTTCGATGGATTCCCGGGTGTAAAACGGCTCCTG
>CAYQFT010000005.1:0-49589 GCA_964416825.1 uncultured Porphyromonadaceae bacterium
CGCTGCATTGTAGTTGAAGGCGCGCGGATCGGCCGGGAAGCCGTGCTGGGTGCAAATGTGGTGATCACGGGGTCGACGAAGATCCTTGATGTCACGGGAGGGGAACCTGTAGAATACAAGGGATACGTTCCGCCACGGTCAGTGGTGATCCCCGGTACGTACCCAAAGAAGTTTCCGGCAGGGGAATTTCAGGTGCCCTGTGCGCTCATCATCGGGCAGCGCAAAGCATCAACGGACATGAAGACAGGGTTGAATGAGGCGTTGAGGGAGTATAATGTTTCGGTGTGAGGCTAATTTGATGATGTGATGATGAGATGATGAGATAATGAGATGATGAGATGATGAGATGATGAGATGATAAAACTTTCTGTTGTAATAATTTGCTTTAACGAGGAGAAGGATATCGGGAGATGTCTGGAGTCTGTGCAGGGCATTGCAGAGGAGGTGTATGTCCTGGATTCGCTCAGTACGGACAGGACGGAGGAGATATGCAAGGGGTTTGGGGTACGTTTTGAGCAGCATGTTTTCGACGGATATGTTTCGCAAAAGAAACGGGCAACCGGCAGAGCCAACTATGATTTTATCCTTTCGCTCGATGCGGATGAGGCTCTGTCGGAAGGGCTAAAGGCACAAGTTGCACGGCTCAAATCGGAGTGGACGCATGACGGGTACATCTTTAACCGGAGAAACAATTGGTGCGGGCGGTGGATGAAGCATACAACGCTATATCCCGACCGAAAGCTCCGGTTGTTCGACCGGAGAAAGGCACGCTGGAGCGGGCTTGATCCCCATGATTTTGTTCAACCCGATCCGTATGCCAGGATCATCAGGGTTAAGGGCGATCTCCTTCATTGGGCCATAGGATCGGTTGAGGAACAATCGCAGAAAACCGATCACTTTGCGGGAATTTCCGCAAAATCCTACTTTGTAAAAGGAATTCGACCGACCCGGCTATCTGCAGTAACACACAGCGCATGGCGCTGGTTTAGAGAGTATTGCGTAAGACTTGGGTTTCTTGAGGGCAAGTCAGGATGGCAAATTGCCCGATTTTCAGCACTTTACGCTTGGAAAAAATATTATTACCTTCGTAAGTTGTATGAAAACCGTCAGTAAATCCAGGTGGAACGTCCATGATCTTAGTCAGGCAGTTAAGGTTCTGAAGGAAGGCGGCATTATTTTATACCCCACGGATACCATCTGGGGTATCGGATGTGATGCCACTCAACCTGACGCTGTTGAGAAAATATACCGGATCAAGGAGCGGCCGGTAGGGAAAAGCATGCTCGTGTTGGTTTCCGACATCCATATGGCTGAAGAGTATACGCAGGATACGCCGGAGTTGATCCTGCAGGTGATGCAACAGGCAATGGATCCTCTGACCCTGATATTCCCCAAAGCCTGCAAGCTCGCATCGAACCTTCCGGCTGCCGATGGCTCCATCGGAATGCGGTTACCCAGGGATCCTTTTTGTGTGGAACTGATAAAAAAACTGGGCAGGCCGATTGTTTCATCGTCTGCCAACCGCAGCGCCGAGCCTCCGCCCCAGGTTTTTATTGATATCCCGCAGTACTTTCTCGGTTCAGTGGACTATGTGGTCCAGTGGCGACAGGATGACCTGCACCCGGGGAAACCGTCGACGGTGGTGAGGCTGAATGCGGAGGGGGAGATGGAGATGATAAGACCTTGACGGACGACCGATGACGGACGACCGACGTCTGTCATCCGTCGTCGGTCGTCGGTCATGTGAGATTCATGAGGTCTTCAGGCACCCTCACTACCATGGTTCTTTTATCCGGATTTGTTTCGAGGATATATTCGGGATTAAAGGGAACGAGGATGGTTTTTCCACCGATTTCTATCTCGATAAGAGGATTGCCGGGAATATCCTGATAATCTGTTATTTCCCCGTGCTGACCGCTGAGGCTCTCAAGTATTGAGAAGCCGATCCAGGAGGCCGGTGTATCAGCCTCGCCCAGAAACCAATCTGACCATTCACCGGGCAGATTGCAGCTATGATCAGCGAGATCGCGGGCAGCCGTCTGATCTGCGATTTCTTCGAGTCCCATAACAACATGGTTATTGTCTTTCAGGAAAACGGTCTCTTCACCAACCTGAAAGGGAACCAATATTCCGTTAATACGGATGTAAATCCACTCCGGAAAGTCGATAAGATCCTTTGCTGGCTGGTGCAACCGGAGCACCACCCGTCCGTTTACGCCATGGGCTTTAATCAGCTTACCTGCTTCAAAGGAAGAGGATTCAATCTGTTCGGTAATATTCTGCATAAATTGTGCGAATCAGGTTATTAGAACCGCCAGGTGATTCCGGCAGTCAGGCTGTTACAGGAATATTCTGCCGATTCCTTGGACAGATACTCCCCATATTGATACAAATACCAGGAGGCCCATCGTTTCGAGTAGGCGTAGCGGACAGACAGACTAAGGTTTCTTGTTATCTCCTTATAAATCAAAGAAAATCTCACATTAATCGTCTCGGGATCGTAGATATTTGACACATCAAATCCGTCATTTTCGTGATAGTTCTGCATCATGCCGTACGCACCACCGGCTTCTGCCCAGAGGTTTCCGATCAGTTTCTGCGCTAATCCGATCCTGCCGACGAATCTTCCCTGGGGACTCAGTGTATCGGCCAGGAGGATTATCCGGCCTTCGATCCGGGTATTGAGGTTGGCGAAAGGGAACAGGGTTAGCCCGAGGTCGGCCTGAACAGCGGGGGCTGAATTAAATTTTGCGTAGGATCCTGAGACCAGCAGCTGTAACCTTTCACTTACCATCTCCAGTCCGCCGGCAGCGAGCCAATCGTGGTAGGGATCGGGCACTGCGATGAATTCTCCGCCCAGCGGCAGTTCCTGCCAAACCATGATTGGCCTGACGGCTGAAAGGAGGTGCGCCGCCCCGAAAAACCGCCAGTGCTTCCTGAATAGATATCTGGCCGACAGATACGCGGAAAACTGATCGAAAGGAACATCGTATTCCAACGGATCCATATTGCTGATCAGAAACCGGTCGATTGCCTTGAAACTGTTCAGCTGTCCGGCCAGGGTTATTTCCAAACCTGTTCCTGGGGTGATCTTCAATCCGGCTCCCAGGTATGCATAACTGGTGATCAGGTATTGATGGGCCAACTCAGCACCGGGTCTCTGAGTCAAAATCAGGTCAAGTTTGGGTGACCGGTATCCCGGCTCAAAAAAAACGGAGCTGAACAGGGGTTGGTTGCCGATAAAACCCTGCGACAGCAATACCCGGGGAAGGAGAAGGAGGGTGATAACCAGAAGATATTGCCGGGTCATCGAAGACAAATTTTGGGTTATTCAGTTAATACGACCTTTTGTAATTTCGTCTGCAATTTACTGGTTTCCAATCGCAAATAATAGATTCCTGCGGGAAAACCCATGGACTTGAGATCGATTTGTTCGTTCGGATTAATGATGGGCTGACGTAGAATCAACTTGCCACCCGAATCCAGGACGATCGTCCAGGCCTTATCTGAACTGAGGGTTTCCGGAAGCCGAACGGTAAAAATGCCAGTTGATGGATTTGGGAAGACTGAAGGTTCGGAAAGATTGCCTGACCTTGCTTCCGCTTCAGCAACCCCTGTTATCTGCCCGGGTAACCGGTAAACACGTGTTTGAACGGGATACGGGTAAACCGAATAGTCATAAACATAGACCATCAGCCTCGACCCGTCGCCCTCAATATTCATGATCTCTGACCAGCTTCCTCCCGGCACCTCAAGCAGAATGGCTCCACTCTCATCAACTATGCAGGTAGTGTACACATAATAATATGAAGTGGAGGTTTGTACATACTGGTAATAGACATATAAAAGCTCAACCCCATCGTCGGTATCGAACAGATTCTGCGACAAGAACTGCACGTCAGTCAGCCAACGGTTATTGGGGATGTTCAACTGAACCGTTTTCCAGAGGCTGTAGTCCGGATTGTAGATCCGGCACTGCTCTGCCGTGACATCCATGAGGTAGAATTTATAGCTTTCCTTTTCCAGCTTGGTGAAATTCCCTGAATAGTCAAAACTGGATTGAAACTGAACCTGCGCAATCGAGGTCATGGGTAGAAAAAATGCAAAAATCAACAGGGATAAAAGGTAATTGAGTTTCATGCTCGTCGGATTTTATAGTAAAGAAATGAAAGAGTGACCGTTGCGGCCAGAATGGCGATAAAAAGAAGTGCGGTCAATTGTATGCTTACCGATTTATAAAGCCATGTTCCAAGGTTTCCGATAATCAACCACTGAATGACGTAGGCAGACGTCACCCTTACACCCAGAAATCGAATCCAAAGACTGACGGGGTTCTGATTCCATCTGCGCGAAGCATATACGGCCAGGCTTAGGAGCGCGATAAAGGCCATGGCCCAAATAAAAAAGGCAGGTCCATGGTGATAATACTCCTCCAGATCCTGGGTGATACGCCATGCGGGGATCAAACCGATCAGGAAAATAAGGATTGCCGGGGCGGCCAGGTAAAAGTGGTAACGGCATTTTGCCAGCAGCTGCGGCCATTTCGCAAATAACCGGTAAAGGCCGATACCAGTGAAAACATAGGCCAGCCAGGGGATCAGCGGGAAATAGGACCATGGCACCGATCCAAATAAAATTGCGGTAAAATATCCTGCTGCCGGATGGCTGGCATTATCGCCTGGAGCAGCCAGGCTTTGATTAACCGAAAGGCTCAGGAGGGTTATACAGATCGCCAGCAGCAGCCAGCTGTACCATTTCAGTTTCAGCAGGTCGGCCAAAGCTGAGAGAAGAATGGCAAATCCGGCAAATATCAGAATATCAATACCGAAAATGTAGTGCAAAATATTGACTTCCGTGTCACCGATAAGCCAGCGTATGATCAGGCTGAAATTTAATCCAAGATTAAGCAGAACGCCCCAAAGCAGGATCTGTCCTCCCCGCATGACCGTTTTGCGGAAGGAGTACCCGGGCTGCAGTCCGAAATATCCCATAATTACCATGAAAACCGGTGCAGCGGGAACGCCTCCCATAAACATGCCAAACTGGGCCATGGGATGGGCCGACTGACCCGGTTCGGGAAATAGTTCTACAGAATGCACCAGAATCATCCAGATAACGGCCCATCCCTTCAGTTGATCAGGCAGCCAGGCCCTGTTTGGGAATTCGGGTGCTGTCATTTGATCAGGGAAAGACCTTCACTTGCCGAAGTATCCGCAGGCTTATAAAGCAACGCTTTCTGGAAAAGCATTTTTGCCTCCATCATTTTATTGAGTTTCAACTTGATCCATGCCAGGAGCACAACGCTATCATAATCAAACGGGTAGAGATTCACCGTTTTGGAAACCAGTTTATCAGCTTTAAGATAGTCTCCTCGATTATACATCAGTAAACCGTACCGGTAATTTCCGATTGAATTATTCGGGTCGATGGCAAGAATTTCCTCATAAATTCGGATAACCTGAGTCCAGTTGCCCATTGAGGACAAGGGGGCGGTTAACCCGAACCTTGCCTCTATTCCGTACGGCATATTTCCGATGGCTTTCCGGTAGCAGGCTTCCGATTCCGGAAAGTCCCCGGCTTTGTAGTAAAGCCATCCCAAACGCAGGTTCAATTCATAGGACGTTGGATCGTAAACATCTTTCAGATTGCGTATTGCCGCCATATAGTCGCCCTTGGACTCACTCATGTAGCTTTGGCTGAAAGCCGCTTTTTGCTTCTCGAATTGCTGTGAAAATCCTGTAACTGAAAAACTTAACAGCAACAGGAGTATTCCGGTAAATCGTGCTAAAACCGCCATGTTCCCCCCAATATTATACTGTGAAATGAATATACTTGACTATCAATCAGTTTGGATCCATTACCCTCAATAACTTCCCAGCTGGCCAATCGTTCGGTCCAGTTATAACGAAGGGATATATCCAGATTCTTCAAAAGATTCACCGATAACAGGTTAATCCCGAATCTCTGCAGTGCAGGGTCAAAATTATTATACACGATATAGGCCTGGCTTTCCGACCAATTTTGTATCAAGCCTTTTGTATAGGTGGCTTCCACCCAGACTTTCGGTGCCACCTTAATGCCCAGAATTCCTTTCCAGATATAGGTTCCGCTGCTTATCCACGTTGAATCGATTCCGGTTCTTGAGATTTCACCGGTCAGATATAGGTTTAGGTTCCCCTGCGGATACAGGGTTATGCCAGCACCTGTCTGATAGAATAAATTGCCCTTAAAGCGGTTTAAATCAGCGGATAGTCCAAGATTTAAGAAAGGCAGCCGCTTGTTGATGCTGGTGTGAAATGCAAGGTCCCTGTACCGGCCGTTCTTTTCAGTAAACTCCCCCCCACCCTGACTGGCGTTGTATTCATGCCATGTATAGTTACCGGCCAGATGCCGGAAGCCTCCCAGAAGCGTAAATCCTGATTTCAGATTCCAGCGTGCTCCGGAATAGAAGCTGTTTTCAGCAAAGGAAACATCAAATACAAACGGATCCAGGGAAGGTAATTGGTATTGCTCCTGGATTGTGAAATTCAGACGCTGGAATCCCAGTGTCAGCGTCAGGTTGTTACCGGTTTTACCGGTCAGGCCCAAGCTGCCAAATGAGTATCCGGAAACCTGGTAATTATGGTTCCTGGCCCCTCCCGGATTGTAGGCCATCAGACTGTCAGCCTCCGGAGCCATCATGAATCCTCCTTCTGTAAATAGAGTGTATGGCTTACGGCCTTTTCGAAGGTTTTTCTTCAAGGGCTCATTCATTTCTGAAAGTACTTCGGTTGCTTCTCCATCCCGGCCAGAAAACAGATAGGCATAATAGAGATATTCCTGGGCTACCGCATCTCCATGATTAAATTCCAGAGCCTTTTTGAAGTGGATGGCTGCCTGATCATATTTATTAAGTGAATAAAATGCAATTCCGATTCTCATTCGGAGGTAATAATAATCCGTTTCATTGCGGAGTCCTTCTTTCCCGGTTCTGATAACTTCGGGCCAGTCCCCCGCCAAATAAGCATTCAGTGAAAGGCTGTCGATCTGATGAAAGCCGGGTTTCTCCTGCGCCTCAACAAAGCCGGTTACTGCGAGGACAAGAGCGAAGAGTATCACTTTTCTGAGGATCTTATCTGAGTAATTCTTACTAATCATAGCATAACTATCTATCAGTCCAGGTTAAACTACGGGTTCCATTCTTATCTTCAATTTCAAGGATCATCAGCCCATCACGGTTGATTTGCATACGGCAACTAATCTGGTCAAGACTGTCCCCGGCCAGTTCGTGAACTATCGAGGACTCGAGCCTTACCCATTCTGGGTCCATGTCCTGGTCAATCTCGCGATATTTGAGACTATAGCCCGTTTTCAGGAAGATCCTGAATGGGGCGATCCAGTCCTGAAACCAGCGCATCCAGGGACGGGCACTGATAAACAGGGGAATAGAATCCGTAATGGTAATTTCCGGATCAAAGATCAGGGGAACACGGAAGGCAGCAGCAAAGAAATAGTAGAGCGGATTAGTCCGGCTGCCCTCATAGTGGGTAAAATAGAATACCTGCCCGTCGTTTACAAAATAGGCTCTTGAATTAGTTGACAGATCCGTCAGAGAAGATTGGTTGTAGATATCCGTTTCAACATTCCATTCCACCACGCTCTTCCCTTGGATTTTGCTACAAACAGCCCGGATTTTTTGTCCGGGAATCAGGTGAAAAGCATTGAAAAGCAGCTGATTGACCTCTGGATTGGACACGATTTGGTTCCATTCCGGCTTATCATAAGACTTAAATTGTTTCCGGGTTTTCTCCCTGACCAGATAATAGGCAAAAGGGAAATCAAGCGTGCCGGAATCGATATAGGGAGTTGCCTGAAACTGGAAATGAAGGTGTGGTTCAGGAGATCGTCCTGAGCTGCCCGTTTGGGCAATTTCCTGACCGGCAGCGACATAATCGCCTATTCTGACTTTCAGGCTTCCCGGTTTCAGGTGAGCATATTTGGTATAGAGGCCATAATCGTGGCGGATGATAATGGCATTGCCCCAGTTGTGGCGGGTATTTGCATCACCCGGGCTATTGTCAGGGATGCCGTCGATCAAATGTTCCACAACCCCGAAACCTGAGGCGCATACTGGTTTTCCATAGCATAAGTAATCTGTCAGTCTGAACCCCTGTTCGCGATAGGTTACACCTTCTGACCCTGTTTTAACAAAATCCCAGGCATGACGCCATTCTCCCTTATGGGTTTCTTTACCATTGTGGCCCTGGCTGACAGTCCATTGCCCCCTGAATGGCAACAGGAACAACAGGTTCGTTTTACGGCTCAGCCTCTCCTGGTAATTGGCAACGGCATAGAGATTCTTCTCGGGGGTATTATGCTGTACAAAAACTTCGCGCAGCATATGGGGCTTGCGCATGCGGAACTGGAGAACAAACAGAAACAGGGGTACGATCAGGTTGAATGGCAACGCAAAAACAGAGAGTTGGAAAACGGTCAACAGCCCTTCCATACTCACAGTAATGAAGGTAACCAGCGGCACTAAAATGACCACCCATGCAAAAGATGCGGCTGTCGGAACCAGGAAGAAGCCGCCCACTGCGATAGCCATCAGGATAAAATTAAACCCGATATAGGTATAATTCAATGTATTGATATCTAATCCGATGATGGAGTAAAACAGATATGCGGAAAAGAATCCCAGCAATGAAAGAAGAAATGAAATTCTCGAAGCAATGAGCAGTCCGATTGCGACCAGGAGTCCGCCAGCCAGGGAATATTGAAAGAATACCGCACCCAGCGAGGTGAGGTAGGTCACTACTGGTGCCGGAATGCTGAGGTTGCTGAGCCAGGTGAAGCTCTGGACGAGGGGCGCCCCGCCCATTGAATAGAGACGGTTCCAGTCATACACCAATTGGTCGCTTAGTTCAAGTCCGGAGAATTGTCGGACTGAGAGGAGCACCACCCATAGTCCGATCAGGAATGGCCAGCTGAGAAATGGCAGCCGGTATCGCATCATCCATCCCCTGATGGCCACTGTGAGGAAAAATGTAAGGATTGATGCGAACAGTATGGTAAGGATCAGAACATATCCGAATTTGAAATAGAGTCCCAGCGGAAGAGTTATCAGCAATACATTGTAGCTCAATACGCCCTTTGATATCAATGCTTTATCATATCCCAGCCAGATAGCCAGCAGCAGTGAGATGACCACGCCGGCGAGCCCTGCAAGACCTGATGCGGGCACGATAAAGGTGGCAGCTACGAGGAGTGCGGCGAACCAGGGATTGTCCGAGAAGAATACCTGAGAATAGGCATTGAGTGCACCTTTTCCCAGGTAAGTGAATGGTTTTATCGAATCCAGGATTTTCACGGCTTCAGGTAGTCGGGTATAGATTCTTGTTGCAGGATGGTATCCAGGGTTTCTGCTTTGCGGATAACATGAACCTGGTTATCGGTTCCGATCAAGACCACATTGGGTCGATAGGTGATAAACTGCATCCACTGGGTCATGTTGTAGGCTCCTATCCTACTGATCACCACCTGGTCCCCCTTTCTGAAAAGCGGCATTTGGGCTTGTTCCCTCAGCACATCAATATTCATGCACAAGGGTCCGTAGAGTACGGCATCGTCGAGGAATCCGGATACTTCATCGACCGGATGGAGTACATGATCATACCAGAATGCGGTAAAAAGCAGATTGACACCAAAGTCGAGGATAAGGGCCCGGCGGCTGTCGGAAAGCCTTTTGGTGGCCAGCACCTGGCCCGCCAGAAATCCGGCTTCGTCGATCAGGGCGCGGCCTGTTTCCAGAACCAGGACTGGGAGATTTGCCGGGTCGAAGCCGGCCTTTTGCAGAGATCCGGTTATCGCTTCTGCATACTGATCGAATGACGGGGTAGTATCTGATGCGGTGTGGTAAGCACCTTTGAGCGTATTCATCGAGGCAAAACCGCCGCCCATGTCGATATACCTGATCTTGTGGAAGTATTTACTTTCAATGTCCATGGCCAGCCGGGCAAGCTTTTCTGCGGCAATCCGGTAAGCCCCTAAGGATATTATATAGGTACCAATGTGGGTATGGAGGCCGGCGAGTTCAAGAACCTTGCTTTCCATGATCTGGTCGATAGCCTGGGCAGCCTCACCGTTTTCGAAATTAAAACCAAAACGATCCCATTTTGGATATACTCCGGTGTCCATATTGACACGTATGGCAACCCTGGGTCTTTTCCCGGTTTCATTGGCCAGCCTGATCAGAGTAAAGAGCTCATCGAAATGGTCGATATGGATATAGGACTCGATGTTAATAGCCCTGCGGAGATCCTCTTCGCTTTTATCGGGTCCGTTAAAAATGATTTTTTTACCGTCTACACCATTATGCAGGGCCTTTTCAAATTCGAACCCTGAAACAACTTCAGCCCAGGAGCCCTCCTGATGGAATACCCTGCAAACGGCGTCGAGATAGTTGGTTTTGTATGACCAGGCAAACTGGACCCTTGGGTATCTTGACTTGAAGGCTTCCAATGCATCCTGATAAACACTTCTGATGGTTTTTTCGGACAGCACGAAAAGGGGGGAACCGTATTGTTTGAGCAAACCGGCAATGGGGACTCCGTCAATTGAAGTGATCGATTCTACCTTAGCCCTGTTGCCAAATTTTCCTGGCACCGTGCTGGTCATCCGCTTGATCACAGGCGGTTCAAATTTCTTTTTATGCATGGTTCATTTCTCCGTTAATCGCGAATCCCTGGTGGGTTTCGGCATTTACGATCATATCATAGGAATATCTGATAAACATTTTACCGACCTCAAATGAGGTGAACGGTTCTGGAGTCTGCCCGAGGGCCAGTTGGACGAGTGCTTCCGGCAGGTTCTGTCCGGCTCCGGTGGCAAGGTAAACCCATGCTGGTATGCGGGGGTTGATTTCCACCAAATAATACTTTCGGTCCTGAGTTTTAATCATTTCCAGCTCCATCCCGCCGCGCCAGTTGGTTTGGCGGATGATCTGCCGGGTTATTTCCAGAAGGTATGGATCCGAAATTGCGATCCCTCCCCAGGCTTTTCCCTTATCGGTTATAAACTGCTTCTTCATGGGCACTGCCCCGATTGTGGTTCCCTTTCCGTCACCAAGTGCGACCACATTGACTTCAGTTCCACGTATAAATTGCTGGATAATAACCGGCAGTCCCCATTTGGCGCTGATTTTATAAAAAAGACCTACGGCTTCTTCTGAACTATGGGCCAGGTAGGCATCATAAAACTTGCCTTTGATCATATAGGGACCTTCCATGTTCCGGCAGACTTGCGGAACCTCGCCCGGAGTGGTTACCGGCACACTCGCAGGCACCAAAAGTCCGTATTTATTGCCATACTCTGGCAGGTTTGATTTTAACCGCTCATTGTACTGCTCGAGGGTTGGAAGAAAGGTATGGATTCCCCTTTGAAGGAGAATATCTTCTGATTTTATCAGCGGCAATAATTCAGAGTCAAAATTGGGGATCAGGAGATCGATCTTCTCACGTGCATGAATATCGAAGAGCCGGTTGAGCAGGAGATCCATTCCTTGGGAAGGATACGGAATCAAATAGACCTTGTCGGCCATGCCCTCCATATAGGCGCCGGGTTCGAGGTTTTCATAGGCCAGGCCGATAATCCTCGGTTTAAAGGATCGCGCATCACGCAGCGACCTGATCACCGGTATTCCCGGACCGGGATTATCCGTATTGTTGAGACCGCTGACAGCAATGGTAATAGTCCTATTGTCCATTTTCAAGAAGTTGAAAAGATTTCAGGAGCGAACCAAAATCCAGCAGCAGGCGATTGAAGTCATCCTGTGTGATTTCATATTCCTTGCTAACTTCCGCAAAGAGATGGTCCGTGGTAATCCCCGATTGCAATTTCCTCAGGATCAGCAACCCTGTTGGATTCAACGTATAGCTGTCGCCATTCTCGGGATCAAAAAGGGTGCCCTGGTCATTTGCCCGGAGCGAATCTTTAATTCTCAGTTCCATTTTCTGGTCTTTTAGAGTTTGACACGCAAGGGAAGGAAAACTTGCGGTCGGAGAAAAAAAAAGCTGCCCGTTGCGGGGCAGCTTACAAGTTAGCGCAAATAAATTTAAGCCGGGCCTAAACTATTCAGCGGCAGGTTTTTCTTCGGCAGGAGCTTCAGTTTCTGCAGGTGATTCAACTTCTGCTGGAACTTCAACTTCAGCTGGTGCTTCCACCTCAGCAGGAGCCTCAACTTCAGCAGGAGCCTCAACTTCAGCAGGAGCCTCAACTTCTGCAGGGGCTTCAACTTCAGCAGGAGCCTCAACTTCTGCAGGGGCTTCAACTTCGGCTTCGGCTTCGGTTTCTTCAGCGGCGTTAGCTTTTGCTGCTTCCTTGGCATTCTTCTTGGCCAGGGCAGCGGCACGGGCTTCTTTCACCTTGGTTTCTTCAGCCATGCGTTGTTTGTCCTCGCTGCGCATTTTAGCATCCATTTTACCGGAGGCGCTTTTCAGCTTGGCTTCGTTGGCTTCCATCCATTCCTGGAATTTCGTTTCAACCTGATCTTCGGTGAGGGCACCTTTGGCGACTCCCTTAATGAGGTGATTCTTGTACAGGACACCCTTCGTCTGAAGAAGTGTACGTGCGGTATCAGTCGGCAGCGCACCTTTTTGCAACCATGATAAGGCCTTATCAAAGTCTAATTCAATGGTAGCAGGATTCGTGACCGGATTGTAAGAACCAATCCGTTCGATGAATTTACCATCCCGTGGTGCCCTGCTATCCGCAACTACAACGTAGTAATACGGACGGGATTTTTTCCCGTGTCTGGCTAATCTAATTTTTGTCGGCATGCTTACTGATAATTAATACTTTAGAAAATTTGTGGGTGCAAAGATACCATTAAATCGGTGTTATACAATAGTATTTAAACTTTTAAAAGAGTTTTAAACAGGGTGTTTCGCGGGTACAATACTACCTAATTTTGCCCTATGAGCGAGTTCGTACATCTTCACCTTCACACGCAGTATTCGATTCTTGATGGTGCCACACCGATCGAGGATCTCATGGACAGGGCGGTTTCACTGGGAATGCCGGCTGTTGCGCTGACCGATCACGGGAACATGTACGGAGCCAAGCACTTTTATGATGCAGCCCGGGCAAAGAATCTGAAGCCGATCCTCGGATGCGAGCTGTACCTGGCGCCGAAAGGCCGGAAAGACAAGTCCGATATTGAGGACCGTAGCCGGTTTCACCTGATTCTGCTTGCAAAAAACAAGGTAGGTTACCATAACCTGATCCGGCTGGTTTCGCTGGCGTACATCGAGGGATTTTATTACAAGCCGCGAATCGACTGGGAGCTGCTTGAGCAGTATCATGAGGGGCTGATTGCCTGTTCGTCCTGCCTGGCTGGAGAGCTTCCGCGCGCAGCTCGTTCCAGTGAGGCAGCAGCCGAAGAGGTGCTTTTGAAATACAAGAATTTGTTTGGCGCAGATTTTTATATCGAGCTTCAGGATCACGGGCATGCGGAACAGAAGCAGGTTAACCCTTTGCTGGTGAGGATTGCCTCCCGCCACGGTGTGGATGTGATTGCGACAAATGACGTTCACTACCTGCACGAAAAAGACGCTGAAGCGCAGGATATCTTGTTGTGCCTGAGTACGGGCAAGGATTTTAATGATACCAGCCGGATGAAGTTTATCGGCCAGGAGTTTTTTAAAACCGAGGCCGAGATGCGGGTTCTTTTTCCTGATTATCCGGAAGCGATCACCAATACCCTGAAGGTTGCCGCGTCTGTTGAAAATTACGAGCTCGACCGCCCGGTTCTTCTCCCTGAATTTATTTTACCCCCTGCTTTCGACAGCCAGGATGAATACCTGAAACACCTGACGTATGAGGGAGCCATTCGAAGATATTCTGAGATCACTCCTGCAATCCGGGAGAGGCTTGATTTTGAACTCTGTATAATTGCTGGCAAAGGTTTTGCCGGGTATTTCCTCATTGTCCAGGATTTCATCCGGGCTGCACGGGAACGGAACGTATCGGTGGGACCCGGCCGGGGTTCAGCTGCCGGATCTGCGGTGGCCTATTGTACTGGGATTACGGACATCGATCCGATTAAGTATAAGCTTCTGTTTGAACGGTTTCTCAACCCCGAGAGGCCGTCAAACCCCGATATCGACATCGACTTTGACGATGACGGCCGGGAGGAGGTGATGAAATATGTTCTCGGGAAATATGGCAAGGACCGGGTGGCCCAGGTGATCACTTTCGGCTCAATGGGCGCTAAGATGGCGATCAAGGACGTTGCCCGCGTCATCAATCTGCCCCTCCCTGAAGCCAACCGGCTGACCAAGCTGATACCCGACGGCCCGCAGGTAAGTTTCAAGAAGGCCTACGAAGAGGTTCCTGATCTGAGGAGGGAACGTGATGAAGGAGATGATCTCGTAAAAAAAACCCTGGAAATGGCCGGGATTCTAGAGGGGTCGATCCGGCAAACCGGCATCCATGCCTGCGGGGTGATTATCGGCCGGGATCCGCTGATCGATCATATCCCCCTGGCCACCTCCAAGGAAACCGACCTGATGATTACCCAGTATGACGGTCATTACCTGGAAAATGTAGGGATGCTGAAGATGGATTTTCTGGGCCTGAAGACGCTGTCCATCATTCGTGACGCCCTGGAAAACATCAGATTGTCAAAGGGTGTGGATGTAGACATGGATACGATATCCTTTGAGGACCCGAAAACTTTCGAGCTGTACCAGAAAGGAGAAACGGTAGGTACCTTCCAGTTTGAATCCCCGGGCATGCGACAGTATCTCAAGGACTTAAAGCCCAGCAGTCTGGAAGACCTCATTGCCATGAACGCCTTGTACAGGCCAGGCCCGATGGAGTTTATCCCCGTTTTTATCAAGCGAAAGCTCGGATTGGAGGCCGTTAATTATCCGCATCCTCTTCTTGAGGATATCCTGAAAGACACCTACGGGATCATGGTTTATCAGGAGCAGATCATGCAGGCGGCCCAGGTGATTGGGGGGTACTCACTCGGGAAAGCCGATGTCCTTCGGCGAGCCATGGGTAAGAAGAAGAAGGACGTAATGGAGGAACAGAAGCAATTTTTTGTTGAAGGTGCACTGCGGAAGGAGATAGCCAAGGAGAAAGCTGTGGAGATCTTTGAGGTGATGCAGGAATTCGCGAATTACGGTTTTAACCGGTCCCACTCGGCCGGCTATGCCGTGGTTGCCTTCCAGACAGCCTACCTTAAAGCCCATTACCCGGCTGAATACATGGCAGCCGTACTTAGCCGGAACCTGAATGATATTAAGAAGATCACCTTTATGATGGATGAATGCCGACGGATGGGCATGCAGGTTCTTGGGCCGGATGTCAACGAAAGCTATCTGAAATTCACAGTGAACAAGGACGGAAATATCAGGTTCGGCCTTGCTGCCGTTAAGGGAATCGGCGCTGGCATTGTTGAAGAGCTGGTTAAGGAGCGAACTGCAGGCGGGCCGTTTTCAGATATCTACAGCCTCGTTGAGCGCATGAGCCTGAAGACTATCAATAAAAAAGTATTTGAGTCAATGGCTGTCAGCGGGGCACTCGACGGAATCTCCCGGCTTCAGAGATACCAATATTTCTCACAGGATGAAAAAGGGCAGAACTTCATAGAATTACTTCTCCGGTATGGCACCAAGGTGCAGGACGAGCAGGCGGGATCACAAATCAGCCTTTTCGGCGGTCCGTCGGAGGTAAAACCGGTGCGGCCAGAGCCGCGGCCATCGGAGCCCTGGAGCACTCTTCAGCAGCTGAATCTGGAGAAAGAGCATGTAGGAATTTATTTATCTGCACATCCCCTCGATGAATTCAGGCTCGAAATTGAGCATTTCTGCACCGGAAACTTTGCCGATCTGCAGGAGCTTAACAGCCTGAAAGGCAAAGAGATGAAGGTAGCGGGGATCGTCACATCCGTTGAACACAAGATCACCAAGAATGGCAAGCCCTTCGGCAGAATGTCGATGGAAGATTTCACGGATACGCATACCTTCACCTTCTTCAGCCCGGATTACCTGAATTTCAAAAACTTCATGCAGCCCGGATATTCCGTGTTGTTAAGCGGTAAGGTAGAGCCTCACAGGTTCAATGACGACGAATTCGAGTTTAAAGTGAAAGAGATGAACCTGTTGGTAGACGTCAGGGAGAAAATGATCAAGTCGGTAACGATGTCCATTTCCCTTGAAGATATTACCCGTGAACTGGTCAACGACATTCTGAAACTCCTGAACAAGAACAAAGGCAAAACACTATTGAAATTCAAGGTATTTGAGCCGCTTGAAAAAATCAGCATCGACTTGTTTAGCAGAGGCTTCCGGATTGAACTAAATAAGGAGGTTCTCAGTTATCTGAACAATCGCAGGGAAATTGAGTTTAAGATTGAATAGTCGGAAATCAGGTGTCTTTTTTCTACTTTTGTAAGAACATTGATCAAAATAAATACGCTCTACTATGGCAATTGAAATAACCGATGCGAACTTTCAGGAGTTGGTGCTGAATGCCGGTCAGCCGGCCATGATTGATTTTTGGGCAGAATGGTGCGGGCCTTGCAGAATGCTTACCCCCGTCGTCAAAGAACTTTCGGCCGAGTACGAAGGACGGGTGGTTGTTGGCAAGGTTGATGTCGACAGCAACCCCGGGATCTCCATGAAGTATGGGATCCGGAACATCCCTACCCTGCTCTTTTTTAAGAATGGCGAAGTGGTCGACAAGCAGGTTGGCGTGGTTCCGAAGGGCGCGCTGGTCAATAAAATTGAAGCCATCCTGAAATAGAAGGCTCGTCCTCTCTTACGAAAAACCTTGCTGAGATAGAAGAATGGGGCAACCTTTACAGGCTTGACCTCATTGCGCGACAGGTGGTTGAAGGCTTTATCACAGGACTTCACCGCAGTCCTTTCCATGGGTTCTCGGTTGAATTTGCCGAACACCGGCATTACAATCCGGGTGAATCCACACGTCATATAGATTGGAAACTGTATGGCCGGTCAGACAAGTTATTCGTCAAACGATATGAGGAGGAAACCAATTTAAGAGCACACCTGATAATTGATACCTCCTCATCGATGCTCTTCCCGAATCCGGAGCGGAAGGCTATCTCCAAACTCTATTTCTCCATTTACGCGGCCGCAGCCATGATCCGGCTGTTGCGCAACCAGCGCGATGCCGTAGGGCTCACCCTCTTTTCGTCGGACATTGAGGTCACAACCCCTGCCAGACTTAGCGAAGCACACAGCCAGAGCCTTTTCCATGAACTGACGAAGGTTCTGGAAAGCAATGAAGAAAAGCGCCTTACCGCAAACCTTAACCGGGCAGGTCGGACACCGGAGATACTTAATCAGCTGGCCGAGCTTTATCCAAAAAGAAGCCTGGTCATCATTTTTACGGACATGCTTGACGAAGGTGATCCTGAAGAACTCTTTTCAGCCCTCCGCCATTTCCGGTACAATAAGCACGAGGTGATCCTGTTCCATGTGAAGGACCAGCGGTTCGAGGAGGATTTTGATTACCCGGCAAGGCCGCACAGGTTTGTCGATATGGAGACTGGCCGGGTGATGCGGGTTAACCCCGCTGAGATCAAAGCTCTTTATCAGGATAAGATCCGATCCTACTATTCCGATATACAGCTGCGGTGCGGACAATACAACATTGATTTCTCAGAAGCGGATATCCGGCAGGATTTCAGGGAAGTCCTCCTACCCTTTCTGATCAAGCGTCAGAAAATGTTCTGATCAGAGGAGCGGACTGAATATTCTGGCCACCGATTCTTGTGCCTTATCCCATTTTGACCGGCTCTCCCAATCCAGTAAAGAGAGCTCCTTGGATTGTGAGATGTCATCCAGATAATCCTGTTTCAACTGCAGCGTCAAAGGTCCGTCATAGATCAATGCATTGGCTTCGAAATCCTGATTAAAGCTGCGGATATCCATGTTGGCTGTACCTATTGAGCAAAAGATATCGTCAACTATCATCAACTTACTGTGAGTAAATCCCTTAAGATAGAAGTGTACGTGAACTCCGGCCTGAAGGAGTTCTTTCAAATAGGAACGGCTGCTTTTCCCAACCACCCAGGAGTCATTTTTCTCAGGAAGAAGGAGCCTGACTTCCACCCCTGCCAGTGCCGCTGTTTTCATGGCGGTCAGAATACTCTCGTTCGGCAGGAAATAGGGAGTGGAAATGTAGACATACTGGGTAGCTGTGGCAATTGCAGCAAAGTAGGCCTGCATAATGCTCTGCCAGTCGGAATCGGGACCGCTGGCAACAATCTGAACAAGTTTTTTAGCCGTAATCGAATGCTCAGGAAAATAGCGAATCGAAAAGTCCTTTGAACGATTAGCAAAGTTCCAGTCGAGCAGAAATATGGCCTGAAGGCTCCGAACAGCATCGCCCTCAATCCTCAGGTGAGTATCTCTCCAGCGGTTATTCCTCCCCAAGCCGCGCAGATACCGATCGGCAACATTGATTCCACCGACAAATCCGACTTTTCCGTCCACGACAATGATTTTTCGGTGAAGGCGGTAATTGACCTTATTGGCAAACGCATACGTGCGGACCGGCATAAAGTTCATTACCCTGACGCCGGCGGAAGTAAGTTCCTTGATAAACCGTCGTGAGAGCGACCAGCTTCCAACATCGTCATACAGAACTTTTACTTCGACTCCTGCCTGTGCTTTCCGAATCAGGATATCTTTCACTTTATTACCGATCTGATCGTCCTCAATTATGTAGAACTCGAAATGGATGTGGTCCTGAGCCCTTTCCAGTTCATAGATGATTGACCCGAAAGTCTGACGGCCGTTGTTCAAAACCTTGACAAGGTTGTGTTCGGTTATGATAGCCTTGGAATTATTGAGCAGAAGGTTCATCAGATGCTGCTTGGGTGCGAGTTTTTCATCGTGAACAAACAGTGCCCCCGACAGTCGGAACTGCTGGTCCCGGATCATGTGGTCCATTGAGACCTGGTCTTCCAGTCCTTTCAGGCTGATCATTTTTCTTTTGCGAGGATTCACCCCGAGATAAACGTAGAGGATGATCCCGATCAGGGGTAAAAGGAAAAGAACAAGGATCCAGGCTACCGTTTTTATCGGATCCTGGTTTTCCATGATAATCACCACAACCATAACCACGATCGTTACGAGAAGCACGATATCGAGGACTACCCAAAAAGGCTCCTTGTCGAAAAAATAATTAAAGATGCTGGCTATCATACTTTTCCCTGACAGGAAAAATACGAAAATATTGGATACTGCCATTCGTCAAACTCTTTCTGCAGATGAAGATGTATGGTGTATATTTACACTATGTACAGAATAATTCTGATTCTCTTTCTTTCACTGGGTTTTATTTCTAGCAAATCTCAGGATATCAGGGGGTTGTATATAAATAAAACCGATATTATACTGGGAGATCCGGCAGCAGAAAACGCACTGTGCACCTATATTACTGAGTGCCGGTTTAACCATTTGCTTTTCTATTCCCTCAGCAAGGTCAACTTCAAGGATCCACAAAGAACCAATCAGTTACGGTCTCTGCTCCGGAGATTGCGGACCGAATGTCATGTAAACAAAATCGGGGCTGTAGGTGAGAATTTTGAATTCTTCCTGGATAAAATCCATGTCTATAACCTGGACCCTGAGACCGATTCCATTGAACAATTTGATGTGTATGACATGGAGTTTGAATTTTGGTCAGATTCGGGTGTGGTTGGATACTATTGCGAGCAGTACCTGAGGCCGGCCGGATTCCCCTGCACCGAGGAAGGAGCATTTGATTATGTTAAAAAAACCTTGATCGCCCTGCGGGCGATGAAGAGTGACATCCCGCGCCTGGAAACCGAAATCTATATCGGGTGGATAAAACCTGAACAGGCCGCGCAACTGCCTTCCCTTGTAGATCGCATCCTGCCTGCCGTATACATCGCAGCCCGGCCAGACGGAACCATTCAGTTATACAACACTTCCAGCCAGCGGCAAAGGCTTAAGGACCTTGCAGCCGGAGGCCCCTGTAATTTGCTTCCGATTTTTAACGGAGAAAAGGATTCATACGATGCTAACCTTTATCCCTGGTTACTTAGCGGCCACAGTGTATGCGAACCCTGGTTCAACTATCTGAGCGGCCTTCAGCAGGAAACTGATCCTTTGATCCTCGCCAACATTCATCTGGTGGGATATCAGTGGTTCAAGTACACGGAAATGCCGCCTGTCCCGCTGCTGCTGCCCTCACCCGGACCCGTTGAGGGAACCCGCTATCCTGAGATTCAGTTCCCCCATCTTTTCCGGATTCCGGTTCAGACGGAAGCCGACGAGATCCGTTGGACTCAGGCCTCAACCGGTCAGGTTACCGTTTATTCTTCTAATGAAACGATCCATCCGGTGACTTTCGCGAAACCCGGCCGTGATACGCTTTTCATACAGACTTTCAAGTGCGGAGCCAAATCAAAGGTCTATCCTTTCGAGGTTGATGTAAGGGGTATCGGGACAGGGATTGGAGAGACCGATGACAGCAGACCGATGACCGCAGATTGGAGAAAGGATATTCGGATGTATAGCAGTGAAAACGGAATAGGGATTGATATTACAAAACCATTATTGGAGAACCTTAATCTGCGGATTATTGATGCCTATGGTAGGCTGGTGGAGATCAGGGATGTGCATGAAGGGTTTTCGGGCAGGATTGACATTCCGGCCGGCAGCGGTTTTTACCTAGTTTCCCTGAGGAACGGGCAGGAGGCTTTTACTGTAAAACTGATCCGGTAAAGCGGTACGGAAAGCCAACCAAATCATTACTTTTATTGTTTATCTTTTTCAAATCTGTTGCATCATGACTGATACAATCCTGATCGGAATTGCCCTGATTCTCCTCATTATTCTGATCGCTGTCCAATTGAGGAAGAAAGTGGATCCGCAAGCGGAATCTTTTGAAAGGGCGGTGGCGAACCTCGAAAAAAACATGGCCCGGATCGAAGCTGCAGTACGGGAAGAAATACGCAACAACCGGCAGGATCTCAACCAGAGCCTTGTTGGCTTTCAGGCTGGGTTAACGGAATCATTGAAAAGTTTGTCGGACTCACAAGCCGGGTCCCTGAAATTACTATTCAGTACAACTGAAGCCAATAACAAAGCCAACCGTGAGGAATTGGCAAAAAGCCTGAAAGAGTTTTCCGAAAAGATGGTGCTTGAGATGGACAAAATCACCGCCAGGGTGGAAGAGCGGCTCAAAGAGCTTAATCTGAATACCGAGAAGAAGTTGGAGCAGATGCGGGAAACGGTGGATGAAAAACTTCAGAAAACCCTTAATGAACGCCTCGGGCAGTCGTTCGACCAGGTGAGCCAGCAGCTCCTCAAGGTAGAGAAAGGTCTTGGCGAAATGCAGAGTCTGGCGCAGGATGTGGGTGGCCTGAAAAAAGTCCTGAGCAATGTTAAAATGAGGGGAGGGCTGGGAGAAGTCCGTCTGGAGATGCTGCTCGAGCAGGTGCTGGCACCTGAGCAGTATGAAGCAAATGTGAAAACAAAGAAGGGCTCGTCCGACCTCGTTGAATTCGCAATCCGATTGCCGGGCAAGGATGATGACGGAAGTGTGGTTTACCTGCCCATTGATGCAAAATTCCCTCAGGAAGATTTCATACTCCTTACCGAAGCCTATGAGGCAGGCAATATTGAAGCTATAGAATCGGCATCCAAAAGGCTCGAATCGGTAATCAAAAAGATGGCCCGGGATATCAAGGATAAATACATTGATCCGCCGAATACTACGGAATTCGGCATCCTTTTCCTTCCCTTCGAGGGACTTTATGCCGAGGTTATCCGCCGCTCGGCCCTCATGGAAACCCTGCAGCGTGAATACCGGATTATTGTGACCGGTCCCACCACTCTGGCAGCTATTCTGAACAGCCTGCAGATGGGCTTTAAGACGCTGGCAATTCAAAAACGGAGCAGTGAGGTTTGGCAGGTATTGGGAGCCGTGAAGACTGAGTTTGACAAATTCGGCGGAATGCTGGATAAAGCTCAGAAAAACCTCCATACAGCAACTTCCCAGCTCGATGAGTTGGTCGGTAAGAGGACCAATGCTATACGAAGAAAGCTTAGGTCGGTTGAGTCTCTGTCTGCCGGCGAGGCGGCGGTTTACCTGCCGGAGCTCGCAGAAGCGGATGAAGAGGAGGAAGGGGCATAAGGGCACAAGGGCACAAGGGCACAAGGGCACAGGTAGGGGCGAGCTGCGCTCGCCCGTGATGGCATAGCACGAATGTTCCGGTAGGGGCGAGCTGCGCTCGCCCGTGATGGCATAATACGACACTACAATGGAAAATAATTCCGATTTAGTTAACCGATTTTTAAAGTATACCCGGGTGGATACCCGGTCGGATACAAATTCCGCGGATTGCCCAAGCACACCGGGGCAGAAGGAACTTGGCAGGCTCTTACTGAGTGATCTTGCAGAGGCGGGTTGTATCGAAATAGCAATGGACGGGAACGGGTATGTTACCGCTACCCTGCAAGCGAATATTCCGACTCCGGCGCCGGTTATCGGACTGCTGGCCCACATGGATACGAGCCCTGATTTCAGCGGAAGAAACGTGAAAGCCAGGATGATCCCCTGTTATGATGGGGGGCCTATACCTCTGGATGCGGAAGGGAACCATACTCTTTTACCGGCTGAGTTCCCGGAACTTTCCGGGTACCTCGGTCAGGACCTGATTGTTACCGATGGCAGGACACTTTTGGGCGGCGACAACAAAGCCGGAATTGCCGAGATCATTGAGGCCATTTCGTTTCTTTCCAGTCACCCGGAGATTCCGCATGGAAAGGTCCGCATTGCCTTCACTCCCGACGAGGAAATCGGCCGAGGTCCGGACCGGTTTGACGTTAAGGCTTTTGGCGCTGATTATGCCTACACCATTGATGGCGGTCAGATTGGTGAGCTGGAATATGAAAACTTCAATGCAGCCGGCGTGCAGGTCCGCATCCAGGGAAGAAATGTACATCCGGGTACAGCCAAAAACAAAATGATCAATGCCTTGCAGGTTGCGTTTGAATTTCATGCGTTATTGCCGGAAGAAGAGCGGCCGGAAAAGACTGAAGGCTATGACGGTTTTTTCCACCTGACGAAAATTGAGGGGACCGTCGATTCAGCATGTCTTGAATACATTATCCGTGATCATGACCGGGTGAGGTTCAATGAGAAAAAGAGCCGAATCACCCTGATCTCAGACAAGCTGAACACATTATTCAAGCCGGGTACTGTGGAATGCACGATACGGGATCAGTATTTCAATATGCGCGAAAGAATAGAGCCTGTAATGCACATTGTAGATAAGGCTTCCGCTGCGATGCGACAGGCAGGGGTTGAGCCGGTGATCATTCCGATCCGGGGTGGAACGGATGGAGCCAAATTATCCTATCTGGGACTGCCGTGCCCCAATATCTTTACTGGCGGCCATAATTTTCACGGTCGTTATGAGTACATCTCCGTTCAATCTATGCAAAAAGCAGTTGAAGTGATTGTGAATATTCTCCGGATCTCCGTTGGATAGAGTGTGAACATTATCAGCAATTCGTTGTTCGATACGTACAATAACCAGACAATGATATGTTAAAAGAGTTTGATGCTCTGAAAAAGAAGCAGTTCCGAATACTGGATGACGATGGAAAGGTGGTCTCGCCCAAACATTTTCCTGAGATCAGCGACGAATCCCTGATCAAGGCCTATAACGATATGCTCTTCGCCCGGACGGCCGATCTGATGACGGTCAGCTACCAGCGGCAGGGACGCATTTTCACGTATCCGCCCAACTACGGTCAGGAAGCTATTTCAGGCGCCGTGGCGCAGGTGATGAGAAAGGACGACTGGCTGGTTCCGGCCTTCCGGGAGATGGGTGCATGGCTCGCAAAAGGGGCTACGCTTAAAGACATTTTTATGTATTTCATGGGCTATGAGCAAGGGAACAGCTGGCCGCAGGCTCACCATTTCCTTCCGATAGCCGTGCCCATTGCCTCGCAGTTACAGCACGCAGCCGGAATCGGATATGCGATCAACTACCAGAAGAAAGATGAGGTTGTGTTTGCCTTCGTCGGCGACGGCGGAACCTCCGAAGGGGATTTTCACGAAGCATTGAACTTTGCTGCGGTATGGAAAGCTCCGGTTATATTCATTGTACAGAATAATCAGTTTGCCATATCGGTTCCTTTCCGGATGCAGACGGTCTCCGAAGGCATTGCCATCAAAGCAGTCGCCTATGGAATGCCGGGAATTCAGGTCGACGGCAACGATTTCTTCGCCATGCTGGCAACCATCCGCGAAGCGTTTAACCACTGCCGGAGCGGTAAAGGCCCGGTTCTGATTGAGGCTGTCACTTATCGCAAGGGCGCCCATACCACCTCTGATGATCCTACCAAGTACCGGACACAGGAGGAAGAAGAGCTATGGGATAAAAAAGATCCCATGAAGAGGCTGAAGAACTATCTTCTCAGCAAGGAGCTTATCAATCCTGAAGAAGAAGAGAAACTTACTGAGCAATACAGGCTGGAGGTAGACCGGCAATTTGTGGAGGCTGAGAATCAACCCGCTTACCCGCTGGAAGATGTTTTTAAATACCTGTATGCTGATATGCCGGATGACCTGCGCAAACAACAGGTTGAGCATGAACGGTTTTTACAGTGGAAGGAATCTAACGCATAACCAGAGGAAACAGAATGAAAGTAATGAACATGGTCAATGCGATCAATAACGCATTGGATATCAAGCTAAAAGAAGACCCATCGATTGTAGTTTACGGCGAGGATGTCGGTGTTGAAGGAGGAGTGTTCCGGATCACTGAAGGTCTTCAGGTTAAGCACGGGACTGACCGCGTCTTCGATTCCCCTCTGGCCGAATCAGCGATCGTAGGAACCGCTGTGGGCATGGCAGCAGCAGGGCTGAGGCCGGTGGTTGAAATGCAGTTCTGCGGATTTGTTTATCCGGCATTCAACCAGATTATTTCGCATCTGGCGCGTATGCGTAACCGTTCCCGGGGTCGTTTCCCGATGCCGGTGGTTGTCAGGATTCCTTATGGCGGCGGTATCAATGCCCTGGAGCATCACTCCGAAAGCATGGAAGCATTGTACGCGCAGATTCCGGGCCTGAAAATAGTGATCCCATCCACTCCCGGAGACGCAAAAGGATTACTGATCTCCGCCATTGAATCGGAGGACCCGATACTATTCATGGAACCCAAAAGGATTTATCGGGCTATAAAACAGGAAGTCAGTGAAGAAAAATACTCCATCCCGATTGGAAAAGCAAAGGTCCTGACTCCAGGAACCGATGTAACGGTTGTGGCCTACGGAGCCATGGTCCGCGAAGTTCAGCGGGCATTGCCACGCCTTAAGGAGGCTGGAATATCTGTGGAGTTGATCGATTTGCGCTCCATTTATCCGCTCGATAAAGAGACCCTGGCTGAATCGATCCGGAAAACGGGACGGCTGGTATTTGTAGCCGAGGAACCGACTTCATTCGGCGTAGGGTCGGAGATCATGGCTGTTGCAACCGAAGAGGCCTTTCTGTACCTTGAAGCTCCGCCAAAGCGGGTAACTGCCTTTGACACGATTGTACCGCTGCCCAAAGGGGAACACCACTACATGATATCCCCGGAGAAGATATTTTATGAGATTCAAAAAACCGTAAAATTCTGATCTGATGAGATATATTTTCAAATTTCCAGACATTGGCGAGGGCCTTGACGAAGGCATTATTGCCGAATGGTATGTTGATAAAGGGCAGGCCGTTGTCATGGGTCAGCCCCTCGTTAAGATGGAGACTGACAAGGTTGTAACGGACATCCCTTCCCCGAAAACGGGCAGGATTGCAGCCCTGTACGGCCGCGTCGGCGAAACAATCCATGTAGGGAGCCCGCTGGTTGAGTATGATATTGAAGGAATTGACGGTGCAGCTGCCATTATGGAGGCCTCGAAGCCTGCTTTTGAAGGCATTAAGGAAGAGGGCGCTGGTGTAGTCGGGACGCTTGAGATTGCAGATAATTCTGCCTATCTGCCGGCCACGCATGAAGCCGAACCGGCTCAAACAAAAAATCCGCTCCACGGTCATCGTCAGCGCGCACTCGCCACTCCGGTAGCCCGTGCAATGGCTAAAGAACTTGGAGTGAATATCGATAAGGTTACGGGCACCGGACCGGCGGGGAGGGTGACGAAGGGGGATATTGAGACTTACTTTTCGAGGTCCCTTAAAGCTGATACTCGTGACGCGGGACGCGTGACTCGGGAAGCTGAGGAGTCTTCGGATCACGGATCACGGTTCACGGTTCAAGATTTCCCAGTCGAAGTAAAGCCGCTCAGCCAGATCCGCAAGGCGATTGCCCGCAACATGATTCAATCGAAGCATAATGCTGCGCACATGACCGTGTTTGACGAGGTCGAGGTTACGGAGCTGGTCAGGATACGGACCAAGTACAAGGAGACCTTTGCCCTGGAGGGGATTAAACTGTCCTATCTGCCGTTCATCATGAAGGCCGTGGCCCTGGCACTCCGGCAGCACCCGGTGCTCAATTCAGAAATGGACCTGGACAACAGCCGACTGATCTATAAAAAATATTACAACCTTGGCCTGGCCGTTGACACGGAGGAAGGGCTGGTGGTTCCGGTTGTCCGGAATGTTGACCGGCTCACCATCAGGGATATTGCATCTTCTGTCAACCTTTTTGCCGATAAAGCCCGGAAAAGGGAGATCACGATGGATGACATGAAGAACGGAACCTTCACAATAACAAATTTTGGTTCGATCGGAGGGCAGTTCGCTGTACCGGTAATCAACTACCCCCAGGCCGGGATCCTGGGGATCGGCCGGCTGGTTGAGAAGCCAGTGGTAAAAAACGGCCAGGTTGTTCCCGGCATTATACTGCCGCTGAGCCTTTCGGTCGATCACCGTATTGTGGACGGCGGAGAGGTGACGCGTTTTCTCAACCGGATCATGGAATATCTTGCTGATCCGGTGTCATTAATAATCGGTTAACTTTGTCCAACTGAAAACCTTTTCCTATGGTATATGATCTGATAATCATCGGCGCCGGACCTGCCGGATATGTTGCAGCTATCCGCGCCGGTCAGCTGGGCATGAAGACTGCCCTGCTCGAGAAAAAAGATATCGGCGGAATGTGCCTGAACTGGGGGTGCATTCCAACCAAGGCTTTCCTGGAGAGCGCAAAATTTTTTGCACGGCTGAAGTCAGCCGAGAACCTCGGAATTGACGGAATCGACCTCGACAAAGTAAGCTTCAACTGGATCAGCGCCAAGAAGCGGTCCACCGGCATCGTGAGGAAACTTACTGCCGGAATCAATTTTCTCCTTAAGAAGAACGGCGTCGAAGTGATAACAGGGGAAGCCCGCATCACCTCCTCCAATACCATCAGCATTGCCAACCGGCTGCTGGAAACCAGGAATATCCTGATTGCCACGGGTTCATATCCCCCTCCGCTGGGTTCTGAAATCCCTGCCGGAAAACTGGCTCAGGTTCACGATCTTCTGGAAATGGATGAGCTTCCGAAACGAATTGTTCTGGTGGGGCATGGTCCCGTGGCGCTTGAGATCGCACAGTTCTTCCAGCTCATCGACCATGATATCACAATCATCAGTCCGGCTGAAAATCTTCTTCCCGGTGTTGATGATTACCTGCGCCAGTATATTCTTAAAAAGGCCCGGGGACAGGGAATCCGGATTTTGGAGAATGCCAGGATCAAGGGTGCTACGGATGAAATCCTCCTGGTCGACAACACTGAAATACCCTATGACCTTGTGATCAACTGTTCCTGGCGAAACGGGATTGTCCCTCCATCAGATATTGACCTTGAGGCTGATGATCATGGGTTTATTCCGGTAGATGAATTTATGCAGACCCGTGTTCCCGGGATCTATGCCGCCGGGGATGTCAATGGGCTCTCCTATCTGGCCCATATGGCTTCCGCCCAGGGGATTTTTGTTGTCAACCATATTCAGGGTGTGGAAGGGAGCATGGACCTCAAGCAGTGTCCGATCAACATTTATACGGTTCCTGAAGTAGCCCAGATCGGCTTCACGGAAGCTGAGATCAGGGAAAAAGGAATTGAATACCGTATCGGGGAGTTCCCGATGTCGGCCAACGGGAAAGCGCTTGCAGAAGATACTGCCGAAGGGATGATACGAATCCTTTCGGGCAAAAAATTAGGCGAAGTTCTTGGTGTTCAGATTATTGCAGCTAACGCTACCGACCTGATCGCTGAAGCGGCCGCCTTCATGTCTGTAGAGGCCACGGTGTATGACGTAGCCCGCACGGTTCATGCGCATCCCACGGTTGCAGAGGTGTTCCTTGAGGCAGGGATGGATGCGGCGGATAAGCCAATACATAAGTAGGGGTAAAAGGGCACAAGGGCACAGGGGCACAAGGGCACAAGGGCACAGGGGCACAGGGGGCACATTAGCAAATTGGCACATTAGCAAATTGGCACATTTAGTATACAACCTGGCGGATTCGGTGTTGATTGATCCGGAAGCTGACGGGCCGGCCTTTATGGTGTGGCAGCCTGCCGGAACTTTCATTGTTCTGGGCACGAGTAATCAGGCAGAAGATGCTGTCTTTACCGATATCGCGCTGGCTGACGGGGTTTCGGTTTACAAAAGGCCATCGGGCGGACAGACCGTGATACTCACTCCGCGGACCCTTGTTATTTCGATCCGCTTTTTCTCGGAGAAGCTGGAAAACCCCAAAGTGTATTTTCGAAAAATCAATCAAATAATAATCCGTGCATTAGAGGATCTTGGGATTACAGATCTTGGGGAAAAGGGTATTTCTGATATTGCAATAGGCGAAAAGAAAATCCTGGGTTCATCGATTTACCGAAAGAAAGCGATGGTCCTCTATCATGCGGTACTCAATGTGTCTGAATCTCCGGCATTTATCAGCAGATATTTAAAACACCCCACACGCGAGCCGGATTATAGGGCTGGAAGAAATCATGATGAATTTGTGACTTCCATCCATTCGGCAGGGTTTCCGATTGAACCGGAAATAATCAAGAGAAGCCTCGCGAAGAGCATTGGCGAAAATCTTTAACAGGGGTAACCGAAAAACTCGTATTTTTAGGGCAAAGCCAAACTTTGCCCTTCATGACATCCACGCATTTCCTTGCTTTTGATATTGGCGCCAGTAGCGGAAGAGCCATACTCGGTACTTTTGACGGCTGCCGGGTTGACCTGACCGAGGTACACCGGTTTCCAAATGAGATGGTTCTTCGGAACGGCCATTATTACTGGGACGTCGTCCGCCTGTTTGAGGAGCTGAAAACCGGGTTGAAAAAGTGTATCCGTGACATCGGGATCATCCCCGTGTCCATCGGGATTGATACCTGGGGTGTTGATTTCGGATTACTGGATGGCAGTGACAATTTACTTGAGCTTCCGTTTGCTTATCGGGATGACTTAACCGAAAGTGCTATGGAAGAAGTATTTAAGATGATCCGGCCGAAAGATTTGTATGCGAAAACCGGTATACAGTTTATGCGTTTTAACTCACTGTTTCAGCTCTGGGCACTGAAAAAGAAGTTCCCCACCCTCCTGCTGCAGGCCGATAAGCTGCTCTTCATGCCGGATTTGCTGAGTTATATGTTTACCGGGACCACCTTTTCGGAGTACACGATTGCTTCCACCTCACAAATGCTGAATCCCAAGACACGCAACTGGTATCCTGATCTTATGCTGCGTCTGGGGATCCCAATTCACATTCTTGATGACATTATTGAGCCGGGCACACAAATCGGACCAATCAAGCCTGAAATCCTCAGTGAGCTTGGGAGTCCGCCTGTTTCCGTTGTTGCCGTGGGCGCACACGATACCGCCTCTGCCATCGCTGCCATACCTGCCGAGGGAAAGAACTGGGCATACATCAGTTCGGGGACCTGGTCACTGATGGGTATAGAGGCAGACCAGCCGATTCTGAATGAGGAGAGCTTCAGGTTCCTGTTTACGAATGAAGGCGGAGTAGGAAAAAAAATCAGGGTTTTAAAGAACATTACCGGCCTGTGGCTTCTTCAGGAATGCAAAAAAATCTGGGATGCTGAAAACCCGGTTTCTTATGAGGAGCTGATCAAAGGTTGCAAAAAGGTTACTCCATTCCTGTCCATTGTGGATCCGGATGATCCCATTTTCATGAACCCTCCGGATATGCCGGAAGCGATCCGTGAGTATTGCAAACGAACGTCGCAGGCTGTTCCAGGCACCATTGAGGAGATCACCCGCTGCATATTTGAAAGTCTGGCTCTGAAGTACAGCATTATTCTCGACCAGCTGAGAAAAATCAGTCCGCACCCGATTGAAAAGATCCACATGATCGGCGGCGGCAGCCTCAACGCCTTCCTTTGCCAACTCACGGCAGATGCCACCGGCCTGCCTGTTGTTGCCGGGCCCGCCGAAGCCACTGCCCTTGGAAATATACTGTCGCAGATTGCCTGCCACCAGGGTATTTCTTCTTTGGAAATATTACGCGGGTTTTCCATGAATTCAGTGAAAACCTTAACCTACAAACCAAAAAAAACGGCCGAATGGAAAGCAGTCCATATTTATTAGGTTTAGACATAGGCTCATCATCCATCAAGGCATCGCTGGTGGATGCGGCTACCGGTCAGGTCACCGCAAGTGCACAATCACCGTCAACTGAACTTACTATCTCTGCACCGCAGTCCGGATGGGCGGAACAGGAGCCCGAGGTATGGTGGGAGCATGTTGTAAAGGCGCTGGCCATTCTCCAGGAAAAGACCGGCAAGCTTGCCAGGGTGCGAGCCGTAGGAATCTCTTACCAGATGCACGGACTGGTCGCCGTTGACAAAGACCTGAATCCTCTGAGGCCTGCCATCATCTGGTGCGACAGCCGGGCCTCCTCGTTTGGAGACAAGGCTTTCAATGCCCTTGGTCCCGATTTTTGCCTCTCTCACCTGTTGAACAATCCAGGAAATTTTACAGCAGCCAAGCTGGCCTGGGTTAAGAAGAATCAACCCGAAATCTATAGCCGCATTTATAAGGTCATGCTGCCTGGTGATTATATCGGAATGAAACTGACCGGACTGAGTTTTTCCACCTCGACCGGATATTCCGAGGGAATCCTCTGGGATTACCGCACCGACACTCCTTCGAAGGAACTTATCGATTACTACGGATTCAGCCCGGATATCTTTCCTGATCTCGTACCCGTTTTCGGCAACCAGGGTACTATCACGAGTCAGGCATCACAAATCACAGGGCTCACAGCGGGCGTCCCCGTCACCTACCGTGCCGGCGACCAGCCCAACAATGCATTGAGCCTCAATGTGCTTGAGCCAGGTGAATTAGCTGCCACGGCTGGAACCTCCGGCGTTATTTATGGCATTCTTGACCGTGTAAACCACGATCCGCTTTCGAGGGTCAATGTTTTTGCTCACGTTAACCACCTTCAGCCCGATATTCGTTTGGGGGTGCTGCTGTGCATCAATGGAACCGGCATTCTCTATTCCTGGATCCGGAAGCTGCTCCAGGGAAGCGGGCTTGATTATCCGTTTATGAACAAGCTGGCTGCCGGAGTGGAGCCGGGTTCCGACGGACTGCTGGTTTTTCCGTTTGGCAACGGAGTTGAAAGGATCCATCAGAACAAACCTTTCGGCGGCAGAATAATCAACCTCGATCTTAACCGTCATTCACGGGAGCACCTGATCCGGGCGGCACAGGAGGGGATCGTGTATGCCCTCAATTATGGATTTGAGGCCATGCAGGAAATGGGTGTAAAAACCGAAACCGTTAAAGCTGGGAATGCAAACCTTTTCCTGAGTCCTGTATTCAGGGAGATTTTTGCAGATGTAACCCAAACCTCCGTTGAACTTTATAACACCGACGGAGCCGCAGGAGCCGCCAGGGGAGCCGGTATCGGCGCAGGAATTTTCTCAGGCCCGGCCGAAGCATTCAGAGCCCTCTCGGTCGTAGAGCAGATAAAACCCAACCCCGAACGGCGCGAAAAATACGCGGAGTTATATAACATCTGGAAAACAGAGATGCTCGCTACGCTGAAATAACCCCCTTCAACCAATTCAACCAATTCAACAATTTCAACCTCTCAACAATACACAACATGATCCCAACCGAATTTTTCCCAGGTATCGAACCGGTCCAATATGAAGGGCCTGACAGTGAAAATCACCTGTCGTTCAAATATTACGATGAAGATTTTGTGGTCGCAGGCAAGACCATGAAGGAGCACTTCCGGTTTGCCATGGCCTACTGGCACAGTATGTGCAATGCAGGCGGCGATCCTTTCGGCCCCGGTACCCGTAAGTTTCCATGGAATGTTTCCGATGATCCGATGAAAAACGCCGAAGCCCGACTACATGCAGCTTTTGAGTTTATGTCGAAAATGAGTATCCCGTTTTACTGTTTCCACGACCGGGACATGGCCCCCGAGGGTGATTCGGTCGAGCAGTCGGATAAAAATCTTAGAAAGCTGGTAGATCTGGCCTACAAAAAGCAGCAGGATACCGGAATCAAACTACTTTGGGGGACTGCCAATCTCTTCTCTAATCCAAGGTACATGAACGGAGCTGCCACCAATCCGGATTTCAGCGTGGTGTGCCAGGCTGCTGCCCAGGTGAAGGCTGCTATCGATGCAACCATTGCGCTGGGTGGTGAAAATTATGTTTTCTGGGGCGGCCGTGAAGGGTACTCCTACCTGCTGAACACCAACACAAAAAAAGAGCTCGACCATATGGGACGGTTCCTACAGCTTGCCCGTGATTATGGCAGGAAAGCCGGATTCAAAGGAGTTTACCTGATCGAACCCAAGCCTATGGAGCCTTCTTTGCACCAGTATGATTTTGATGCTTCAACCGTGATCGGATTCCTAACGAAATACGGGTTGGAAAAAGACTTTAAACTGAATATCGAATCCAATCATGCCACCCTGGCGGGCCACAGTTTCTCCCATGAACTGCGCTTTGCCGCGGATGCAGGCATGCTTGGCGGCATTGATGCCAACCATGGCGAACCGCAGAATGGCTGGGATACCGATAATTTCCCGACCAACCTCTATGAAGCCATCGAGGCCATGCTGATTGTTCTGGAAACCGGCGGACTGGGACCGGGCGGCTTTAATTTCGATGCCAAGCTGCGGAGAAATTCAACCGATCTGGAAGACCTCTTTATCGCTCATATTGCAGGGATGGACACCTTTGCCAGAGCTCTCCTGATTGCGGATAAATTACTGAATGAAAAACGGCTGACCGATTTCAGGGACAACCGGTACCTTTCCTTCCATGAGGAGGATGGACAATCCTTTGAATCGGGCCACCTGACACTCGAAGAATTGCGGGAAATGGCCATTCTGAAAGGAGAGCCCGAGCTGCAATCCGGAAAGCAGGAGCTGATTGAGTCGATCATTAATAACTCAATCTGATAAAAAATGTGGAAGGTGGAATGTGATAATGTGATATCACTGTTCCACCTTCCACATTCCACATTTTAACAATACGTTGGGACGGATAAATCCGTCGGCCGCCAGAGACGGTTTTAACCGTCTCTACTCGGTGGGTTCCTTCTTTTTGCGGGTGAGGGGGAGGACGCCGGCCATATCGCCGATTACGTTGACCAGTTCACCGCCTTGCGGGATAACGATTTTGGCGTTGTCTTTGAGCGAGCGTTCCAGGGTTTCAAGTTTTTTGAGCAGCTGGGCATTTCCAGTGAAGTATTTGTCGGCAGCCTCATTTACCATTTTGATGGCTTCTGCTTCCCCTTCGGCATGAAGGATGGTAGCCTGTTTTACCCCTTCAGCCTCCTTGATTTTTGCGCGTTTTTCACCATCGGCAACCGTCTCGCGGGCCGTAGCGAAGTCGATCGCAGCAATCTTCTCATTTTCGGCCTTAACGACCTTATTCATGGTTTCCTGAACATCCTTTGGAGGGTCGATCTCCTTCAGCTCGGTGCGTACAATCTGAAGCCCCCAATTTGCGGTTTCCTCCTTAAGGGTCTGATGCAATTCCAGATTGATTTTTCCCCTCTCGCTATTGGCCGATTTCAATGTCATGGTCCCGATAATATTACGGAGGGTGGTCCGGGCAAGGCTAACAATCTGCCACTTGTAATTAAAGACTTGATATTGAGAGCTTTTTACGCTCGCTTCGTCATCCTTGACCTTGAAGTAGACCTGAGCATCCACGCGGGCATTCAGGTTATCGTTGGTAATGATTTCCTGTGGTTCGGCATCCACCATCTGTTCAGTAGTGTTTACCAGAAACAAATTTTCAATGACAGGAATAATCCAGTGGAACCCCGGATTGGCAAAACGATTGTACTTTCCCAGCCGCTCGATCAGGGCACGATGAGTTGGCCGGACGATCCGGATACCGGCAAGCAGGAAGATTAATAAGAGTCCGCCGATTACCAGATAAATGTAAAGAGTCATGGCATTTGGATTTATTGGTTAATCCTATAAAGGTATGGAATTAGTTTCCGACTTTTTTTATCTTCGGCACCAATTATCAGGATAATATGGTATTCAGCAGCATCGTTTTCCTTCTCGGATTCCTGCCGGCTTTTCTGATTACATATTACCTGGTCCCCAAGAAGTTCAAGAACATAACCATCCTTTTGTTCAGCATCTTTTTCTATAGCTGGGGAGCTCCGAAATTCATCTTCGTGATCCTCGGCACCACCTTCCTTGATTTCCACCTGGTCAAATGGATGTCGGCCACCAGGAGCACCCTGCACCGGCGATTGATGCTGGCCCTCTCGGTCTCCGTTAACCTGGGACTGTTGTTCTATTTCAAGTACTCCAATTTTTTCATTGAGAATTTCAATTCCCTCCTGTCGGTTTTCGGCGTCAATGCCATTCAGTGGACCAAGCTTATTCTTCCGATCGGGATCTCCTTTTATACTTTCGAGACCATCACGTATGTGGTGGATGTTTACCGGCGGGTTCATGCACCTCTTCATAACTTCTGGGACTACCAGCTATATATCATCCTGTACCCCAAACTGATAGCGGGACCTATCATTCGTTACCACCAGCTTGCCGACCAGATTACCGACCGGTCGGCGAATGAGACTTTTGACAACCGGCTTACCGGATTTTACCGGTTTGTTATTGGTCTGGCAAAAAAAGTACTGATTGCCAATCAGATGGGCCACCAGGCCGATGCCATCATGGCGCTGGATTTCAACACTATCAGTTCGGGGACTGCGTGGGTAGGTATACTGGCTTATACATTCCAGATTTACTTCGATTTTTCAGGTTATTCCGATATGGCCATCGGCCTGGGCAAGATGATTGGATTCAAGTTCCCCGAAAATTTCAACAATCCCTATATCTCGCAAAGCATTACCGAATTCTGGCGGCGCTGGCATATGACTCTCGGGGCATGGATGCGCAGCTACCTGTACATTCCGCTGGGGGGAAACCGGGTAAAAACCAAATGGCGACTCTACTTCAATCTCTGGTTTGTTTTCCTGGCCTCGGGATTGTGGCATGGCGCTTCCTGGACCTTTGTTTTCTGGGGCGCCTTTCATGGCCTGATGCTGGTGCTGGAAAGGGGATTCCTGCTTAAGGTATACGATCGGATCGGAAAGTTGCCTAGCACCCTGATCACCTTCCTTCTGGTGGTCATTGGATGGGTGTTTTTCCGCATCGAGGAGTTCCCGCGCGCCTTCACATTTCTGCAAAAAATGTTCTCCTTACAATCGGGAACCGGAATCACACTGGACCCGGGAATCTGGTTCTATTTCGGGCTGGCTGTCATTTTTGGATTTTTCGTCTATTCCCGAAAAGGGCAGGCGATCCAGGATGCCGTTTATTTTAGTGAATATCCAAACCGGCGTCATGTTATCATGGCCTCAGCGGTGCTTATTTTGCTGGTACTTTCAATCAGTTCCATTACCGCCTTTGGATTTAATCCATTCATCTACTTCCGTTTCTGATGAAGAAAGACAAGTTCCGATATTATCTTTTCATTTTCCTGATGTTCCTTCTGGTGGTGCCGGTTATCCAGTCGACCTTCCGGCCGGTTAACGAAAAACCGCTCAAAGGGGCGGTGACTAGTCCGCCGAATGTCCGGATTAAACTGAAAGATTGGTTCAGTGCGGAATATCAGGGTAAAAAAGAAGAATACCTGAACGAGTCCTTCGGCTTCAGAAGCACCTTTGTCAGGATCAATAACCAGATTGCATTCACGCTGTTCAGGAAAGTAAATGCCCGCGGTGTCGTAGCAGGCAAGCAAAATTACCTGTATGAGGAGAACTACGTTAAAGCCTGGTACGGAGCGGATTTTATCGGAACTGATAGCATTGCCCGGCGGATCGGAAGGTTGAAATATATTCAGGACCGCTTATCGGAAATGAATAAAACCCTGGTTGTGGTTTTTGCGGCCGGGAAGGGCTCCTTTTATCCGGAGTTTTTTCCGGAAAACAATTACACCAAGGGAACAACCAACTATGATGCCCATATCAGGGCTGCATCAGACAGCGGGCTTCGGTATATTGACTTTAACCGTTGGTTTCTCGAGCACAAGGCGAATTCACAATATCCGCTCTACCCCAAATACGGGATTCACTGGAGCCAATATGGGACCTGCCTGGTTGCAGACTCATTGATCCATTATATTGAAAAGGCCCGTAATATTGACATGCCTGACCTGACGTGGGACCGTGTCGATATTGCCAGGGCGCGGGGCGATGACTATGACATCGGGTATGGATTAAACCTGATATTCAAGCTCCGTCGCGACCAGCTGGCTTATCCGGCGATCCGGTTTGAGTCCGGTGAAGGGAAGACACGTCCCCGGGTTTTGGTGATTGCCGACAGCTATTATTGGGGGATGTTTAATTTTGGCTTATCCAGGTCGTTTTCCGATGACCATTTCTGGTTTTACAACAAGCAGGTTTATCCGGAAAGTTTTTCCAAGGAGATTACCACCGGGCAACTCAGCCTGTCCGATGAAATCTCGAAACATGATGTGTTTATTCTGATGGCAACCGAGGCCAACCTTCCCGGTTTTGGCTGGGGCTTTCCAGAGGCAGCCTATAAAATACTGTATGAAAAGCATTTACATGATCGGATTCAGAATCTGATGGAGTATATCAGGACCGACAAGAACTGGATGAAGCATATTGAGGAGAAAGCCCGCCAGCGCGGTATTCCGGTGGATTCCATGTTGTACCTCGATGCGGATTGGGGGATACGGGGAAGTAGTGGTGAGGAATTGTGAGGTGTTGTGAGGAATTGTGAGGGGTGGTGAGGAATTGTGAGGTGTTGTGAGGAATTGTGAGGGGTGTTGAAGGAGATATCACACAATTGTTATATTTGGGAAATGCCTTTTTGACCCATGGACCTTTACAGAATTAATATTTCCTACTTCAAATCCGATGGTGGTGCTATGTTTGGCGTGGTACCGAAGGCCATCTGGACCAAATTTTTCCCGGCTGATGAGCATAACCTGATTCCGATGATTCTGCGTTCGCTGGTTATCCGGACCGATGACGACCACTTGATTCTGATTGACAATGGAATTGGCGACAAGCAGGATGACGACCATCTTCAGTATCTGCAGATCGATGAGATTGACGGACTGGTGACTGGCCTGGCAGCTCAGGGCATCAAGCCTGAAGAAATTACCGACATGATCCTGACCCACCTGCACTTCGACCATTGCGGAGGGGGCATTACCTACAACTGGAACCGTGAGCCGGTGGCGGTATTCCCTGAGGCTACCTACTGGACCACCGAACGTCAGTGGGACAATGCCGTGAACCCGAATCCGCGCGAAGCCGACT
Organism: uncultured Porphyromonadaceae bacterium; assembly: GCA_964416825.1. Taxonomy (GTDB): domain Bacteria; phylum Bacteroidota; class Bacteroidia; order Bacteroidales; family UBA12481; genus UBA12481. The sequence continues at coordinate 37,809 of CAYQFT010000005.1, forward strand.
CTTATCTCCGGGAAAACCTGATTCCGATGGAGGATCTGGGATTACTCGACTTTGTCCTTCATCCCGGAAACTTCTGCGAAGGTGTTGATCTCAGGATTGTTAACGGGCATACACCCGGACAGCTCATACCGGTCATTCATTATAAGGGTAAAACGCTGGTTTTCGGAGCTGATCTGATCCCAACGCATGGCCATATCCCGGTAAAATACAACATGGCCTATGACCTGGAGGTTGTAAGGACTATGAAAGAAAAAGAGGCATTTCTTGAAGAAATTGTAGCCAACAATTATGTCCTGATGTTCCAGCACGACACCAAATACGAATGCTGCACCGTAAAGAAGACGGATAAAGGCGGGTTCAGGATGGATCAGGCGATGACGCTGGAGGAGTTTAAAAACCTATAATTGGCTCACTACGCTCGCTAATTGGTTCGCTCACGCGAACTAATTGGCGCTTCGCGTAATTAGCCCGAAGGGCCAATTAGTGAGCGCAGCGAACCTTTTAGCGAGCGCAGGGAGCCATTTAGGAGCGCAGCGACCTTTTAAAGCCCATACGGCACCCCCTGGCTAAAGTCTATCTCCCTGATCTTCTTATCATGCTCGTATAGGATCTCCTTAAGCCGGCTGCCGTCGGTATCATACATGATCCACATACCGTGAAGCTTGCCCATGGAGTAGGTCCCTTCATAGAATTTAAAACCATTTTCGCGCCAAACGGTGGCTTTACCATCGCGCTGGTCATTCTTAAAAAAGCCTTCACTTTGTTTGCGGCCGTTCTGAAACCAGCTGGTCCAGGCTCCATCTTTCTTTTCGCCCTTATACTCACCTTCCATTTCCTTCTTACCACCCTGGTAATACTTAATCTCTTTCACTTTAACCGGGGTTTTTCCGGATTCTCTGTAAAAAACAACTTTCTGGGGGGAGCCATCGGGCCAGGTGGCCGTGACTTCCTGCTTCAGCTTTTCCTTACAAGCAGTAAAGGATAAAGCGGCAATAAGTAGAATAGCAATGCGTGACAACTTCATTTCAGGACTTTTATCGAAGGCTCAAAAATAGGAAAAACAAGAGGCTTCCGTATCAGGAAATAAAATCTTAAAAAAAGTTAAATGCTAATCTCAAGATCATACAATTTCTAACTTGACCTGATTTTACTGACCTAAACTGTTACTAAAATGAAAAACATCCGCAATCTCCTGATGCTTACGGGCATGCTGGCTCTGGCCGTTTATTCCGGTTGGGCACAATTCACCCCGCATTACCAGTGGACACTGCTTGAAAAGAAGCTCATGGACCAAATCATTGGAGAGGCTTCCGGCGAATCCGCCCTTGCCTATGACATTGAAATGGCTGGATATACGCGCAACCGTTTATCGAAGGAATATCAGACTGTTTTATGGGAATCCCAGTATGTTATGGACAAGCTGAAAGAATTCGGGATTACCAATGCCCAATTGGAGCGGTTTGGTGAAAAACGTCCTACCTGGGACGGTATCAGCGGGGAATTGTGGGAAGTTTCTCCGGGTCTGAAGAAGCTGGCCGACTATGATGATCAGGTGGCAATGCTTGTGTCCGGCAGTCAGAATACCGATGCAGAAGGTGAATTGGTCTGGATTGGCGAGGGCCGTCCATCGGATTATAAAGACCTTGACGTAAAAGGGAAAATTGTTGTTACCAATGCATCCCCGGGTGCGGTTTCGTCCTTGATTTCCACCGGCGGTGCCCTGGGAATCCTTTCATTCAACTCCCCCCGTCCGCTGGCCGATCCGATTCAGATGCCTTACAGCAGCCTGGGTGGCCGGGGCGGTGGTGATGCCAAAGGTTTTGCATTCCAGATGCCTCCCCGGGAAGGGATTTTTATCCGCGACCGCTTGCTTCGTGGCGAAAAAATCGTGGTTCATGCAAAAGTGCAGGTTGCCATGGAGAATGTGGATCTGCAGGTTCCCACGTGTGTCATTCCGGGAACCGATCCGAAGTCAGGAGAAGTCATTTTCTCGGCCCATATTTTTGAAGGGTTGATAAAGCAGGGAGCCAATGACGATATCAGCGGCGGCGCATGCCTTTTGGAGATGGCGCGGATGCTTAACACCATGTTCAATGATGGCCGTTTACCACGCCCCGCCCGCAGCATTCGCTTCATCTGGGTGCCAGAGTTTTCCGGAACCGGCCCCTGGGTAAATGCCCACAAGGATATCATGGAGAATACCCTTTGCAATATTAACCTTGATATGGTCGGGATTCTACTCAGCGAGAGTCAGTCGTTCTTTAACCTGGAGCGCACTACTTTCGGAAATCCCCACTATCTCAATGACGTAATGGAAAATTATTTCCGGTATGTAGGGGAAACCAACCGCACCAGTCTGGTCCTTTCCGGTCGTGAGGGATTCCTGAACCGGATCGTGGCCCCTTCGGGATCGGATGAGCCATTTTATTACTCCATTGAAGGTCACTACGGCGCTTCTGACCATGAAGTATTCAATGACTGGGCTGTTGGTGTTCCGGCGATCATGATGATTACCTGGCCTGATCTTTATTATCATACGTCGCAAGACCTGTCGGACAAGCTGGATCCTACTCAATTGAAAAGATGCTGTGTGATCGGGGCTGCTACTGCTTATAACATTGCCGCTGCGGATGCGGCCATGGCTCAGAAGTTTGCCGGAGAAACCTCTGCGAATGCCGTTCGCAGGCTTGGCCATCAGTTGGCAAGGGCTGCCGATGAACTCTCGCACGCAAAAGCTGAAAACCTTGCCCCGATGTATAAAAAGGTAAGAGGGTATATCGAGGGTTCACTCCTGAACGAGACTGAAACCGTGGAAACCACTCTGGAGCTGGCTCCGGGAAATCCCGCACTCATCGCCACGGTAACCTTGCAGATTGCCCAACTTAAGAAAATCGGCGAGGCTCAGCTTGCCATCCTCGATCAACAGATGAAACAGCTGGCAACCAGTCTGGGCATGGCACCGGTAAGCCTTAAGCCCGATGACCTGGAAAAAAAGGCTATGGCTGTTATCCCGATGGCTACCCCAAAAGTTAAAGAAGCAGGTTATGGCGGATACCGCCAGTTCATGCCTCAGATACCCCGTGAACAGATGACGACCACTTACCGTGAAATTGGCAATACCAGTGAACTTGAGCGACTCTGCAATGGAAAGCATAATGTATTACAAATCAAGCAGATGCTGGACACACAATACCCAAGAGAATCGTCCCTCACGGCGATAATGGCGTATATTGAGGTGCTGAAGACGGCGGGGTTGGTGGTACAGAAGTAACTGGTCGCTGCGCTCCTAAATGGCTCGGCTAACGCCTCGCTAAATGGCTCCCTGCGGTCGCTAATTGACTCCGCTACGCTCCGTTAATTGGCGCTCCGCGCTAATTAGCCAAAGGCCAATTAGTGAGCGTAAGCGAACCAATTAGCGACCGCAGGGAGCCAATTAGCGAGGCGTTAGCCGAGCCAATTTGCGAGCGTTAGCGAGTCAATTAATAATTAATAAGCTATGAAACACTTATCTCTATCAATTCTCCTCGCTGCCCTCATGCTCACCGGCAGCGCCCAGATCGTTCCCTATCACCAGTGGACCCTTCTTGACCGAGCCCGCATGGATGAGATTATTGGCGAGGCATCCGGCGAGATGGCCTTCAATCACATTCTGGAAATGGGCGGGTATACACGCGGCCGGACATCGGAAGAGTACAAAACAACCCTGTTTGAGGCACAATATATCCTGGATAAATTCAAGGAATACGGCCTTGATGGCAAGCTGGAAAGGTTTCCCGATGCCCAGCCGAACTGGAACGGAATACGTGGTGAACTTTGGGAAGTATCACCGGGGCGAAAGAAATTTGCCGATTATGACGACCTGAAAGCCATGCTCGCCGTCGGAAGCCAGGATGCGGATGTTGAAGCGGAATTGGTTTGGGTGGAGAACGGGCGTAAGGAGGATTTCGAGAAAGCCAATGTTAAGGACAAAATTGTGGTTACCTATGCAGATCCCGGATCCATCTCAAGATGGGTTCAGCAATTCGGGGCTATTGGGATTGTCTCGATGCACTCCTGGAGGCCTCTTTTCGATCCGCTTCAGATTCCCTGGACCGGCTTTTGGGGTAACGGGAGTGAAAAGGTTGGGTTTGCTTTCTTTATGCCTCCGAGGGAGGGGTATCTGCTCCGCGACCGGCTGCTGCGGAATGAAAAGATCCGGGTACATGCGGTGGTCAAGGCGTCAATGGAGACCACTGACCTGCAGGTTCCAACTTGCGTGATTCCAGGCACTAATCCTGATGCAGGCGAGATCATCTTTTCGGCTCACCTTTTTGAGGGTTACCTGAAGCAGGGCGGAAACGACGATTTGTCGGGATGCGCCGTAATCCTGGAGGTAGCCCGCATGTTCAAAACCATGTTTGACGAAGGCCGCCTGCCGAGGCCGGAGCGCACCATGAGATTTATTTTCATTCCAGAGTTTTCGGGATCTATACCATGGGTTATCGCTCACAAGGATATCATGGAGAAAACTTTGTGCAACATTAATCTCGATATGGTGGGCCTCTGGCTTAGCAAGAGCCAGTCGTTCTTCAACCTTGAACGGACAACATTTGGCAACCCTCACTATATCAATGATGTAGTAGAGAACTTTTTCCGATATGTAGGAGAAACCAACCGCACCATGATCGCCATCTGGAGCGGATACATTAACCGGATTGTGGCTCCCTCGGGATCTGATGAGCCTTTCTATTACAATATTGAAACCCACTTCGGCGGTTCGGATCATGAGGTATTCAACGACTGGGGAGTGGGCGTACCGGGTATCATGATGATCACCTGGCCGGACCAATTCTATCACACATCCGAGGATGTAGCTGACAAGTGCGATCCCACCCAGCTGAAGCGCTGCTGCGTGATTACGGCTGCTTCTGCATACACCATCGCCACTGCGGATGCGGACATGGCTGGCAAGATATCCGGCGAAGTGTTTTCCAATGCGGTTCGCCGCATGGGCCTTCAAACTGCCAGAGCCCTGGAAGAGCTATCAACGGCAACCGTTGCAAATATTTCCCAGGTGTACAAAAAAGCAAGGGGCTACATTGAAGCCACGATTCTTAATGAAACGGAAACAGTTGAGTCAGCCATGGAACTGGCTCCGGGTGATGCGGTCCTGAGCGGGTCGATTGCCGTACAATCAGCCCAGCTGAAGAAGATTGGTGAAGGACAGCTCGCGGTTATTGATCAGGAGATGAAAAAGATGACTGGCAAATTTGGCGTTCCGGCCGTTTCGCTTAAGCCGAACGAACTGGAAAAGAAGGCTGTCACAATAATTCCGTTTCCCACATCCAAGGTGAGGGAGAACGGATATGGCGGATATTCCAGGTATATGCCTGAAGTCGCCCGCGAACAGATGAACGGAATTTATCAGAAGATATCTGACAAATCTGAGCTCGAACGTCTTTGCAACGGCAGGCACAATGCCTTACAAATCAAACAGATGCTGGACACACAGTCTGCACGGGAGTCCGACCTTGGGGCGATTATCGAGTATATTGGGATTCTGGCAAAGGGGGGGTTGGTAGTACTGAAGTAGGTCGCTTCGCTCCAAATTGGCTCGCTAGCGCTCGCAAAATGGCTCGGCTAACGCCTCGCTAATTGGTTCGCTTACGCTCACTAATTGGCTTTTGGCTAATTTGCGCGTAGCGCCAATTAGCGAGGCGTTAGCCGAGCCATTTAGCGACCGCAGGGAGCCATTTAGCGAGCGCTAGCGAGCCATTTTGCGACCGCAGGGAGCCATTTGGAGCGAAGCGACCTACTTTCCCAACCTCCAGCGCTTTTTCGAGTAGCTGGCAAAGGGGTGGATTCCCTTGTTTACCGCCTTAAGTTCCTCAACGGTGTAGAATGCTTCGGGATTGAATTTGTTAATCAGCTTAATCGTTCCGGGAAGTTCTGACCGCTTGATGATGGTATAAACCACATCTACGGTTCCGGTGCTGCCCTGTGCCGTATGAAAGGTAACACCATAGCCTGCCTCGGTGAGCTGCTTTATCAGTTCTTCTGCAGGGACCTTGCTGATTACTCTCACAGCGGTGTAACCTATGGCTATCTTCTCCTCGATGATGATGCCTATAAAATTCCCCGTGGCAAATCCGCCGCAGTAGGCAAGGTAGTAGTACCATCGATCCAGGTTTTGGAGGATCTTGGTCATGGCAATCAGCCAGATGAAGACCTCGAAAAAACCCAGAAGAGGAGCCAGATACCTGTATCCCTTGGAAACAAAAATGATACGAACGGTTCCGATGGAGACATCACCGATCCTCGCGAGGAAGATCAGCACAGGTACGATAATGATGCCCCAGAAGTCGAATGTTGACATATTTCTTTTTTAGACCTGTCAGGTTTTGTAAACCTGACAGGTTTAGCCCTGAGGGTTGCTTTATGGTTTAAAGGGTAAAGGTAGCGACGTTTCCCTGATTACCTGCCAGCCAGACTACCTTTTTGCCGGGCACCACATCGCAGGTATGGAAGCCTTCCTTGCTGATTTCCTTCCAGGTCGTTCCTGAATCCTCAGAGATCCAGACACCCGGAGGGCCGCAGGCGACCAGGGTTTTTCGGCCGATCCAGCGGATGCATTCCATAAAGGGCACGGATGATGCTCCCGCAGGAACCCTCCATGCAATCCCGTTATCGGAGGAGATTACGATATTGGATCCTGATTTTTTTGTCTGCTGATAATGCCCGCCGCAGGCAGCAACACTCTTTCCCGGTCCTTTGGCAATGGAAAAGGCTCCGGAGGCTGCATCACCCTGAAGCAGCGGCAGTTTCACTGCTGTCCAATTTTCACCATAATCATCAGTCTTAAAAGCCCTTGCAATGGTTCCACCGGTTGCAAGCCAGCATTCACCGCCGGGCCGGGCATCCAGACTGGTTCCACTGGCAGCAAAGGCATATTCGCCTTTCACCAGTTCGGGCACTGTTTTTGGCTGGAGCCGGTTCCATGTCAGGCCGCCATCCAGTGTCTCCAGAATATAGGGCTTGTTATCAGCAGGATCTGATATGATCATCCCATGTTTCTCATCAAAAAAATCCATCCCATCGAAGAATGCCAGAGAATCCCGGTTTTCGAATGTCATGTTCCAGGATTTCCCTCCGTCAGTAGTCCGGAAAATTTTTGATGCGCTACCCGGTCCGATACTCATAAGCAGGGCAATATCCCCGGAGAATCCGTGAACATCGCGAAAGTCAAGCTTTTCTGCACCCGGAACCGCTTGCTGGTACCAGGTTTTGCCGGCATCACGGGTAACTGCAAACTCACCTTTGGTGCCTGAAATCCAGATCACTTTGTCGGAGACAGCATGCAGCCCCCTCATGGTTCCGGTCATGCCGGTTTTTACACCTGACAGGTTTTGTAAACCTGACAGGTGTAAAGGAAGAAGGATGAAGGCGAAGAGGAAAGTTTTGAGCATGGGGTGAGGGGTTAATAAGGGGGTGAGACAGAAGCCCCCGGGCTGAAGCCCGGGGTTACTGATGTCTGTCGAAGATGTTTTTCTAGTCATCACATGAATTTCTACAATCGTAAATATCTGCTACTTGCAATATTCACTAGCTCTTGGTAGCAAGGTAGAAGATTACACTTCAGTAACCCTGGCCTTCAGGCCGGGGGTTTTGTCCCATTCCCAGGTTGTGGCTACTTGCGGCTTTCAATAAGGACCTCGAGAATCTGGACTGCTGCTTTCGGTATGGAGGTGCCGGGCCCGAAAATGCCCACCACACCATGATCGTAGAGATACTGGTAATCCTGCGGGGGGATCACGCCACCCACAATGACCATGATATCGTCGCGCCCGAGTTTTTTCAGCTCTTCCATCACCTGGGGTACCAGTGTTTTATGGCCGGCGGCAAGGCTTGAAACGCCCAGAACATGAACATCGTTCTCAACAGCATCCTTTGCAGCTTCGGCCGGAGTCTGGAAAAGGGGCCCGATATCCACATCAAATCCGATATCCGCATAACCGGTGGATACCACCTTGGCGCCGCGGTCGTGGCCATCCTGGCCCATTTTGGCAATCATGATCCGGGGCCTGCGGCCTTCCATTTCGGCAAAGTCATCAGCCAGCTGGCGGGCTTTTGCAAAATCTTCGCTGCCCTTGAATTCTGAAGAATATACTCCTGATATTGAACGGATCACGGCTTTATATCTCCCAACGATTTTTTCACAAGCAAAGGAAATTTCACCCAAAGATGCACGTTTTTTCGCAGCATCCACGGCTAATTCGAGCAGGTTGCCCTCCCCGGTTTCCACACATCGGGTTATTGCCGCGAGCGAAGCCTGGCATTCAGCCTCATTTCGCTCAGCGCGCAGCTTATTCAGTCTTTCGATCTGCGACAAACGAACCTTGGTATTGTCTACATCCAGGGTTTCGATCGGGTCCTCTTTATCGAGCTTATACTGATTAACCCCGAGGATCATCTCCCGGCCGCTGTCGATGCGGGCCTGCTTCCGTGCAGCCGCTTCTTCAATCCGCATTTTTGGGATTCCGGTTTCAACGGCTTTCGACATGCCGCCCAGCTCCTCCACCTCTTCGATCAGCGCCCAGGCGTTGCGGGCGAGCTCATCGGTAAGCGATTCCACATAATAGGAACCGGCCCAGGGGTCAACCGACCGGCATACTCCGGTCTCTTCCTGTATGAATATCTGAGTGTTACGGGCAATCCGGGCTGAGAAATCGGTAGGCAGGGCAATGGCCTCATCAAGGGCATTGGTATGAAGGCTCTGAGTATGGCCCAGAACGGCAGCCAGGGCTTCAACACAGGTGCGGGTAACATTGTTGTACGGATCCTGCTCGGTAAGGCTCCATCCGGAGGTTTGGCAATGGGTGCGGAGCGCCAGTGATTTCGGGTTTTTTGGATTGAACTGCTTCACGAGTTTTGCCCAAAGCATGCGGGCAGCCCTCATCTTGGCGATCTCCATAAAATGGTTCATGCCCACACCCCAGAAGAAGGAGAGTCGCGGTGCAAAGGCATCGATATCCAGTCCCGAACGGACGCCGGTACGGAGGTACTCCAGCCCGTCGGCCAGTGTATATGCCAGTTCGATGTCGGCTGTGCCACCCGCTTCCTGTATGTGATACCCCGATATCGAGATTGAATTAAACTTGGGCATGTTCTGCGAGGTATATCGGAATATATCTCCGATAATCTTCATGCTGAACTCCGGCGGATAGATATAGGTATTGCGGACCATGAACTCCTTGAGGATGTCATTCTGGATGGTTCCGGTCAGCTCTTCGAGTTTTGCTCCCTGCTCCAGGGCGGCCACAATGTAGAATGCCAGGATAGGCAGAACGGCGCCATTCATGGTCATGGAAACCGACATTTTGTTGAGCGGAATCTGATCGAACAGCACTTTCATGTCGAGGATCGAGTCGATCGCCACCCCTGCTTTTCCCACATCGCCCACAACACGATCATGATCTGAATCATAGCCGCGGTGTGTGGCAAGGTCAAAAGCCACGGACAATCCCATCTGACCGGCTGCCAGGTTGCGGCGATAAAAGGCGTTTGATTCCTCGGCCGTGGAGAATCCGGCGTACTGACGGATAGTCCAGGGTTGCATCACGTACATGGTGGAATAGGGGCCGCGAAGGTAAGGCGGTAATCCGGCTGCATAGTTAAGATGCTCCATACCAGCCAGATCACCGGGTACATAGAGCGGATTAACCGGAATATGCTCCGCCGTGAGCCACGGTTGTCCCTCAGTTTCAGCCTGTTTACCGGCTTTACTGCCAGTCTCAAAAGATATCTTGGTAAAATCGGGTTTCATAACTATCAGCTCTTAAAGATCAGTTTATTGAATGACTGCAGGGTCTGCAGAAGGTTACTGCGGACGTGGATGAAGTGAGTGATTCCGGCAGATTTCAGGTCTTCCAGAATTTCCTTCGGATATCCGGCAATCACCGGAATGGCTTTCCCCTGTGTCAGCTTTCCGAAAAGGGGCCCGAGGGTTACATAGTCCTCGTCGGAGGCACAGAGAACCACAATATCAGCACGGGCTTTCACGGCAGCGTCCACCCCCTCCTCAACGGTTGCAAAACCGTTGTTATCGAGCACCTGATACCCTGCGCATCCGAAGAAATTATTGGCAAACCCAGCACGTGCCCTGCGCATCGCCAGGTTTCCCGCAGTGAGAAGGAATACGATCGGTTTCTTGCCTGATTTCTCCGTTTCCATGCGCAGCTGCTCAAACGGTTCGGCCGCTCTGTAAAGATTTAGGGGCTGGGCATCGGCTTCTTCCGTATCGGCGACCGGGGAAGCAATGATATCCGGATCGGCTATTCCGAGCATCTCGTCCAGCGGATTCGGATACTGGTTGGTTCCCAGCAGGGTCTCTTTACGCTGGGCAATATTCTGATCCCGAAGGCTGGCTGAGGTTACGATTGCATCCTGAATCCATCCTTCAAAAAAGGCTTCGGTATATCCGCCTTTTGCCTCAACCTGCTGGAATAGTTTCCACGATTCTTCGGCGATTGATTGGGTCAGGCTTTCAATGTAGTAAGATCCGGCAGCCGGGTCGGCAACTTTGTCCAGGTTGGATTCCCCCTTAAGCAGGATCTGCTGGTTGCGGGCAATCCTTTCGGCAAAAGGAGTCGGCTCTTCGTAGGTCAGGTCGAAGGGAAGCACCGTGAGCGAATTAATCCCGCCGAGTGCTGCCGACATTGATTCGGTGGTGGTCCTCAACAGGTTGACATAGGGGTCATAAACGGTTTTATTCCAGAAAGAGGTTTCGGCATGGATATTCATTTTTGCCGATTCCTCGGATTTTACGCCATATTCCTCAAGTATGCGGGACCAGAGCATCCGGGCTGCACGGAATTTAGCGATTTCGAAAAAATAGTTTGACCCGACGGAAAAGTGGAAGGAGAGTTTATTGGCGACCAGGTCTGCGGGAAGTCCGTTCTCCGTGAATTCAACGAGGTATTCATTGGCCTGGGCCAGGCTGTAACCCAGCTCCTGAACAGAATTGGCACCGGCATTATGAAAGAATCTTCCGTTAACCCCGAGAACTCTCAGGCCGGGGAATTTCTCAGCGCGCACGAGCCATGCAGCGCACAGTTCATAGAGTTCCTCTTCCTCATCAAAACGGCCGGTCAGGTTGAATTCCCCGATCGGGTCGAACTGGATGGAACCTCTGAAAACTGAGGGTTTCAGGTTGCCGGTCTCCACCATGGCGTCCAGAACATCCAGGATGACCTCAGGATCAAAGCCTTCAAAATTAACTTCTGCTGCATCAAAGGGAAAACCTGCCAGCAGCTCGGCAACCTCCTCATCTGTATGGTCCTCGTTGGTCTGAAAATTGATCGACTCAACACCTTTGGAAATCAGGAAGAGTGCATCTTCCCTGGCTTTTCCGTACTCCTCGACCACGATATCCTGACGGATCAGCCAGGAGTTGCCTGAAGCCTGGTTGCCCCTGACAAACGGAAACTCACCGGGCAAATAGGCCATGTGTGTAAGCTTATCCAGATCTTCCGAGCGATAGTATGGCCTCACGGCTATTCCTTCAGGGCTGTTCCAGATCAGCTTCTTCGCATAGTCAGCACCTTTAAGATCTTTGAGGATTACCTGTTCCCATTCCTGAGTGGAGATGGGCGGAAATTCATTGAACAGGCTCACCTTTTTTGAGGATTGTCCCATAATGAAAAGATTTTCAATTTGGTCGCAAAAGTACGGACTAAAAGTTAACAAAGGAAGTTTGGGGGGATGACTTTTGTCAGGGCATGGGGGCACAAGGGCACAAGGGCA
>CAYQFT010000006.1:0-40271 GCA_964416825.1 uncultured Porphyromonadaceae bacterium
ACGAATAACCTCCGCACACTGATTGCCAGCCACCTGTTTCAGAATCAATTCCAGAGGGCCGGGATCACCGGTAGTAAAAAATTGATATACCGGCGAATACGGACCCGGATTCAGCCCGCTAAAGTTTTCAAGCACCTTTTTTGTCTGCCTGGCAACGGCAGGTGCCGGATCAATGATGTTGACACCGGCCGGTAAAATATCCCTGATCATAGGTATCAGGAAAGGATAATGGGTACAGCCCAGAACCAGCTGGTCAATTCCCGAATCAATCATCGGGCGCAGGTACTGTTCAAGTAAATCATGTGTTTCCCTGGATTTCAGAAGGCCGGCCTCAATAAGTTCGACCAGCCCGGTGCCAGCCTGAACGTGAACCTCCACCGCCCCGGCAAACATCCCGGATGTTCGTTTGAAATGCTCCCCCTTGAAAGTCCGGGCAGTAGCTAAAACCCCGATGTGCCCGGTTTTTGAGGCAAGGGCAGCTGGCTTGACTGCAGGCTCAACACCGATGAAAGGAACATCAAACTCCCTGCGCAATGCGCTGATTGCCGCTCCGGTTGCGGTATTGCATGCCACAACGATCAGTTTGCACCCTTTATCGACAAGAAAGGAGGTGATAACCCGCGACCGTTCCGTTATATATTTCTTGCTTTTGGTTCCGTAGGGCGCATGGGCAGAGTCAGCCAGGTAAATCATGGATTCGCCTGGAAGCATGGAAGCAAGCTCTTTCCATACACTCAAACCTCCGATTCCGGAATCAAAAACGCCGATGGGTGAAAATGCATTCATATAAAAAAAAATCCCTGCCGTCTGGGCAGGGATCAAATTTAGCATTATGCTGAATTATTTCAATCCGAGTTTGGCTTTTACCAGGGGAAGAACGTTGAAACTTTCGTCTTCCGGGAAGTAAACAACTGAGCCCGAAGCAATATCGAGGATATAGGTGTACTTATTGGCTATCGCAACATCCTTAATGGCTTTGCGAACCTTGTCGATGATCGGCTGCAGCAATTCGCCCTGCTTTTTCTGCAGTTCCTGCTGGGCCAGCGTACGGTAGTTTTCAATCTTCTGGTTCAGTTCCATGATCTCTGCTTCCTTCGCTTTTTTCACAAAAGCTGTGAGTGAATCCTGCTGGCGGGCATAAGCTTCATACTTTTTTGTAGCCTCAGCCTGCATTTCCTCCATTACCTTGTTCAGGTCCACACTATATTGTTCAAACACTTTTGCAGCGCTGTCACGCTCGGGCATAAGTGCCATAACTTCCTCGGAATTGATATGGCCGATTTTTAACTGGGCATAAGCTGCCGAACCGGCGACAATAGATAACAGCATGAAAGCTGCAGCAAAAATGAATGACTTTTTCATTGTAAAGAATTAATCAGATTATACAGAAATACCTAATAATGTGTTACTTAAAATGGTCGGCAAATATAGGAATTAATTCTGAATTCCCATCTTCTTCAGTACGTCATCGCTCTTGTCAAACTTCGGATCCGTGAAAAGAATCGTGGGACCGGCCGCAACATCAAAGATCAGAGCGTATGCCCCTTCCGTTGCAAGGTCCTTGACGGCATTGAACACATCGTCCTGAATCGGCTTAACCAGTTCCTGGCGCTTTTTAAAGAGCTGCCCGTCCGGTGCAAAATACTTTTTCTGCAGGTCCTTCAGGTCTTTTTCTTTTGCCATGATCTCGTCCTCACGCCGCGTGCGCATCTCCTCGGTCAGAAGTACCCGCTCAGCCTGATAATCCTTGTAGATCTTTTCGATCTCAGTACGCTTGCCTTCGATCTCTTTCTGCCACTCTTCCGAAAAACGGTCCAGCTGCTTTTGAGCAGCATCATACGCCGGAATCCGGCCCAGGATATAATCCGTGTTTACATACGCAAACTTCTGGCTGAAGCCCATGGTCGCTCCCGCGATCAATAAACTCATCAAAACAACTATCTTTTTCATAACCTTGATTTTTTTTATTTCAATCAATTTCCATACCAACCCCTTTACCTTTTTCCGGCGGTCTGCCGTCGTCGGTCATCCGTCATCGGTCAATTCATCTGCGATCCCAGTACAAAATGGAACTGGCTATGATTCTTACCCGTCGTTCCGGGGATATCATCAAACCCATAACCCCAGTCAACGCCCATCAAACCAAACATGGGCAGGAATATCCTGACGCCCAGACCGGCTGCACGCTTGAGCTCGAAAGGATTAAAATCCTTGAATTCATACCATGCGTTTCCGGCCTCGAAGAATGCGAGGGCAAATAGTGTGGCATTAGGATTTAGGGAGATCGGGAAGCGCATCTCCATCGTAAATTTCGCATAAAGGTTTGCCCCTTTCGCCGGTGTGATCGATCCGTTGGCGTACCCTCTTTGAGCAATAATATCCCTTCCGTAATAGCTGTAGCCCATCATGCCGTCTCCCCCAACTTCGTAATTCTCGAATGGTGACCGGGCATATTTATTGTAAAATCCCAGATACCCGAAATCTGCTTTCGTGGCCAGTACAAAGTCACGGGTTTCAGAATCTTTTTCTTTGCCCACGATAGACCACAGCTTAGTGTACCAGGCTGATTTGAAAGACCATTTATGGTATTCGACCCACTTGTATCTTTCTGCATCGGTAAGCTTGCTGTAATCCTTATCGTTGAATGCGGAGTATGGAGGAGTGATCTGAAGAGTTAAGCTGAAATTCGATCCGGTTCTGGGATAAATGACCTGATCCTGGGAATTTCTTCCCATCGTAGTGGTAAAACTGAAATTGTTGCTTACCCCATCTTTAATAACAAAATAGGACCATGAATCGAGAGCATAGCGTTGGAACGACAACTGGTTAAAAAGGGTAAACCAGTCATCGGGCCATGCCAAACGACGACCGAGCCCGATGGAAGCTCCTGAAATCTTCATGGATTGGTGAAGGGGATCTTCATCTTTCCGGCCGTTTGTTTGGATTGTATGATACAAAGACACGGAAAATGAATTGGGTTTCTTACCGCCCAGCCACGGCTCCACAAAGGAAGCGCTGTAGGCCTGATAATACTTTCCATTTGACTGCGCACGGATGCTCAGGTTCTGTCCATCACCCGATGGCAGCGGCCGCCATGCACTTTTATTAAAGAAATTCTTGGCGGAAAAATTCCCGAACCGAACCCCCAGAGTTCCGATAACCATTCCCGCACCCCATCCGCCTGAAATCTCGATCTGATCATTTGCCCTTTCAGCCAACTGGTATTCAATGTCAACGGTACCATCCATGGGGTTTGGAATCGGAACTGGCGTAATCTTCTCCGGATCAAAGAACCCCAGCTGCGCAAGTTCCCGAACAGTCCGGATCACATCAGACCGTTTAAACAGGTCGCCCGGCTTGGTCCGCACCTCACGGCGGATTACATGCTCATTTGTGCGGTCGTTTCCGGTTATGATCACTTTATTGATTCTGGCCTCGGTCCCTTCGCGGATAACGATCTGTATATCCACCGAGTCACCTTCAATATTAACCTCCAGCGGCTGCGCAGAGTAAAAGAGATATCCAAAATCCATATAGAAATTTCCCACAGCATCCGGGTCATTGCTTAGCCGGTTAGCGAGTACTGCCTGATCGTAAACATCTCCCTTTTCAATCTTCAGCTGCTTGCTCAAAAATTCACTGGTATATCGTGTATTTCCCGCCCAGCTTATATTCCGGAAGAAGTACTGGGTTCCTTCCTCAATAAGTATTTTAAGACCAACCGTACCATCATCATTGTGATAAAGGGAGTCCTTGATGATTCTTGCATCCCGGTATCCCAGCTCATTGTACTTGGCAATTATGTTGGCCTTGTCATCCGTAAAATTATCGTCAAGGTATTTGGATGCCTTGAAGATATTATACCAGGCCTTCTGCTTGGTTTCCTTCATCGCCCTCCGGAGTTTCTTTTCAGGCAGGACACTGTCTCCATCAAACTGGATCTCACGAATTTTAACCTTGTCCTTTTTATCGACCCGTATATCCAGACTGGTTGCGTTCTGAAGGGCTGTGTCGGGTTTCTGGATGATCTCAACCTCCGTATTCAGATATCCTTTGCTGATAAAGTGGTCCTTTGTAAGATAAATAACCCTGGAAATCACAAACGGTGTTACCAGGTTTCCTCTTACCAGTTTAACCTTTTCCTTGAGGTCATCAGCCTCCTGCTTGTTAACGCCGGTAAATGAGAACTGGCTGAGCCTGGGCATTTCCTGCAGGTAAATATCAAGGAAAATCATTGTCCCTTCAATGCTGGTTGCGGTAATGCGAACATCAGAAAAAAGCTCCTGATCCCAGAGCTTCTCGATGGCCTTTCTGATATCCTCACCCGGAAAGGTTATGGTTTTTCCGATTTCCAGTCCGGAAAACTGGAGCAATACATTCTGAGCAAGATACTTAACGCCGGAAACCGTAACTCCCCCGATTTCATATTCCATGGCTTCCCGGTTATAATTAATAACCTGGAGGGGTTTTTGGGGTTCTTCCTGGCAAAAAACTGCGTAAGAGGAAAGGAGAAGGGCTGTAGAAATGAGTAATTTCTTGATCATAAATAATCTCGGTTATAATTGCTCACTGGTCTTACCGAAACGGCGTTCGCGGTTTTGATAATCAAGTAAAGCAGCATAGAAATCCTCTTTCCGGAATTCCGGCCAGAATTTCTGGGTGAAGTACAATTCTGTGTAAGCTAACTGATACAGTAAGAAATTACTGATTCTGAATTCTCCACTGGTACGGATAAGAAGCTCAGGGTCGGGTATGCCGGCGGTTTCAAGGTATTGTTCAAACAGGTTGCAGTTCATATCATCGGGTTTGATCTTACCAGCACACGCATCGGTGACAATATTCTTTGCAGCCTGGATCAGCTCGGTCCTGGAGCTGTAGGAGAGGGCAAGAATTACAGTAAGGCCTGTGTTTCCGGCAGTTTCTTCGGTAAGGCGGATCAGTTCCCGTCTGGGTATCTCAGGGAGCTTTGACAAATCCCCTATCGTCCTTAGCTTCACATTGTTTTCTACCAGTTTCCGGGTTTCCTTTTTTATTGTCGAAACAAGCAGTCCCATCAGTGCTTCAATTTCGTCCATCGGCCGGCCCCAGTTCTCGGTACTGAAAGCATACAGGGTAAGGTAATCTATGCCTAGTTCCCCGCTCGCCTCAACTACCTCATGAACGGGAGTCACGCCATTCTGATGGCCGAAGATCCTGTTGGCCCCCATTCGTCTCGCCCACCTGCCGTTTCCATCCATGATGATGGCCACATGTCTCGGCAATCTTTCCCTGATCAGTTTTTCCTTTAAACTCATCTTCGTTTGTTACGTTCTTTATCGTAAAATGGGCACGTTTTGCAAGTCTTGACGACGGTATAACCTAACGTAAAACCCACGTGCGATTTCCAGTTGGAATTTAAAAAGTTCATTACGGGATTTTCTGGATCCGACCAATCCTTCTGATATCCTTTTCTGAGGTCCCATTCAAAACCGAGAGTAAGGTTTGGCAACGCATTATATCGGAGTCCAAGATTAAATGGAATCCTGATATTCCGCAGCCAGAACTGCCCGGTTGGGGAAGTGGAATTCTGAATCTGGCTGATCAGGTTCATGTCTACCAGATAGCTGATTCCGGTCGCCACGTATGGACTGATTTTTGCGTTTTCACGACGTGGGTTAAGGGCATGGAAGTTAAACTCAAAAAGCCCGTAACCCTCAAAAAAATCAGGTGTCGTTGTGGCGACATTAAGGCCGGCGTTTACCCCTCCACGCAGCGCATACCGGGGATTAAGATTATACCGGTAATAGGCGCCCCCGGCATATCCTAAAGTACCAGGAACTGGTATTGGAAGAATGGTATGCAGATGCGACTGAGACAATCCCAGAAACAACCCATAGTCATAACTCTGCTGCGCACGTATCCCGAGCATGGTCATGGTAAACCCGATAATTAACAGTAATTTCTTCATTTCCGGCTAATTGCAAGTGGTATTATCGTCTGCCACTTACAATAACTGCTAAAGCGCAAATATAGTATAAATAACACAGGATAAATCGGCCGTAAACCAGACGGATAAGCGCCCTCAAAGTTACAGGGTGGAATCAGTTTCGTTTGTCGGCACCCCACATAAGCTTGGTGCGAAGAGTCTGATAAAAATTGTGATCGCTCAGCCTGATGGTCTGAATGCTGAATGGGGCTTTGGAAATCTCAAGTTCAAGATTATGGTCGATCACAACCGAGCGGGAATCGGCAGATACCAGAAGGTTTCCGCTACGGCTTTCAACTCTGAGGGTAAGTTTCATGGTATCTTTATAAACCAGAGGCCTGACAGTAAGGTTGTGCGGGGCTATTGGGGAGAGTACCAGATTTCCGCTTCCGGGCAATACCAGAGGGCCCCCGACACTTAGAGAGTAGGCAGTGGAACCGGTTGGTGTAGAGGCAATCAACCCATCTGCCCAATATGTATTAAGGAATTCCCCATCCAGATACGCATGAATCCGAAGCATGGACGAGTCATCCCTCTTGTGCACGGTGATCTCATTCAGGGCAAAATTAAATTCTCCGAAAAGCGGTTGCTCGCTCTTTACCTGAATCAGGGTTAACTCTTCCGCCTTCCCGATATCATGCATTACAGAATCAACAGCCGTAACTATCTCATCCTGTGAAATATCTGCAAGAAACCCCAGCCGGCCGCTATTGATTCCAGCTACCGGGATAGGAAGATCCCTGACTAATGTTATTGCTTCCAGAAAAGTTCCGTCTCCGCCAATGCTGAACATGGTTCCGCCGATCTTGCTCAGGTCGTCATACCCGTTAAAGGTTCCGGTAAAAGCAGGGATATCCTTAAGCCAGCGACCAATGAAATTTGCAAACGGCTCGAAAACATAGACTCTTGCATTGTAATCCTTCAAACGATTCAACAGCGACCGCAGCCCAATGCGGAATCCGTCTCCGAATTCACGGCCGAACAGTAAAATGACACGTTGATCTGCCGGGTTGTTCATAACACTTAAAAATTCATGTAATTCATAAGTTCCTCGTAACGCGTGCGGTAAAAATCGTCAATCGTTTCATTATCAAGAAAATAGGAACTTACAGTATAACCAAAGCGCTCCAGTGACCGGGTAATTGCAATAACCTCAGTAGTATTGATTTTTATGGTGACCTGAATTTCCGTGGATTCGGGCGCCGGGGATACAAAGAGGCTGAGGATCCTGGCATTATTCTCTTCGATGATCCGTGAAAGGCTGGCTAAAGAATAGTCCCTGGCAGCCATGGTTAAAACGAGAATAGCACCTGGCTGTCCTGATGAGGTCAGCAAACTGAATTTTTGCACGAGTTCGGCAAGGGTGATTGAACCTATGTATTGCTTGGACTCCGATAGCACAGGCAGCAGGGTCAGCCGATGGCTGGCGAACTCCTCAATAACCTCGAAAACATGTTGTTGCTCAGAGGCATAAATCATCTCCAGGTGGGGCAGGCAGGATTCCAGTTTTCTGGTCTGATCGGGCAATCCAAGAAGGTCGGATTCCGATATCAATCCAAGATACCCGCTGGAGTCTCCAATAGGTAAATGCGTAACCCTGTACAAATCCATCCAGCCCAGAACATCCGCAACGGAATCGGCCACCGAGGCCAGGGGAATTATGTCGGTTACCAGATCCCTAGCGATCATTTCAGGAGATTATTCGTAATTTTAGATTCTTAAACTTCGAACGAAAATGACAAGATTAAGTGTAAATATAAATAAAATTGCGACACTCAGGAATGCCCGGGGCGGCAACATTCCCGACCTTCTGAAGGCTGCATCTGACTGTGAGCGGTTTGGCGCCCAGGGAATCACCGTTCATCCCCGGCCCGACGAAAGACACATCCGTTACCAGGATGTTCTCGATCTGAAACCCCTGGTAACCACCGAATTCAATATTGAGGGATATCCTTCGGAAACATTTATAAGACTGGTTACAAGCGTAATACCTGAACAGGTTACACTTGTACCCGACGCGCATGACGCTGTCACCTCAAATGCAGGTTGGAACACTGTAAAATATACGCGGTTCTTGGAGGAAGTGATAGCCCGTTTTCATGAAAAAGGTATCCGGGTTTCCGTTTTTGTAGATGCAAATCCGGAGATGGTCCGTTGCGCTGCAAAAACCGGAACCGACCGCATCGAGTTATATACAGAGCCTTATGCAACCTTGTTTCCCAAGAACCCTGAACAGGCATTAAAACCCTTCCGGGAGGCTGCCTTAGTGGCCTTGGAGTGCAAATTGGGTCTGAATGCCGGACACGACCTGAACCTGGAGAACCTTAACTATTTTGCCACCAATATCCCAGGGTTGCTGGAAGTCAGCATCGGACATGCACTGATCTCTGACGCTCTCTACCTGGGTCTGGAGAATACGATCATGATGTACCGCCGGAAACTGGAGGTTTAACCATTATCAGGTGACACTCAACTTCAGCCGCACAGGCCAGGGATTTCCACTGGTCATTCTACACGGTCTTTACGGATCGGGCGATAATTGGCTTACCATCGCCCGTGGCTTGTCATCACTATGCGAGGTCTTTCTGGTGGACCAGAGAAATCATGGGGGTTCCTTTCATTCCGATCAGCACGATTACCCTGCCATGTCTAACGATCTCAACAACCTGATGGATCACCTCGGATTGGATAAGGCTGTTATACTCGGCCATTCCATGGGAGGTAGAACTGCCATGCGCTTCGCAGCCGATCATCCCGAAAGAATATCAGGACTGATCATTGCCGATATCAGTCCGAGATCCTATACCGATCCTCAATTAGATGGGTCTACCCACCATTTCCATCGGGTGATTCTTAAAACACTCTTAGAAGTATCACTGGCCGACAAAAAAACCATTGGAGAAGTTGACCGTCAGCTGGCGGAGACGCTTCCCGACAGGCGACTAAGACAATTCCTGCTAAAGAATCTTGAACGGTCATCCCACGGAGTCTTCCAATGGAAGCTCAATATTCCTGTGCTGCTGTCAAATCTGGATTCGATGAATTCAGGAATGGAGGAGGAAATCACCAAAGGCAATACTTTCACAAGGTTTCCGGTACTTTTTTTACGGGGTAGCCAATCCGATTATATACGGGAACCAGATATCCAACTGATCAGAAAACTATATCCATTTGCCCAAATAGTAACCCTGAAAAATGCCGGTCACTGGCTGCACGCCGAACAACCGGCTACATTTATCTCTCTGATCAAAACTTTCCTATTATCATAACCCTTCCCTCCCCATCTTTCTTCTTTAATCTTTCTTCTTTCTTCTTTATTCTTTCTTTCGCCTTTCGCCTTTCTCCTTTCGCCTTTCTCCTTATCACGTGTTCAAATGCTCCCGTATAAGTGAAGTCAGCACCCTGATTCCAACCTTGTTCTCCCCCCCCTGTGGTATAATGATATCAGCGTAACGCTTCGAGGGGTCAATAAACTCAAGATGCATCGGTTTTACAGTCTTCTCATAACGCTCAAGCACACTGTCAGCCGACCGGCCCCTTTCAGCAAGATCCCTGCGTATCACCCTGGACAATCGATCATCGGGGTCTGCGTCAACAAAAACCTTGATTTCAAGTAAGTCCCTGACTTCCTTTTGGGTTAAAATCAGAATCCCCTCAACAATTAATACTTTGCGGGGTTCAACAAGGATTGTCTCCTGCTCCCGGGTGCATGTGAGGTAAGAGTATACAGGTTGCCGGATTGGATTCCCTTTTTTCAGTTCTGCGATATGACTCATAAGGAGAGGCCATTCTATGGAATCCGGGTGATCAAAATTAAGTTTCTGCCGCTCTTCCAGTGGCATTTGTCTATTATCCCTGTAATACGAATCCTGGGGTAAAAGTGCAACCTCTCCCTTTTTAAAGGCATCCATTACCTTTTTCACCACGGTTGTCTTTCCGCAACCTGTTCCACCGGCAATACCAACAATAAGCATATTTTATATATTTACAGATTCGTCCG
The DNA here is from genome assembly GCA_964416825.1 of uncultured Porphyromonadaceae bacterium. GTDB lineage: Bacteria > Bacteroidota > Bacteroidia > Bacteroidales > UBA12481 > UBA12481. The sequence goes on from CAYQFT010000006.1 coordinate 9,966, forward strand.
AAACAAATGACCTGTGATTGGAGCCTTCCAAAATAACGTAAATTTCTTTAAACACCGTTGAGTATGCTCTACCCTTTGCGCTTTAAACCAATCTACCAATACCGCCTGTGGGGTGGCAACAAGCTCAGGACTTTGCTGGATAAAAAAGACGCCCCGGAAAGTACCGGAGAAAGCTGGGAAATATCCGGTATTCAGGACCACCTCTCGGTGGTTAAGGAAGGATTCCTCGAGGGGAATGATCTTCAGGAATTAATTGAGGTCTATATGGGCGATTTGGTGGGTGATAAGGTATATGAGAAGCACGGAACTGAGTTCCCGCTGCTTATAAAACTGATTGATGCCCATGATGTCTTGTCGGTCCAGGTACATCCTGATGACACCCTGGCTATGGAGAGGCATCATGCCTACGGAAAGACCGAATTATGGCAGGTTATTCAGGCAGATCCGGGCTCGGTGATCTACAACGGTTTTAACAGGGAAATCACCCGGGAGGAGTATCTGAAGCATCTTTCGGAGAACCGGATACAGGAACTTCTGAATATGGAGCCTGTGGAATCGGGAAATGCCTTTTTTATTCCTGCCGGCAGGGTTCATGCAACCGGAGCGGGGATCCTCTTTGCTGAAATACAACAGACCAGTGATATAACCTACCGGATTTATGACTGGAACCGCCTGGAAAAAAACGGGCGACCGCGGACATTACACACCGATCTTGCCCTGGACGCCATTGACTTCAAGCACTATCCGAATTACCGGAATGATTATACCCCGGTCATAAATAAACCGGTATTAATTGCCAATTGCACCTATTTCACAACCAACCTTATCTGGATGAACCGAACCGTTGAGCGGGACTATGAGGATATTGATTCGTTTGTGATTTACATATGCACCCAGGGAAGTTTCCTGCTTTATTTCGGAGATGAAATCCCGATGTTAGTTAAGAAAGGCCATACTATTTTATTACCGGCAATCATCAAGGAAGTCAAGATTGAACCCCGAGAGGAGAGCCGGATCATGGAGGTGTATATTGAGCATGGTGATTAAAACAGCAGCCTTTGTTGCTTCGAACACAAATCCTTCCAAGTGTCCCAAGCCTGATAAGCCGGAATATGCATTTATCGGCCGCTCGAATGTTGGGAAATCAACCCTGATTAATTTGCTGACGGGAAGAAAAGCGCTGGCCAAAGTCTCCGGATCACCTGGCAAAACAAGGGCAATCAACCATTTTATTATTAATGACAACTGGTTGCTTGCTGACCTGCCAGGTTACGGGTATGCGAAAGTTTCAAAAACTGATCGCAGTGTGTTCTCAGGATTTACAAGTGCCTACCTTAAATCCAGAGAAAACCTCATGTGCCTTTTTGTTCTGATTGACAGCCGTCTTGAACCACAGGCAATAGATTTATCATTTATAACCTTCCTCGGTGAACACCAGATCCCCTTCGTTCTTGTATTCACCAAAACTGATAAAATTTCGGGGAACCAGGTTATGAAAAACATTGCAGCCTTCCGAAAAGTCCTGAAAGCCGAGTGGGAAGAGCTTCCGCGCGAGTTTCTGACCTCCTCGGTCAGCGGAGCCGGCCGAGATGAGCTGCTCGGGTTTATTCAACAAACAAACCTACTTTTCAACCATCCCGAAACCAGGGGTTAATTATTTTTTACTTTTACCTCGATTACCAGTTTCCTTGTCAACTAAACAGTTTGTTTATGCATCCTAACAGCCCGATCAAGATATTCTCTGGGACTGGCTCCCGGTACCTTGCGGAGAAAATCGCAGCTTCATATGGTATCGAACTGGGGAAATCCTCGGTGCTCCGCTTTAGCGATGGCGAGATTCAACCCTGCTATGAAGAAACCGTAAGGGGAGATTTTGTGTTCATCGTGCAATCAACTTGTTCCCCGGCAGAGAACCTCCTTGAGCTCCTGATGATGATTGATGCGGCAAGCCGGGCTTCAGCTTATAAAATTGTAGCTGTAATCCCCTACTTTGGATTTGCACGGCAGGATAGAAAGGATCGGCCCAGAGTTTCGATTGCTGCTAAATTAATGTCCAACCTGCTGGCCGCTGCTGGGGTAAGCCGGGTTATTACCATGGATTTGCATGCCGACCAGATCCAGGGCTTCTTCGACGTTCCGGTTGATCATCTATACGCCTCTACTGTTTTCATTAATCATATCCGTTCCCTCAACCTTGACAATCTGGTAATTGCATCTCCCGATACGGGCGGCACCAAACGCGCGAATTCCTATTCAAAATACCTGGATGCCCCAATGGTCATCTGTCACAAGACCAGAAAGGCTGCTAATGTAATCGGTGAAATGACCATTATCGGTGATGTAAAAGGGAAAAATGTCGTCCTGGTCGATGACATGATTGATACCGCTGGAACCATTGCTACTGCTGCAAACCTGATTATGGAAAGCGGCGCAGTTTCGGTGCGCTGCATGGCAACCCATGCGCTCCTCACAGGTCCGGCTTATGAAAGAATAGAACAATCAGCGCTAACCGAAGTCATCGTTACGGATTCAATACCTCTTCGAAAACAGAGTCCTAAAATCCAGGTTATTTCGATAGCTGAACTGTTCTCGGATATCATAAAAAAGGTCTATAATAATCAATCCATCAGCACCACTTTCTTGTTTTAATTGCTATATTTGCACCCTCATTTTTAGCCGGATAATTAACCTAGGTGTAATGGGGGATTGTCGCTGCGATCAGCCGGCTTAGCGCAGTTCAATCCTGAGTAGCACATTTTAACAATGAAAACATTTGATTTAAACGGAACACTTCGTGCAGATTTAGGGAAAAAAGCGACAAAAAAAGTTCGCAAAGAAGAATCAATCCCATGTGTCCTTTATGGTAGTGGCGAGCCGATCCACTTCATCGCTAATGCAAAAGAATACGGGCACATTGTTTATACGCCCAGTGTTTATCTTATGAACATCAACCTGGATGGCACCGTGCACCAGGCAATTATTCAGGACATTCAGTTTCACCCGGTATCCGACCTGATCCTTCATATGGATTTTCTCAGGGTATCCCCGGGCCAGCCGGTTGCAGTTTCCATCCCGGTCCAGCTCGAAGGTTTTGCTAAAGGCGTTCAGCAGGGAGGCAAACTTAAAATGGAAATGAAACGGGTTAAAGTCCGTGGTATAGCCGCCAACATTCCCGATGCGCTTGTATTAGATGTTACCGAACTCGAAGTAGGACAAACGATTAAAGTTCGTGATCTGAAATACGACGATTTCGCACTTCTTGATCCGAAAAACGCAGTGATTGTTTCACTTAAGTCAACCCGGGCAGTTAAAGGTGCCGTGGGAACTGAGGAAACCCCAGGAGCAGGAGCTGCGCCAGCTGCGAAAAAATAACTTGAGAAATCCTTAATTAAAAGCCCGTGAAATATCTGATCGCAGGATTGGGTAATATCGGCGCAGAATACGCTAACACCCGTCATAATGTGGGATTTGCAATATTGGACGCTCTTGCCGGAGCGTCCAATGTTGCTTTTAAACCTGCCAGATATGGGGATGTCTGCGAGTTAAGGTACAAATCAGGGCTCTTCTTTCTCCTGAAGCCTTCCACCTATATGAACCTGAGCGGCAATGCAATCAGATACTGGATGGCTAAACAGGAAATCGAACAAGAAAACCTTTTAGTAATTGTTGATGACCTCGCCCTGCCATTTGGCAAATTACGCATGCGGAAAAACGGCAGCGATGGTGGGCATAACGGACTTAAGCATATCAGTGAAATACTGGGAAACCAGGATTTTGCCCGACTCCGGTTTGGTATCGGTCCTGAAGAAAGATTCTTCAATCAAATCGATTATGTCCTTGGAAACTGGTCTACAGAGGAAAAAGAACGACTCCCCGACCTGCTTAAGAAATCAACCGAAGCTGTGATAAGTTTCGGCATGATCGGCATTGACCGTACCATGACCCAATTCAATGTCCGCACCTGATGCTGAATGCCCGCTGGCTGACTGCTGTTAAATAGTTGTTAATCATACAATACCCAGCCCCTCAGCCACTATCTTTGCACAAATTCCGACACAATGAAGAAGTATGCCATCAGGCTGATCATCATTCTTTCCGCTATTTCCCTGGTTGGGCTCATCATTACCCAGCTGTTTTGGATAAATAATGCCTTGCGCTTAGGAGAGGACCAGTTCAACAGCAGGGTGACGATTGCACTGCAGGGTGCCCTAGATGAGTATGTTGCTGCTAACCGAAAGGCTCCCTGTAATGTCTCAGGTGGCTGCCTTAGCGCCCCCAGCAATGCCGACAGCCTTTTTATCAATCTGGATCCCGCCAGAATGGACTCCTTGCTGCGTGTCCATTTTGACTACCACGGACTCGATACCCTTTTCGAATTGCGGGTGATCAAATGCTCGACAAATGAAGTCATGTTCGAAAAAAAAGGCGCAAAAGCAACTAAAGGATTGGTCAGCCGCCATCGAATCAGCCTCTCCTGTCTTAATTCTGATCAGAGTCACCACATGGAAGTTCGTTTTAACCGTCCCCGTCGCCTGATTTTGATGGACATGATTCTTTGGCTGGGATCCTCAACGGTCTTTCTTCTGATTGTCATCCTTAGTTTCGCCTATATCGTTCTGACGATTCTCCGGCAGAAAAAAATCAGTGAGATCAAGAACGATTTTATTAACAATATGACTCACGAGTTCAAAACCCCGATCGCTAATATTTCCCTTGCAACAGAGGTACTTAGGCGTCCCGGTATTTGTGATGATCCTGAGCGGTTTAACAGGTACGTCGACATAGTCTCGCAGGAAAACACCAGAATGAGGCACCAGGTTGACAGGATTCTTCAGGTTGCCCTCAGGAACCGCGAGGATCTTCAGGTTGACAAGCAGCCAACCGATATTCATGAACTGATAAGGGATGCTGTGGATAATATCTGCCTTGAAGATTGCGTTCAGGGGTCAGTAGTAAGCCTCGATTTTCAGTCCGATGCCCCTGAAATGAGCGTTGATCCGGTTCATTTTACCAACATTATCCATAACCTGATCGATAATGCATTAAAATATACCCCGGCAGACCCCAGGATTATTATTCGCACCCGGACAGGGGCCTCAGCCCTCACGATTGAGGTGGAAGACAACGGCATCGGAATAGCCGGTGAAGCCCAACGCCATGTTTTTGAAAAATTCTACCGGGTGCCAACTGGCAACCTGCACAATGTAAAGGGTACAGGCATCGGGCTGTACTATGTAAAAACCATGGTTGAGGCTCATAATGGTACCATTACTGTCAGGAGCGAGCAGGGAAAAGGATCCATATTTGTAATCAGCTTACCCCTATGAAACAGATCAAAGCCGAATTGCTCCTCGTTGAGGATGACCAGAACCTTGGTTATATGCTTCAGGATTTTCTTGAAATGGAGGGCTATAAAGTCACCTGGGAGAAAAACGGCATGACGGCACTGGGTGCGTTCAAATCAGGAAATTTCGATTTGTGTATTCTGGATGTCATGCTCCCCGCAAAAGATGGGTTTTCACTGGCCCAGGACATCCACCGGCTCAACCCTAAGGTTCCGTTTTTTTTTCTTACTGCAAGGGCCCTGGAAACTGATCGGATTAAGGGCCTGAAAATGGGTGCTGACGATTACATGACTAAGCCATTCAGCACGGAAGAGCTTAAGCTGCGAATTGAAATCATTCTGAGAAGGGCTGGTAAGACCCTCGAACCTTCAAAGCGGGAAATTTATTCGATTGGATCTGTACTTTTCGATTTCGCCAACCAATTGCTTCAACTGCATGGCGAAGAAAAACGACTGACGAAGAAAGAGGCCCTACTCCTTAGGATGCTGTGTCAAAATGTTAACGAACTTGTTCGCCGGGAACAATTACTCTTAAACATCTGGGGATCCGATGATTATTTCATGGGACGCAGTATGGATGTTTACATCGCTAAACTCAGGAGCTATCTCAAGGAGGAGACTACAGTGAATATTGTAAATATACATGGTACCGGGTTCAAACTCGAGATTGCAGATTAATGGCTGAATCAGTACGAATTGACAAATGGCTCTGGGCAGTCAGGATATTCAAAACGCGGAGCCTGGCAACAGAGTTCTGTAAAAATGGCCGCGTGCTGATCGGCGGTGAATCTGTAAAGGCCAGCCGGATGGTCAGAATCGGCGATCATATCGTGGTGAAAAGGCCTCCGCTAACCCTGACTTATCAAGTTACAGGATTGATTGAGAAACGTGTATCTGCAGTGGAAGCGGCAGCAAACGTAACAAACCTGACACCCCAGGAAGAAATTGATCGCCTGCATCAGATCCGGGAAAGCGCATTCTATTCCCGGGAGCGAGGTTCAGGCCGTCCAACCAAGAAGGATCGGCGGGAATTTGATAAACTGGATTTTTAATCAATACCTATGATTATTGCACGTCAAAAACGCAAAGAAAATATTGCGGAATACATACTCTACATGTGGCAGCTGGAAGACCTTTTCAGAGCTTATAGCTTTCAGATGGATAAAATCAACCGGGAGATTGTGAGCGATTATAAAGTTTCCGCTGGAGAAAAGGTTGAAATCGCTAACTGGTATGCAGAGCTGATTGAATCCATGAAGGCTGAAAAGGTTTTAGAACAGGGTCACCTGCAGATACTTGACAGCATTGTGGATGATTTAAATGATTTTCATTTCAGAATGATTGAGAGCCCTTTTCATTCAGACTACCAGGAGCTGTATCAGGATGCCGTTCACAACATCAGCGATTTCAGGCTTAAAATGAAAATCCGGGAAAAGATCTCAGACATGGAGGTATGCCTCACCGTTTTATACGGTTACATGCTTATGAAGATGAAAAAAAGGCCCATATCCGATGATACCATTGAAGCCATTGAGACCATCCGCAGGATGATCGCATTGCTGGCTTCAAAGTACAAAGCCTTTGAAGAAGGGGCCATTGAATTATAGCTCAGAAGAGCTTCCCCTGTTGTCCTTTTGGATCCAAGAGTTCCGGATAATCAAACCGTTCAAGCGTCTCTGGACTGTTTTTTTGTGGATTCCGCGAGGTAAGAAGGCGTGATACCGACCAGGCCTCCATCTTTTCAGAAGGAAACGGTTTTAGTATTGCCTTGGAATTCTCCAGTTTTGAGAGCCAGACCCGTTCATCCTCCTCGGCCAGAATCACAGGCATTCTTTTCTTTACATTATGAACCATTGCCATTAATGAGTTGGCTTCAGTGGTTATGATCGAAAAGGAATTTACCAATTCACCTGTACTTTTATCTGACCAGGTGTCATAAAGGCCGGCCATAGCAAATAGCCGGCCTTCATGAATCCTGATATAGTATGGAAATTTTCTGCCATTCACCTCACGGAATTCAAAGAATCCATCGGCCAAAACCAGGCAACGGTTCTTTGCTGCAGCGTGCCTGAAAGCCGGCTTCTCCAGGAGAGTCTCAGAACGTGCATTTACGGTTCGGCTGCGAATTTCCGTCGCAGCCGCTGAGTCCTTCACCCAGTGTGGTATCAAGCCCCATTGCATCATGCTGATCCGGTCAGGTTTGTCACATGAAATTACCGGCCACCTTGGGAATTCAAAGGCACTCTGGACATATTTTGGTCCAAAGTACTCCTCCTCCACCAGGGCGGCATCGAACCTCTTTTGCAGATTCGACTTGTCAGCACGCAGTGAGAGAAACACGCACATCCTCTGCTACTTTTCAGTAAATGGCCAGTAATAAACTTCGTTACTTTTTTTATCTACTGCCTTCACACCATTAGTGAGCCAGCCTGGAGCCGGTTCCCCTTTCAGGTAGTGGTTAAAAAACTGCATCATCCTGACACTCCAGTCTTTTTTATCTGCCTGTCTTGACAAGTTGTGCGGCGCATTGTTATAATTAATCAACCAGGCAGGTTTCCCCAGCCTTCTGAGCGCGACAAAAAGCTGGACGCCTTCAGCAAAGGGAACCGCGCCATCGGCGTCATCGTGACGAATCAAACATGGAGTGTTAATCCTGTCAGCAAAAAACAGGGGACTGTTCTCAATAAAATACTCGGGCTTTTCCCAAAGGGTTCCACCGATGCGACTTTGTGTCTTCTCATATTGGAATTGTCTGACCATGCCGCTTTCGTTGCGGATTCCCCCATAGGCAGATGTCATGTTGCTGACAGGCGCACCGGGCGAAGCAGCTGCAAAAATATCGGTCTGAGTTATCATAAATGCGGTACCATATCCACCCCAGCTTTGGCCCTGAATCCCTAGATGCTTCATATCCACATACCCCCGTTGCTCCAGATACATGATCCCGCTCATGATCGCGTTGTAGAAGGACTTACCGGGATTTCCGATAATAAAATGGATATCAGGCATGAAAACCGGGTATCCATTGGATGCAAACTCAAGCGGATTAACTGTACTGGCGCTCGTACGCGGAGAATAATGGGTATGAAGCCCTTCAGCATGCCGTTCATAAAAATAGACGATCATGGGATACTTTTTCGAAGGATCCATGTTTTCAGGCTTATACAGCAACCCCTGATGAGTATCCCCATTAAGTCCGGTCCATTTTACAAGTTCAACACTTGCCCAGTTGTATTGTGATTGCTGGGGATTGGCATGGCTTACTTTCCGTGCTCCATTGAAATTCAGGTCACCGGTCCAGAAATCCGGGTACTCACTGACAGTGCTTCGGGTCCAGATAAGTTTGTCTGCATTTTTCGCCTTGCTCACTCCAGCATATCTGCAATCATCAAGGATAATCTTCTTTAGAACGGGATTATCCACACTGAACCGATAGAAACCCGACCTTTTGGTTTCAAATTCGGTAACCGAAAAAAGGTTTTCCTTCCTGCCATCAATGAACTTCTCATCGGGATCAAGAGAATTATATCTGAAGGTAATCTTGTTTTCCCGTCCGAAGTTCTGGGTAACGCAAACTGCCTTTTCCTTCTTATCAGGGTCCACTTTCCAGATGTCAAATTCATCATACAGGTATAGAAAATCATCTTTATCCGACCAACCCATCAAACCATAACTACCGGGTTCATCAGGGGTATCATGGATCTGATTTACAAATGGAACAGGTAATTCCTTTGTAAGATTGACGGTTAAACCTGATTTCAAACCATACGCGTACCAGGAACTGTCAACAGGCTCCCACCACGTCAGATAGTTCCCCAATGGCGACGGCTGTGGGCTCACATCAATTCTGTCAAACAATTTTTGATTGGCACCTGTGCTAAGATCCACCAGATGAACGTCCTTGAGGCTTTGGGATGTCAGTGAGTTATTATAAAGATAGGGCTTAGAGTTAAACCCAATTGCCTTGTCAAAATCTCCCTGTTGAATCAAACGGTAATTTTCGATGAAATCAGGTCCGCCCAGCTGGATCATCTGACTTTTCTTAATGTTGTAAACAGCCTGGTAGTTTTTCCGTACATCCTGGTCTGCCTGTTTCAACTGAATGCTTTGAAGGACATCCTCGCGCCAGTGCCAGATATCGACCGAAACCTTGTCATCGGCCAGCAAGGTATCCTTTTCCTCTTTTTTCACTTCCGGCTTTTTGGCCGTGCCAAAAAAGATCCGCTGTCCGTTTGGGGTAAAAGAGATCCTGCCATTCTCGCTTACTGACCAACCCGTTGTCATCCCCTGCGCGGTAACATCGGCAATACACCTGGGCGCATTATCCTTTTCCGACCAGTAGTAGAGGCTATATACCTTCGTTTTCGCAGTATCGGTAGAAAAGAGAAATGCGAGCTGAGAACCGGACTCATCGGAGACCAAGCCCTTGGCAACACCGGAAAGGACTCCTATATCACGGGATGTGCCGGTTTTCGTATCGAAAATTCTGATAGTTGAAGTCTTTACCGAATCTTCCTGTATACTGACCATGAACAGCAATGTTCCTTTTTTCGAAAAATTATATTCCGTAACCAGGGGAAACTGCTGGGAATCCCGGGTGACTGGATTGATAACATATAATGGCGTACCATTGTATTCGGGCTTCTTCTTTGATTTCTCTTCGGGTTTCTTGCCCGTGGAAGTGGTATCCTTTTTCTCTGGTTTCGTTTCTGTTTTTACCTCTTCTAACTGGAATGCCAACCAGGATGATGACTCGTCAGCGACCTTAAAAGATTTAACCATTGGATAAAAAGTGGTTTGCCCGGTGGCGAGCAAATAAATGCCAAGGGTGTCCTTAGGCATCTTTTCGGTCTTGACTTTATCCAGTTTTGCCTTTCTTACCGTATCCGCCTGTGGTGAGATTTTGAAGGCCACAAAGATGGAATTGGGATCAAAAGCCGCTTGTCCTCCTCTTTTAAAAGAGCGTTTTGGAGAAAGGTCAGTGGTAGGCTGAACAAAAAGCTCTCCATCTCCGGCTGTAGGGTTGATTGAATATAGCAGCCAATCCCCGTTGTCAGATATGCGTTGCCCGGATAAAGATTTCCAGTTGTCATACAAGGTAAAATCCACAGGATTCTTCTTTCCCTGGCAAAATCCTGCCTGGAATGTGATCACTGCAAGCAGAAGTAATAGTTGTGTTTTTTTCATTTTAATAGGTTATCGTTCTTGGTTTTAATAATTTCTTACAAGGAGTTTTGGCTCCATCATTTCAAGAATAGCATATCTCACACCTTCCCGCCCAAGGCCTGAATCCTTGATCCCGCCATAGGGCATATGGTCGACACGGAAAGTCGGGACATCGTTGATCACTACTCCACCAACCTGAAGTTCGCTGAATGCTTCATTCATTTCCCGGAGGTCATTCGTGAAAACCCCGGCTTGCAATCCATATTTTGAATCATTTATCCTGATGACTCCTTCACTAAGCGAATCAATGGGATCGATGGTGACGACTGGCCCGAAGACTTCCTGACCGCAGACTTTCATTTCTGATCGTGTCCCGGTAATCACAGTCGGTTCGACGTAAGATCCTGTTCGCTTGCCGCCGATAAGCACCCGGGCCCCGGCTTCAACCGCTTCATTGATCCACTGTTCAACCCGCAATGCATTCGGCTCATCAATCATCGCAGAAATATCGGTATCTGGATCCAATGGATCGCCGGCCCTGAGTTCCTTTGTATGCTCAATAAACCGATGGCAGAAAGAATCGAAAACAGAATGTTCAACAAAGATCCGCTGAACATGAATACACACCTGTCCGGAATAAGAAAACCCTCCGGCAACGCACTTTTTTGCGGCAACCTCCAGATCGGCCGTATGGGAAACCAGTACTCCGGCATTTCCACCCAGTTCGAGCACCACCTTCTTTTTGCCGGCCATTGATTTAAGGCTCCAACCTACCTCGGGGGACCCGGTAAAGGTCAAAAGGTTAATTCGGGGGTCCGTAGCCAGAGCCGAGCCTGTCTGGCGGGACATCGGAAGTATGGAAACAGCTCCTTTCGGAAGAGGTGTTGCATCAATGATTTCGGCTAACTCCAGCACGGTTGCTGGTGTTTGCGACGCGGGTTTTAGAATGATGGCATTACCGGCGGCAAGTGCCGGGGCAAGCTTATGGACCGACAGATTCAACGGGAAATTAAAGGGCGAGATAGCTCCGATCACCCCTAAAGGAAAATACTTGACCCAACCTTCTTTACCTGCACCGGCCGGAGTCCAGTCGAGGCTAAGATATTCACCCTGAATTCTTCTGGCTTCTTCGGATGCAACTTTTACAGTCTGAATAGCCCGGTCAATCTCCCCGATAGCAAATTTGAGGGGCTTAGCGGTCTCCTGACACAACACTTCTGCCAGCAGGATTCTTCTGTCTTGCATGCCGTCGCTTATCATACTCAGGATCGAACTCCGCTCAAAGGATGGCATTTTTCGCAGGACGCTGGATGCCCTTTGGGCGGCCATTATACATTCATCCAGTGCGATGGGATCGGCAATCCCCACTTTTGCAAAGATTCTTCCATCGTATGGCCTGCGAATTTCCAATTGTTGTGCCGTCTCAACAAACCTACCGGCGGCATAGATTTTGTACTTTTTCATTCTATGATCTCATCGAAGCTAAAAGTAAAAAAAGTATATTTGAAATTATGCGTTTAATAACAGCCATACTACTATGCGTGCTGATTCCATTCAAGGCACAGGCTCAGCAGGATTCAGCCCAACGGGTGAAGTATTCTCCGGAATTCCGGTTTGTGCCTGGCATCTACCTTACCTTTGACCAGGTTAAAGAGAATAGTCCCGTACCTGCCATCCGTATAATTTCAAACGACGACCCCTTTGATTTCAATTTCTATAAAAACCTGGTGAAGAATAAAACCATCGGCTTTTTTGACGAATTCGGAGCCAGCCGGGAAGTCGCTACGACCGGAATATGGGGCTATTGTCAGGATGGAAAGGTATTTATCCAGTACAACGGGCAGTTTAACAGGATGCCCATTATCGGTCATGTCTGTCATTTTATTTCCGATGTGACAGTCATCGACACACATTACGACCCTTATTACAATGATTATTACAACTACGGGTACTATAATCCTTACTACAGCCGTCCGTACAGCCGTACTTCAAGGTCTACGGAAACCAGACAATACCTCCTGGATTTTGAAACTGGAAAGATTATGAGTTTCAACAGGGAGTCGGTTCAGGCAATTCTGATCCAGGACCCGGTCCTATATGATGAATTCATGACGCTGAAAAAGAAGAAACAGAATGAACTCCTGTTCTTTTTTCTTCGGAGACTAAATGAAAAATATCCGGTAATTCTACCGGTTCGTTGAAGAAACATAACAGTCGGTTTGCTGGGCTTGAAACACAAAACTTGTGTAATCATCAGAAAATCTGTATCTTTGCAAAAATTCCGGGCAAGCGGTAAAACAAATCAGGCTTGGTTCCGTTTGACTGTTAGAATCGAATACGATGAGATTTAGACGAGTAATAATCCTTTTCACCTTTCTGGCCCTGCCAATCTGGTTGCCGGCCCCCGACCTTCCACCCGGTGGGGATCCGTTTTCCATGTTGGAAAGTATGAGGGCTGATATTATTAAAAAGGATAAAATCCAATACAAACTGATGTACAACCGGTTTAAGAATTCCCTGGCGCGCTTCGAGTCGAGGAATAACTGGAAAGAGTTCAACCGGTACGGTTTTATCGGAAAGTATCAGTTTGGGAAAAGTGCCCTGGAAGCCACGGGATACGGTTCCGTTTCTGTCACTGAATTCAGGGTGAACCCAGGCATATTCCCCGAGGCAGACCAGGAAAAAGCCATGGATGCTCTTTTAAAGATAAATGAGTCATCCCTCCATGACTATTTTAGACGTTATGTGGGATACACAGTGAGCGATTCCATAAGAATCACCAGAGCTGGCATCCTTGCTGCAGCGCACCTGGCCGGATCAGCAAATGTTCGCCAGTATCTCGAGTCATTCGGCAGCAAGGACCTTAAGGATCGCATGGGTACAAGCATTTCCGATTATCTGTACCGATTCTCCCGGTAACAGGTTTTTATACTATTTTTGCGGTCTACCGGGACCGTTATGAATCAAAAACCAACAATACCAAAAGGAACCCGCGATTTCGGACCTGTTCCGATGATGCGGAGAAATTATATTTTCAGTACCATTCGAACGGTGTTTGAATTATTTGGCTACCAGCCTATTGAGACACCGGCCATGGAAACCCTTGAAACCCTTACAGGTAAATACGGTGAGGAAGGGGACAAACTCATTTTTAAAATTCTGAATTCCGGCGATTTTGCCGCAGCCATTAAGCCAGAGGTTGCCTACAGGCTCCAAAATGATCCTGTCTCGTCAACGGAAATAAGCCGCTCGCTTGGTCCTAAACTGGCTGAGAAATCCCTTCGATATGACCTTACTGTTCCTTTTGCCCGGTTTGTGGTACAGCATCGGGACGAAATCACCTTCCCCTTCAGGCGGTATCAGATTCAACCCGTTTGGCGGGCCGACCGACCGCAAAAAGGACGTTACCGGGAGTTTTATCAGTGCGATGTTGATGTGATCGGAAGTGATTCACTTTTAAATGAGGCTGAGCTTATCCGAATAATTGATGAAGTATTTCTGCGGCTGAACACCCGGGTCATCATAAAGGTCAACAACCGGAAAATCCTGGCCGGAATGGCCGAAGTAGCAGGTTACCCGGATCGGCTGACCGACATAACCATTGCATTGGATAAGTTGGATAAAATAGGTATAGACGAGGTTAAGAAGGAATGGGTTGAGAAAGGGTTAAGCGAGGATTCCTTTGATAAAATCAGGCCGGTGATTACAATTACAGGTTCCAATGAAGAACGGTTGAAAACGATTGCCGCCTTCCTTCAAACATCCGAAACTGGACAGGTTGGCATTCTCGAAATCACCGAGGTTTTTGATCTGCTAAAAGAATCCTCTTTAATGTCACCGATTGAATTTGATCTGTCCCTGGCCAGGGGATTGAATTACTATACTGGGGCCATCATAGAAGTCAAATCAGCAGACATTGCCATCGGATCAATCTGCGGAGGCGGTCGCTATGACGATCTGACGGGAATATTCGGCATGCCTGGAGTTTCCGGTGTTGGCGTATCCTTCGGGGCAGACAGGATTTATGATGTTCTGGAACAGTCAGATGCTTTCCCTCCGATGACTAAGACCACCACCCAGGTTTTGTTCCTTAATTTCGGCAGCCCCACTCCGTCTGTTTACAACACGTTGGCAGACTCCTGCAGAAAAAGGGGCATCCGTACCGAGGTTTTCCCCGACCCGGCCAAGATCAAAAAACAACTGCAGTATGCTGACAGCAACCATATTCCAATTGTCATCATGATTGGCGAGAATGAATGGACACTCAAACAAGCAACCGTTAAGAATATGATTTCGGGGACACAAGTCTCAATCAACCTGCAAGATCTGGCAGATCACATCTATAAGAGCATCCTGTAGTATGAGCATCCATCTTATCAGTCCGAAAAAGCTTAGCCTGACAACCATAGAGGAGATCATTTCCAAATCAGCGAAGTTGGAATTGTCGGAGGAGTCCAGAAAAAGAATTGTTCATTGCCGGGAATATCTGGAAAGAAAGGTGGGCGTTTCAGAGAGCCCCATTTATGGAATTACAACAGGTTTTGGTGCCTTGCATAATAAAACCATCCCTGCAAAAGACCTTAAAACCCTTCAGATCAATCTGGTTCGTTCACACGCCTGCGGTACTGGTTCAGCCCTGCCTGAAGTTCTGGTTCGACTGATGCTGCTGCTGAAAATTCAATCGCTCGCTTATGGGCATTCCGGGGTTCAGTTACTGACTGTGCTCCGACTGATCGATTTCTTTAATGAGGGCGTTTTGCCTGTTGTCTATGACCAGGGCTCGCTTGGCGCAAGCGGAGATCTTTCTCCCCTTGCGCATCTGTCCCTACCCTTAATTGGGGAAGGTGAGGTTTGGTTCAACGGAAAGAAAACAGATGCCAGAGAAGTGCTTCGGGAAAAAGGCTGGGACCCGATTGAGCTTCAAGCCAAGGAAGGACTCGCATTGCTTAACGGAACCCAGTTCATGAGTGCGCTGGGGGTTTGGAGTATGATCCGGGGCAACCAACTTTACCATTGGGCCAACATGGTCGCAGCCCTTTCACTTGATGCATTTGACGGCAGAATTGAACCATTCCACCCCATGATCCAGGAGATCCGGCCGCATCCGGGGCAAATCGATGTAGCTCGCTATTTTACGGATATTCTTAAAGGCAGCGAACTGATTTCCCGAAAAAAAACCCAGGTTCAGGATCCCTATTCATTCCGATGCATTCCACAGGTCCATGGCGCCACCAGGGATGCCCTCGATTATGCAGATTCCGTATTCTCACGTGAAGTGAATTCAGTAACGGATAATCCCACCATTTTCCCCGACCAGGATGAGATTATTTCAGCCGGGAATTTTCATGGACAGCCCTTGGCAATAACTTTCGACCTATTAGGAATAGCACTGGCCGAACTGGGAAATATATCTGAAAGGCGCACCTATCAATTATTGTCCGGCTCAAGGGAATTGCCAGCTTTTCTTGTTGCTGAACCTGGTCTCAATTCGGGGCTGATGATTCCTCAATATACCGCGGCGTCACTGGTCAGCCAGAACAAACAACTGGCAACCCCAGCTTCTGTCGACTCAATTGAATCATCTAACGGACAGGAGGATCATGTCAGCATGGGCGCAAATGCAGCCACAAAAACATTACGGATTATTGGCAACCTTGAGAATATTCTGGCTATTGAATTACTTGGCAGCTGCCAGGCCCTTGAATTCAGAAGACCGGCCCGTTCATCGGAAAAGATAGAAAGCCTGGTGAAGGAATTCCGCAAGGGAATACCATTTATTCGTGAAGACAGGATAATGTATCCGCTGATCCACTCAGCAGCAGAGTTTATCAGAAACCACCACCCCGCGGATTTTTGATATTCGGACGGTCCGGATTTCTGCCTTCTCCTGGTTTATCTCCTCCGCGGATCTGATTGAGCATATGATTCATGAAATCCTGTTCAGCCCGCTGAAGCCTTAAAACTTTCTTAATAGGAAGAATATCTTGAATTCTCGTATAATAATCCTTTTTGAGTTGGGCCTGTTTAATCTCCTGATCAAGCATGTCATTTAACATCTTCTTCATCTGTTCATCAGTAGCCTCCTCTGTCTTGTAGTTACGGCCAAACCCTTCCCTTCTTCCCCAGATTAATTCTTCCCTCTTCTTCAGATACTCATTATATACGGGCCAGAATTTCTGTGCTTCATCTACGGTTAGTTCCAATTTGGTCGTTAAAAAGGAAACTCTCTCAGCCTGCATTTCTTCCATGGCCTTCTGGAAACGATCTGATCGCTCCTGTCCTTGCAATGAAAAGCTTACCATTACAAGTCCAACCAAAAATAATTTCGCATTCTTCATGTCTAAGTATATTAGAAGATAATGGATTCGTAAATTAATTCTTCCGTACTTTCCGGCTCTGCGTTTATCAGGTCATGGTAATCAACAAGGGTTTGAAAGCTCATCTCAACCTCATAATCAGCAACAAAACCTGCTAATTGTCCTTCATTGAGTTCCTCACCGTAATAGTCAGTAAAATGCGACAGGCTTTCCTGAATTCGCAATTCCTGATGGGGCTTCAGGTAAAGTTCCTGAAAGCCGAACCAAGCCATGACAAAAACGGCTGCAATCCCTGAAACCCAAGTCATCCATGGTCGAACAAGGGACCGTCTCACAACAGCAGGAGCCTTCACGACCGGGTCGATACGGGACATGATCTTATCCCCGAGGGTTTCAAAATAGCCTTCAGGTATCCTGTACGGATCCTTTCGGAATCCGTCACTCTCCCATTTATATTTTTCAGTTGTCATGTTCTGATCTCCTTTGGTTTAGACCTGATTACCCATAATTAGTTTAATCGGTTGCTGTAAATGCTGCCTGGATTTTCCGAACAGCATGGTGGTAGGAAGCTTTCAAAGCACCGACGGATGTTTTAAGAGCCACAGCCATCTCCTCGTAAGGCATTTCATCGAAATATTTCATCCGAAAAACCAGCTGTTGCTTGGGAGGTAACTCGCTGATGACTGACTGGAGCTTCAAAAAAACTTCGTCTCCATCAAAGTATGGGTCCGATTTCATACGGCCGATCAAGGCGTCTTCCGGATCATCAGCAATAAAATTTCTCTCCTTTTGTCGGGCCTTCAAAAAGGTAATGGCTTCATTCGAAGCGATCCGGTACATCCAAGTGTATAATTCGGAGGATTCCCTGAAACCGGCGAGTCCGCGCCAGATTTTAATCAAAGTGTTTTGAAGGACATCATCCGTATCATCATGATTGACAACCAGCCTTCGAATATGCCAATATAGCTTCTCCTGATAACGGTCCAGCATCTTTCGGAAAGCTGGTTCCCTGAGATGTGGATCCCGGAATTGACTGATCAGTTCGCCATCGCTGGTTGTTTCCTTCATCGCGTTTCTGAATCATCCGGGCCATATATCGGCCCTCGTCTCCCTAACCTTGCTCGAGGAGGTTCCTTACCTGCAGGACTATATTATCGGGGGTAAATCCAAATTTCTCATCGAGTACTTCGGCTGGAGCAGAAAAACCAAAATGGTCCAGGCCCCATATCGCACCGTTTAATCCAACCAATCCCCTCAAAGTTTCTGATAATCCTGCCGTCAGTCCAAAAACGGGAATACCGCCTGGCAAAACTTTCAATTGATAGGAGGAATCCTGATTCCTGAAAAGGCCCTCGGAAGGAGCTGAAACGACCTGAGCTGAAATCCCATATTTGTCGAAGAGTACCCTCGATGCCTCCAGCAAGGTTGAAACCTCGGAGCCGTTTCCGACCAGCACTACAGAAGGTTCTTTACCGGTTCTGGCAGCTACATAGGCTCCATGCATTGCTTGCTGCGATTGCTCCAGCCGGGTTGATCGTTCCGGTGCCGGTAAATCCTGAATACTTTGCCTCGACAGAAGCAGAGCCGTAGGAGTTTCCGTGTTATTTAATGCCATCTTCCAGGAGACTATTGTTTCGGCGCTGTCAGCGGGTCGTAGAACCACAACGGAGTTTCTGCCTGAGTGATTTCTGAGTTTTTCCATCAGGCGAATCTGAGCTTCCTGTTCAACCGGCTGATGGGTTGGGCCGTCCTCTCCTACCCGGAAAGCATCATGGGTCCACACATATATTACCTGGAGTTCCATGAGTGCAGCCAGGCGCACTGCGGGTTTCATGTAATCCGAAAAAACAAAAAAGGTTCCGCAAACCGGTATTACTCCGCCATGCAGTGCCATACCATTTGCAAGGGAAGCCATGGTTAGCTCAGAAACTCCTGCATGAAGGAACTGACCGCCAAAATCCTGGTAGCCCATTGGCTTTGTCTTCTTAAGGAATCCATCCGTTTTGTCAGAATTCGCCAGGTCGGCCGACATAACAATCATATTTCCAAGAATACCAGCCAGTCCTGACAGTATAAAACCGGATGCCTCACGGGTCGCAAGATTCGGCTTGCTCACCATCTGATTCCAGTCGATTTCCGGCAAGTTGCCATTAAGCCAGGAGTCTAGGATACTGGCTGATGCCGGATCACGAAGCCTCCATTCCGTTTCTTTGGTCCGGCGTTCTGAAGTCTTATCCCTTTTAGCCGACAGCACCTTTGCGTAAAAATCCTTGACCTCAGTAGGAATCGAGAAGGGTTCCATCGAATTACCGCCAAGATTCTTTACAGTTGCACCAAAGTCAGCACCTGCTTTGCTGATGGGCTGGCCATGTGTTGAAGTTTTACCTTCGAAGGATGACCCGTCAACCGTGACACACCCCTTGCCCATTATGGTCTTGCCAATAATAAGCACCGGTTGTTCTGATTCTGATATTGCCTCCGCTAAAGCCCTTCGGATTTCATCCGGATTGTTTCCGTTTATGCTGATCACCTTCCAACCCCAGGCCTTGTATTTCATGGCCGTATCTTCCCTCGTAACAGCGGAAGTTTCCGTAGACAATTGAATATCATTCGAATCAAAAAACATAATCAGGTTGTTCAGGCCCAAATAACCTGCGATCCGCCCTGCACCCTGCGAGATTTCCTCCTGGATGCCTCCATCCGAAATATAGGTATAGGTTTTATGACCTGACCACTCACCAAATCGTTGAGCTATAAATCGTTCGGCGATGGCAGCACCAACCGCCATGCAATGCCCCTGTCCGAGGGGACCGCTCGTGTTTTCTATTCCCCGCTCCAGGTTCAGCTCAGGATGGCCCGGAGTGCAGCTTCCCCACTGACGGAATTGTTTTAGATCCTCTGTGGAGAAAAATCCGCATAACGTCAGGGCTGAATAAAGCATCGGAGACATATGACCGGGATCCAGGAAAAAGCGGTCCCGAAAGGGCCAGGTCGGGTTATCCGGATCGAAAGTCAGAAACTCAGAAAAAAGGATCTGAATAAAATCGGCTCCCCCCATGGCTCCTCCCGGATGTCCTGATTTGGCAGCCTCAACCATCGAAGCAGAAAGAATGCGGATTGTGTCCGCGGCTTTGTTTACAACACCATTATTCATCAATGTCAGTTCTTAGTTAAATGGACCGAAGCGAAAATAGCATTTTTTTTACCTTTGCTGCCTAACATGAATCAGTATGGGACTTAAATGCGGGATTATCGGGATTACGAATATTGGTAAAACAACGCTGTTTAATTGCATATCGGAAACCCGCGTCGCCACCAGTAATTTTGCCTTCAGCACCAACAAATCAAATCTTGGTCAGGTTAAAGTCCCGGATGAGAGACTTCTCAAAATTGATAGTCTGATCCATTCAGCAAGGGTTATGCCAACAACCGTGGATATCATTGACATTCCAGGGTTGACAAAAGGTTCATCAAAAGGCGAAGGTGTTGGCAACAGTTTTCTTGCTGACATACGGAATTGCGATGCTCTGATCCACGTAGTCAGATGTTTTGACGACCCAAATCTTCCTCATATCGAAAGCACTGTGGATCCTGTACGTGACCGTGAGACCATTGATCTGGAGCTTCAGGTCAAAGATCTCGACTCGATCGAAAAGCGAATGGTGAAGTTCGAAAAGGCTGCCAAGGTTGGGGAAAAAACAGCTAAACGTGGTCTGGAAGTAACAACTACCATCAAGGACCATCTTGAAAACTTCCAGAATGTACGGTCCATGAATCTCTCAAAAGAGGATGAGGAATTCGTTGCCGATCTTTGCCTTTTAACCGCTAAACCGGTAATTTACGTTTGCAATGTTGATGAATCATCTGCCGTTAATGGTAACGCATACTCCGCCCGTTTTATCAGTTCGGTGAGCGCTGAAGGCGCCGAGGTTTTGGTAATTGCTGCCAAATCAGAGTCTGAGATCGCCGAACTTGAATCAGCCGAGGATCGCCAGGCTTTCCTGTCCGAACTTAATCTCGAAGAACCCGGTGTCAACAAGCTGATCCGGTCCGCTTTCACAATTTTAGACCTTGAAGTCTTTTTTACTGCGGGGCCAAAAGAGGTTAGAGCTTGGACCATCCACAAAGGCGCAACAGCACCAGAGGCTGCAGGGGTTATCCATTCTGATTTGCAGCGGGGCTTTATTCGTGCCGAAGTAATGAAATATAAAGACTTCATTTCTTACGGCACCGAAGCTGCGTGCCGGGATGCGGGCAAACTTTATGTTGAAGGGAAGAATTACATAGTAGAAGATGGAGATATACTTCACATTCGTTTTAATGTATAGAAATTCCCATGCAAAGATGAAGTACCGCCCCATATTCTGTCTCCTGGCGCTCTTTCTGCCATTGGTTAACAGCCCAAAGATTACTGCCCAGGCCCATCCTGATAAACCAGCCCTGGTGGTTGGCATTGTGACTGACGGCCTCAGAAATGACTGGATTGCAAGGTATTGGAACCTTTTTGGAGAAGGCGGAATCAAAAAAATCGTGCGGCAGGGAACAGGGTATACCGACACTTCCGTTCCTTTCCTTCTGTCGGACATCGGATCTTCACATGCCTCGATATCAACGGGTACACCTCCGGCTCTTCATGGTATTGTTGCGGAAACCTGGTACAACCGGCTCAGAAAAGAAGAAACTTACTGCACACGTGATTATCTGGCAAAAACGGTTGGAAGTCCTGAGGCAAACCGTGCACTGACCAATGGAAATGGCCGGCACTCGGCCCGGCAATTACTCGCAACAACCATTGGTGACAGAATCATTCTGGCATCGGACTATAAATCGAAAGTAATTTCAATTTCGATGCGACCAGAAGCAGCAATATTGCTTTGTGGCCATATCCCCGGATCTGCCTACTGGTTGGACAATGCTTCCGGTTCCTGGATTACCAGTTCAGAGTATGCCAACTCTATCCCTTCCTGGGTTTCCGGATTTAATCAACGAAACAGTTCAGAGCATTACCTTTCACGGGAATGGGACCTTTTACTTGCAGGGAATCTTTATACCGGCTGCCCTCCGGATGACAACGGCCTGGAAACCGGTTACTTTAATCAGTTTAAGACTTTCCCCTATAAGTTAAGTAAGATCCGGAAAGAGAGCCTTTCACAAGATTTCGAGGTACTCAGCCTTGTTCCGTATGGAAATACTCTTACTACCGACTTCGCCATCACGGCAATCCATGAGGAAAGCCTTGGAAAAGACGCTTACCCGGATCTCCTGTGGGTCAGCTATACGGCCATTAATGAAGTGACCAAACGATTCGGTCCCGATTCGAGGGAAGTAGCTGACGCATTGCTCAGGCTTGATATGGACATTCAACGTCTCATTTACCAGGTGGAAGAATCTGTTGGAAAGGATAAGGCGCTTTTCATTCT
This sequence comes from uncultured Porphyromonadaceae bacterium, assembly GCA_964416825.1. GTDB lineage: Bacteria > Bacteroidota > Bacteroidia > Bacteroidales > UBA12481 > UBA12481. The sequence goes on from CAYQFT010000006.1 coordinate 32,213, forward strand.
GACTTCTACCCATGGGGCAGCCATGGATCCCGATTACTCACAAGCATTAAATCTCCCGGGCGGATTTTTCAGGTACCGCAATGCCTTGGCCTTGCTCAATTCCTATTTAAGTGCGATCCATGGCGACGGAAATTGGGTTGAGAGTTATATGAACCTGCAGCTGTACCTGAATGAAGCCCTGATAGAACAAAAGAAGGTATCCTTCTCGGCTATTCAGGATGAAGCCGCCAGATTTCTGACACATTTTGAGGGAATCGCCAGAGCCATCCCATCAGACAGGCTCCTGTCGGGGGAAATAACCAGTCCTTGGGATGCAATGGTGCAGAATTCCTATAATCCCGATCGTACCGGTGACCTTCTGTTAATATTACAGCCTGGATGGATCGAAGAGAATAACTCCGATAGCGATTCCCGGTCACCCTACCCTTATGATATCAGAGTTCCTTTGTATTGGTATGGATGGAACGTCCCGAAGCAAACCATCAGCAGACCTGTGACAATTCTTGACATCGCTCCGACTATCGCACAGATTCTCTCAATAACTCCTCCGGATGCAGCAACGGGCAGAAATCTATCGGATCTGTTTAAATAAAACCGATACTTTTAGAGGCATAAAAGGTCCTGTAACCATGAGAAAAGTGCTGATGCTTATTGTCGCAATTCTGCCACTCCTCTTCTCATTCCAAGCAATTAACCCGGACCAAAAGAACCAGCTTCTATACCTTCAAACCGAATTGCTTGAAGGAAAGCAGTTTGCCTCACATGGGATTACTGGCAAAGGCATCCGGATTGCAATCCTCGATGGAGGTTTTACGGGTACTGATACTCATCCGGGCCTGGCCCATCTGTTCCAGGGACATCGTATAATAAAAACCTGGGATTTTGTTGGGAAGGATGAAAATGTTTACCACGGAAATTCTCATGGCACCTCTGTCCTGTCCTGCATCGCAGGCATATACCACCAAAATCCGGTTGGACTGGCACCTGAGGCCGAATTCCTCCTGGCCCGCACGGAGATGGATGGAGAGCCCGTGAAGGAAGAAAAAAATTGGGCATCTGCAGTCCGTTGGGCAATTGATAACGGTGCCGACATTATTCAATCCTCCATCGGATACTCGTACCATCGCTATTACCAGGAGGAGCTCGATGGCAAAACCAGCATCGCAGCAAAGGCTGCTCTCGAGGCAGCCAGACTTGGCGTACTGGTGATTAACTCAGCCGGCAACGAAGGGTCAAGCCGTTGGAAAACATTAGGGACCCCGGCTGACGCAGATTCCATCATCAGTGTAGGTGCTATTGACCCTTATTCGGCGCTGGCAGCCGCTTTCAGTTCAGTGGGTCCCACAGCCGACGGCAGGCTGAAACCAAATGTATGTGCCTCCGGTACTGTTCTGGCTTTTACTGCCGACGGACGGGCCAGAACTATGTACGGAACCTCTTTTGCAGCGCCGCTGGTAACGGGATTCGCGGCTTGCGTAATGCAACTCATGCCGAAAGCAAGTAACATGGATATTCTGCAACTAATCGAGAAATCTGGACACCTGTATCCTTACTTTGACTATTCACATGGGTATGGAGTCCCAAGAGCCTCCTACTTTTTCAAAGATGAAGATTCTACAATTGGATCCAGTCCGGCAATTTCCCGGCTTACTGAATCCATTAAAGTAGATCCTGTAAGCCAAGCAAATCTGCAACCCTCTCCCTGGAAGTCCTACCTGTTTTACCAGTTCGTGGATTCAACCAACCGGATACGGGTGTATGGCGTTGCCTCAACAAATCCCTATACACCCACTTATCTGCCGGCTAACGAGTTCCTCGAGGGTGATATTCTGAGAATCTGGCAAAATGGCAAAACCTCAGTATGGAAAGAATATTAGTAAAGATAGTCCTGGCTGGTTTTGTCATCACCTTTTTAGGCTGGCCGGTAGTGACAGGACAGAGCCTAATCTTTGAAAAGAACGTATCACCCTACCCGGAACATCCTGATTTTGGACCGAACCGCAGACACTTCATACACCCGGTGCTGCAACTGAATACAGGCGTTCCACCCACTATTCAAAAAAACCAGACTCCGGCATATCTCTCAGCAGGGGCGGCCGGAGGATTTAGATATAAGCTGAAGATCAGTCCACTTCTGGCCATTGGTGCTGATTGCGGAATTTCCTATGACCATTGGAGAAAATCACCGGCAGGTAGCACCGGACAACCAGACAGTGTTATATTGACCCGGCAATCCTTACGAACCTTTGGTGCCTATACTTCCGGTTTCCTCAGGATAAAAACTCAAAAAAGCGGTGACTATCTCGGACGATTTGTGGACATTGGAATTTCAGGCAACTTTCCGTTGCTTGCGAATCTTGTGACCCATGAATCTGGAGGCAGTAACAATGCGTTTCCCATTAATTCCGATATTATCAGACGACAACGAATTTCTGGCTTGACTTTTTGTGAACTGGGCGGATTTATGCGAGTTGGGAATAACAAAGCATCATTAATCGTAATATACCGGCAATCCCAAATATTGCCATGCCTTTTTGTCGGTCTTGAATATGCCGTTATGCGTTATTGAAAAGATCCCGTTCTATTAATAGTTCCTGGAGCAGGCCGTGATTCTTCTCAGCGGCATTCCCTACCACTATTACATCTGCGCCCGAAGCATAGGCTTCTCTAACCTGCTGAGGAGTCCTGATTCCGCCACCAATAATCAAAGGAACCTTGATTCCCATGGAAACCCTTTGAATCATTTCACCTGAAATCGGGCGATCGGCGCCACTTCCGGCATCCATATAAATGATACGTAAACCAAGCATCTCACCAGCCATGGCAGTTGCGTAAGCAATGTCCGGCTTGTTATAAGGAATTGGCTGAGTGTTGCTCATGTAGGAAACCGAGGTCTGTCGGCCGCCATTGACAAGAATGTATCCGGTTGGTAATATCTCAAGTCCCGACTCCTTTAGGAAGGGGGCTGCAACAACATGATTACCTATGAGATAGTCAGGATTACGCCCGGAAATCAGAGACAGGAGTAAAATCGCATCAGCTTGTGCACTGATCTGAAGTGGTGATCCCGGAAAGATTATAACCGGGATTCGCGTGAGTGGTTTTATCCGGGATATTAATTGATCTATATGATTAAAAATCAGGCTTCCTCCAACAAAAATGAAGTCAACGCCCAACTTGTCAGCAAGGATAACCTGCTCCTCGACTTTTTCGCCTGTGCATTTATCGGGATCCACAAGCCAGGCAAATGCCTTCCGGTTTTCTTTCAGGGATGAAAATGTTTCTGCCAGCATGGTTCAGATTTAATTTTTCCAGGCTAAAGTTTCAATTATCCGCTCTATATCCTTACGCAAGAATTCATTCACAGGTGCCAGTGAGTCCTTATTTGGCTCACTATCAAAATAAAGAGCTCCTCTCAGAAAATTCCTCGTACTGTCTGTCATATAAAACTGATAGGAAGAAGCCGTATTGCCCTTAATATCAAATAATAGGCCGTATACTTTTTGGGTTGGATTCAGGTATTCCTTCTGGCTTATCGCGTCGGCCTTTACCGCGTGCTTGTATGCAAAGGTATGAGCATCATCAACCAGTTGTGCAAGGTTGTGCCCGACCGGTTTGTATGTTATATACAACCGGCTCCTGAACTGTGGAAACTCAACATTGATCCAATGGTCTGATGAATCAGATCCAGCGAATTTTCCAGTGTAACTGCTGATTGTTGCATAAACCGGTATTTCAAAAGTATAGGGAAAGACGCCATTCAGGGGTTGATACCTTTTTTCGGGGAAAGCAATCCTAAAATAGGATCTTGGCTTTGGGGTATAGGCATCCTTACAGCCAACAGCTACAGCCATCAAAAGAAAGAAATACGGCCAGTAAGGCCATCTCCGTTTTATGAATCGATCAGGCAAGGTCAAAAAGTAATCTGTTTATCCCGGATTGGTAATGATTCTTACAGGCAAAGGTAACAGAATGGAATGAAAAACAGGCGACTTCAAACCCAATGATTTGGGAAGAAGCCGCCTGTGGAAAATAAATTCAAAAAAACCAGCCTCCAGCAGGTTTCATAAAGCTGATCGCTGCTCAGAATGGCAAATCGTCACTCTCAGCAGGCTGAATCACTTCATCCGCTGCGGAATGAGCAGGCGCTTCAGTAGCATACCGCTGTGCAGCATTTTCACGGCTTCCCTCATTTTCATCCTTTCGGCCTAGAAGCCTGATGTTGTCAGCCACAATCTCGGTTATATACCGTTTGTTACCATCCTTGTCGTCATATTGCCGGTTGGTAATTTTACCTTCAACGTAAATCTGCTTCCCTTTTTTGATGAACTTCTCGGCTACGTCCGCCAATTGCCTCCAGGCAACAATATTGTGCCATTCAGTATTGGTGATCAACTCCCCGGTTTTGTTCTTGTAAGTCTCAGAAGTTGCCAGGGTAAACCGGGCTACCGATGTTCCGCCCTCAAGGTGCCGGATTTCCGGGTCCTTACCTACATTCCCAACTAGAATCGCTTTGTTTACAGACATTTGAATAAAGATTTAATGATTACTAAAAGTACAAACAATTCCTATATCGCAAGTTTCCGACTTAAAAAACTGCTGCCAGTCCCTTACATAATATATATATGCAAGATGTTCAGGGAAATGGAAAAAAAGATAAAAAAAATTTGTGTAGGCTGGTTAATTAATGAAAAAGGTTTATATTTGCAGACCAAATGTAATTAGTTGATAATTAAAGTATTTATAGCGATGACTAAAGCAGACATTGTAAACGAAATCAGCAAGAACACCGGAATTGAGAAGGTAGCTGTACAGAAGACGGTTGAGGCTTTCATGAACACCGTAAAAACCTCATTAGTAAATGGTAACAATGTTTACCTAAGGGGATTTGGTAGTTTTATCGTGAAGAAAAGAGCCGAAAAAACCGCTCGTAACATCTCAAAAAACACCACGATCATTATCCCGCAGCATTTTATCCCGTCGTTTAAGCCGGCAAAAACCTTTGTTGCCAAGGTTAAAGATCAGGTTAGAAAGAAAAAATAGTTACGGGTTTAATAATTTGTCAATAAAATGCCAAGCGGAAAAAAACGCAAGAGACATAAAATGGCTACGCATAAACGCAAAAAGCGTCTGCGCAAAAACCGCCATAAGAAAAAGAAATAGCTTATCAATAATTGATGCTTTTGCATAAACCTAAAGAGCCTTCTCTTTAGGTTTATGCTGTTTATTGAGAATGCTTTATCTGTTTGTACTCTTTTCTCCAAAGAATAAATGAGTTGTGAGTAATGAACTGATTATTGATGCCGGACCTAACGAGATTGCGATAGCTTTGCTCGAAGAAAAACGGCTGGTTGAGCTCAACAAGGAGAAATCCAATTTCCAGTTTTCGGTCGGCGACATTTATCTCGGCAAAATTAAAAAGATAATGCCTGGGCTGAATGCCGCATTCGTTGACGTTGGATATGAGAAGGATGCCTTTCTGCATTATTTGGATCTCGGGCCGCAATTCCAATCTCTCAACAAATACCTGAACCTTGCATTAAGCAAAAAGACTAAGGTTACAACCCTTGACAAGTTCAGGCCTGAACCGGACATTGATAAACACGGTAAGATCAACAACCTGATGAAGAGTGGACAAACCATTCTTGTGCAGGTTGCGAAAGAACCCATAGCTTCAAAGGGACCCCGGCTGACAAGCGAAATATCCCTTGCTGGCCGAAACCTGGTACTCCTGCCCTTCTCGGATAAAGTGTCGGTTTCGACGAAAATAAAATCCGAAGAAGAACGGGACCGGTTGAAACGCCTGATCCTTTCGATCCGGCCGAAAAATTACGGAGTCATAGTGCGTACGGTTGCTAAAGAACGGAAAGTCGCCGTCCTTGATGCTGAACTACGCGGATTGGTCGAAAAATGGGCATCAATCTTTAATGATATTAAATCCGTCGAACCACCTTCACTCGTTCTTGGCGAATTAAACCGTACCTCAACAATACTTCGGGACATCCTCAATTCCAGCTTCAACAATATTGTCGTTAACGATCAGTCACTATATCGTGAAATCCGGGAATACATCGTAACCATTGCTCCGGAAAAACAAAAAATCGTTAAACTTCATACTGGGCGGGTCCCCGTTTTTGAACATTTGGGCATTGACAAACAGATCAAGTCCCTATTTGGTAAAACGGTTTCATTTAAAAGTGGCGCCTATCTGATCATTGAACATACTGAAGCCTTGCATGTTATTGATGTCAACAGCGGTAACAGGGCCCAATCAGCAGCTGATCAGGAAACGAATGCCATGGAGGTTAACATTGCGGCTGCTGACGAAATTGCCCGCCAGCTCCGGCTTCGGGATATGGGGGGCATCATTGTGGTTGACTTTATCGACATGGTTAAAGCCGACAACCGACAGAAAGTCTTTGAACGTATAAAGGAAAATATGAAATCCGACAGGGCAAAACATCATATTCTGCCCTTAAGCAAGTTCGGACTTCTTCAGATCACCCGTCAACGTGTCAGGCCTGAGATGGATGTTCAGATTATGGAGACCTGCCCCACCTGCAATGGCTCCGGTGAGGTTACTCCCAGCATTCTCGTGCAGGATCAGGTCTTGAATCATTATCTGTATATACTGGATAAATACCCGAAGTCAGCCCTTACCCTGAGGGCCCACCCCTATTTGGCAGCATTCCTCCTGCATGGATTGCCTTCGATCCGGATGAAATGGTACTTCAAATATAAAAACTGGCTTAAGATCGTTCCCGATGCCAATCTGGGGATTGTAAATTACGAATTCTTAGATCAGAATGGAGAGAAAATCATTCTTTAACCTTCAATCACCTACTTGTATGAATTCCATCAAATTTTATGCGTACCTGTCTGCGGTACTGTTTTCATTCTCGTTAAACAGTCAACCAGTTCAGGCACAAATGGTAGATCCGGTTTCCTGGAAATATTCTGTAGTGAAAGTTAATGACTCTATCTATGATCTTCAATTTACTGCATCAATCGAGCCAACCTGGCATATGTACAGCCAGTTCCTCCCCAAAGATTGTCCAGCTATACCGTTATCCTTTACTTTTAATCAAACCCCTGCATTTCAGCGTCTTGACAGCGTAAAGGAAGTAACTGTTCCTCGCGAGGAAATGGATGAAATGTTCGGGATGAAAATGAAGTATTTCTCCACTGAGGCCGTCTTTTCCCAGCGAATCAAAATCCTTGAAAAGTCGAACTTTACGATCACAGGGGAATTGAATTACCAGACCTGCGATGATAAATCCTGTTCCCTGGGCGGGGATGATTTTTCTTTTACCGTTAACCCGGGTAAAACAACAACAGCTCCGGCAGAAGCAGTAAAAAAAAACTCAAGTGAGGTAGGAGAACCCTCTGGCGGATCCAAAAAGAGCCTCTGGACACTTTTTTGGATCGCCTTCGGCAGTGGATTGATCGCGCTCCTGACGCCATGTGTATTCCCAATGATCCCGATGACGGTTTCATTCTTCATGCATGGAAAGGATTCAAAAAGGAAATCCATTTTCAAAGCCCTTTTCTTTGGAGTCTCCATCGTTGGAATCTTTACTGTAATCGGAACCATTGTTGCTCTTCTATTTGGTCCGGGTATCGCAAACTTCCTTAGTACCCATTGGATTCCCAATGTGCTTTTCTTCCTGATATTTATCTTCTTTGCAGCCTGGTTCTTTGGGATGTTTGAGCTTACTCTTCCCAACTGGATGATCAGTAGATCAGACCAGCAGGTTGATAAGGGGGGATGGGGCGGACCATTCTTTATGGCGTTTACCACAGTCCTGGTTTCCTTCTCGTGCACCGGACCTATCGTTGGAACTGTCCTGGTTCAGTCGGCCGGAGGTGAAATTCTCCAGCCAATTATCAGTATGCTGGGGTTCGGTCTTGCATTTGCCCTTCCGTTTACCCTGTTTGCAATATTCCCATCCTGGTTGAAAGAGATGCCTAAATCAGGCGGATGGTTAAACACTGTTAAGGTATCACTCGGCTTTCTGGAAATTGCGCTTGCCTTTAAGTTCTTATCAAATGTTGACCT